>REDA01000045.1 GCA_007693745.1 Balneolaceae bacterium
AGAAACCAGAAACCCAAAACGCGCGAAGCGCCCTCAACCTTAACCTCAATCTCAACCTCAACTACCCCTCTCTTTCCGCCGGAATCAGCAGTACCGGAACCTTACTGTAGCGGGTCACCTGAGTGCTGACTCCGCCCAGGAAAAATTCCTCCACAAAACCGCGCCCCTGACTTCCCATCACAACCAGGGTCACACCATTCTGATCAATGGCCTGTATGATTTCCCGTCCGGGAGTGCCGTAGGTAATGATGATTTCCGAATCATTCCGGGTTTTATCTGAGAGCTCGTTGCGCAACTCTTCGAGCTGTTCAAGTGTCTGTTCATTCAGCCTCTCCAGACTGGCAGGATCCTTAAGTGCAATGGCGTGGTCTCCCTGAACGTGTATAAGGGATATCTTCCCGACGTTCCCTTTTTCATCCAGATTTCTGACCACATTAAATGCGCGTTTGGCGGTATCTGAAAAATCAGTGGCATGCAATACATGGTTCAGGGCATCCTCAACCGGCTGTGTCACATAAAGAGATCGCTTTTCACTCTCTTCACTATCCTGTTTCATGTCAATATTGATCAAAAAAACGGGCAGGAGTGAGCGCTGAAGCACCTCAGTAGCGGTACTGCCGATCAGTAATTCCTGTACTTTGCTCTGTCCGCGGCTGCCTATGATCAGAAAATCAGCAGCTCTTTCAGCAGCAGCTGTGAGAATTTCAGCAGGAGCATAGAAATAGGTCCCGGCTCTTACCTCCGTTTCCACAATGAGATCATACTGCTCCAGTTCTTTTTTGTATTGATCCAGTTTTTGCTTGTGATCGTCAATGTTAAACTCTGTACGTTCACCTGTAAAGGGAACGGATACAACGGTAACCAAAGTGATCTTACGGGTTCCAAACTCTTTGAAATGGGGCACTGTTTTTACGATAAGATCACTGGCTTCCGAGAGATCCAGTGCTACCAGAGCGTGTGTAAACAGGGTATTCATGGAGACACCTCTTAATTTTGGTTTGGTGTATAATTGTCTCTGCTTATGTTATAAAATAGAAAATTGGATGTGAGAAGTTCCTACGGGTTTCCCTGTTTGTGGTTTCTCGCCATTTTCGCAAGGAAAAAGGCTCCGAAAAATCGGGATACGACTCCGAACGAAGGGATCCCCGCAAAGCGATAGCGGAGTGCAAAGCACCCAACAAAAGTGATCCGGAACGCAGCGCTCCTCTTTTATCCCGCGAAGCGCTCCTCTTTTATCCCGCGCAGCGATAAGTCTTTTGGGCGAAAGCATCTCTCCCAATCCACCAGATCATAATCTGACCATTCTCACGGGTCTTGTGAAGCGCTTTGAGTTAAAAGAGAGGCTCCATGGTTATCCGGTTTTCAAGTGAACTTATCGCAGAGCTGATGCTGAAGGGATCGGGCATTATTTTACCGGAACCTCCGCATCCCTCAGGAGAGTAGTGCTTCAGTTCAGATCTTATAAACTGATGTGACCATCCGGTGATCTGTTTTCCAAGAAACCGAAGATCGAGTCCGGCATTGACTTCAAATCTCCTGGAGAGCATCGTACAGAGTGGCCCCCATGTGAGCGCTGCACCAACATAAAATTCAGGACGTATAAACGGGACGATCGTATTGCCGAAGAGTTCCAGTGAGATATCAGGATATCCGACGCCATACTGTGCATCAACGGTCACCCCGAGATTGCCGGCAGCGTTTCCGATGGCGGGCTCAAATAACGGTTCATCAATGTCGCTGACAGGGACGATATCAAGGCCGTCGATTTCGAAGCCGGCATCACCGGAATAACGCATGGAGGTTCGCATATGCGCACTTGAATCGAGCCCCAGTTGCACTCTTACCACGAAACGGACGCCCACACTGATGATCACCGGTACCGGCCCTGCAGTAGCAGGAATCCTGATCCGAAGGGCGGCAGGTTGAGAAGGGTCGGGATAAACGAAGTTCGGACCGGTTCCCCCGGCTCCTGCAAACTGAAAATCAACAGTGCCCCCGAGGTTTTTGTTGCGATACGTGAATGATTCGGTTTCGTGATTCCGTATTCGAATATCTGTTTCATTGGAGAGATCCCCGATTTCAGTTTCGAAGCGGAATGCTCCGCTGGCACTGGTATTGCCCTGCTGAATTTTGTATCTGGGCAGTATTATCAACTGAATTCTTCTCTGCTGAATAGAGCTGATCTTTGCCTCTACGGTCCAGTCCCCTTGTTCAATTTTCATTTCAAAGGAGAGGGTATCACCATGCTGAGACATCGATTCAAGTTTGGGGCTGACCTCTTTTCCCATAAATTCAAAAACCGCTTCTTCTAAAATTTCCCTGGTGAATTCCAGCGGTTTGTCCCAGGTGATATCCGCATTTTCAAACGCCTCATTGAGAGAGGCAAAACCGGTTTTTACGGTTATGATGCCGTTCGACTCACTCACTTCAGAGATTCTTCGAAGTGTCGTGCCATGAATGAGCAGTATTTCTCCTGCCACAAGACTGATGCCTGCTTCGGCCAGTGATTCTGCATCAAAACTGTACACATGCTGATCCGGATCACTTTCACCTTTCAGGTAACTGCTTTCAGCCACAGTCTCGGAAATATAGATTGTTTCAGTTCCCAGCTCACCCTTGAATCCCTCAGCCTCTATGGATGGGTCTGATGGAATATCATCCGGATCAGATGAAGGTGATGTCGATGAATCACAGGACACCATCCAAACGCCCAGTAACAGAATGAAAAGCAGAGTGGGGTAGTTTTTGAAGAGGCGGTTCGTTGGTTTGAATCTGTTTCTTTGAGACATCATTACTAAGGAATTTATTTTGAGGTTTTTCACAGTACAGAATAATAAAGCTGAATCAGAGGGGCAAATCTGAAAAGTCAGAGAGTAAAAGTGATTCAGAATGCAGCGCTCCTCATTTATCTCACGGAGCGACAGTGGAGTGATGAACCGTGAAGCGAAAATTGACAGCTTACATTTTTTTTACACAGGAGCAGATGAGCCGTATATTAATCCGTTAGCGATGGACAGACAAAAAATGATTTTATACCATGAGTAAACCGCCCGATTTAAAAAAACAGCGACAGCAGATCGACCGGATTGATGAACAGATTCTCGATCTGCTGTACCAGAGAAAGGAGGTGGTGCAGGATGTTCTCAAACGGAAAGTGGAGCAGCAGCTGCCGGTATTTGTGGCAAAACGGGAGATCGAGAAAACGGAGTCGTTTCGGGATAAAGCTGTTGCCCGCGGCCTCGATCCTGAATGGGCTGAGGATTTTCTCCGGATGATTATGGCCGCTTCCAGAGCTACGCAGTCATCCCAAACGTTTCCCCGTGCAACTGACGAACCTAAACATATTCTCTATGTGGGCGGTGAAGGCGGCATGGGCAGGCTCTACCGCAGGTTTACCGAACAGAGCGGCCATCATGCCTACAGCATCGACAAGGGGAACTGGTACCAGCTGGAGGAACTTGCCCCGAAACTGGATATGGTGATTGTAACCGTACCGATCAACATCACCCCCGATGTGATCAAACGTCTGGCATCCCGGCTTGAGAAGAAAACCATCCTTGCGGATTTTACAAGCAACAAAAGCGAACCTCTTGCAGCTATGCTGGAGGCTCACCCCGGGCCTGTGATTGGGCTTCACCCCATGCACGGACCCGATGTGCCGAATCTCTCGAAGCAGCTGATGGTATTCTGCAACGGCAGGGATGCGGATTCCGCTGAGTGGTTCAGGAAGCAGTGCATGCTCTGGGGAATGCGAACGATGGATGCAGATCCGGTAAAGCACGATTATGTGATGCACCTTGTACAGGGACTGCGCCATTTTGTGGCACTGCTCCACGGCTCTTTTATGAAAGAGTTTGATCTGAATCCGGCCGAAATGCTCGACTACTCCAGCCCGATCTACAGAGCTGAGCTGATGATGACCGGCCGTATTTTTGCACAGGATGCCGAACTTTATGCCGATATCGTTTTTTCAAACAAGGAACGGCGCGATCTTTTACTCTCCTTTTTCAATCATCAGAAAAATTTGATGGAGATGGTGGAAAAGGATGATAAACAGGCTTTTATCAAGGAGTTTGAAGCGGTTACCGATTACTTCGGCAAGTTTGCCTCTCAGGCTCTTGTCGAGAGCGGTTACCTGATCAACAGGCTTGCTGACCGCTTTTCCTGATATTTTCAGAGAAAGAGTATCACCGTTCTTTGGCCGGGAACCTTTGTTCCCGCAACTTTGAACTGCCTGCATATCCTGATTAGGCTGTGGTTTAAAAAATTGTTTCTGTCACGATCTTAAAGACAATCCTGACTTTCAATGACCCCTGATGGCCCGAAAGTGGAGTGAATCAACCGGAATTTTAATTTTGTCCCGGCTCAGCTCCTGCAAAAAATCAGGAGTCTGTTTCAGGCCTTTTTTTATCAATCTTAACGTTTGACTCTTCAGATTTTCTGATAAAAGATCATTTTTAGTAACTTACCCTGATACATAGTGAATGGCCTCTCAGGCTCTGTTCTGAATCAATCAATTTTTTTATGTCTGATTACTCCCTGAAACGTTTTCTGCCGGTTCTCTTTCTGCTGTTTACTTCTGTTACATTACAGGCACAGCAGCATATTGTGGATCAGGTTCGCGTGATCGAACCGGCTCAGCTGGAAGAAATCTGTACTCTGGAACCGCTGGATCACGATGCCAATTTCTATTTCAGACCATTTGATATGGCTGCGAAACCCCGATCTGCCACGGGAGGTGCCACCTTTGATATAACCTATCTGAATAACTGTGACGGAGCAGAGTGGCCGGAGGAAGCCAAAGCGGCGTTTGAGTACGCCATCGACCTCTGGTCCGCACACCTCTCTTCCGAGATCCCCATCGGGATCAGTGCAAACTGGCGTGCCCTCGGGGGTAACACGCTCGGGAGTGCCGGCCCCACCCGTGTGGTCTCTTTCACCAGTGGTTCGGGGATTATTCCCGGCACCTGGTACCCGATAGCTCAGGCGAGTGCCATTGCCGGGGTGGATTATAAACAGCAGTTTGGTGTGGAGTATGATATCACCGTAAATATGAACTGTGAATTCCGCGACTGGTATTATGGAACGGATGCCGTAACACCGGGCGGCCTGATCGACATGGTAACCGTACTGCTGCATGAGATTGGCCACGGCATCGGGTTTGTGGGTACCGTGGGGCCGAGTCCGAGCACCGGAGCAGGCACTGCGGACTGGGGATTGAGAGCTTTTGTGAATGCTCCCTTACTTCCCATCATTTACGACCGGTTTGCCCTCGACGGCGATTTTGAAAACCTGATCGATACGGAAATCTATCCCAACCCCTCCACGCTTCTTTACTCGGCGGTGACAGGTCAGCGAGGGGGTGTCTTTTTTGGCTCTGTTGATGCAGAGGGGGCCCTGGCCAACCGGCGGATTCCGCTCTACGCACCCAATCCTTTTCAGGGAGGATCCAGTTTTTCCCATCTCGATCAGAATTACTTCCACCCGGATAGCACGAAGGGGGGTTCCGGTCAAAACGCCTTGATGCGTCCGCAGATTCCCCGCGCATTTGCTGTCCACAGTCCGGGACCCGTATTCTGCGGCATGCTGAAAGGAATGGGCTGGCCGCTTGGCCCTGCCTGTGAATTTCTGATTCGGGATTCCGGGCCGCTTCCCATACCGCGGCTGGCACTTCCGGCCAACGGTGTGAAAAACCAGAACCGCACCCCTGAGCTTGCCTGGGATGCGGTAGCAGGGGCACAGGAATACCGGATCCAGGTTTCCAAAGAGTTTACACACACCTTTGCTACGATCGATGAAATCGTGACGGAAACCACATTTGAGATCCCTCAAAACCTCGATTTTCAGACCCTCTACTTCTGGCGGGTGCGTGCAGTGGGAGCTTCCGGCAACAGCAGCTGGAGTCCGAACTACCGTTTCACAACCGCTATCGGCATCCCCGATGCGGTCACACTTTTGGCACCGGCCAACGGGAGTACCAATCTGAGGCCGGCCGTGGATCTGCAGTGGGAACCGATATCCGGAGTCACAAGTTACAGGCTTCAGGTGGCCACAGATCCGCAGTTTTCAAACCGGGTGATTGACAGGGATCTTACCATCTCGCAGTTCAATGCCTCCCAGCTTCTCGATTTTTCCACCACCTACTACTGGAGAGTGAGGGCAACGGGTCCGGCAGGAACCACCGAATGGAGTCCGGTCTGGGAGTTTACAACGATTATCGAGCGGCCGGAAACAGTAGTGCTCAGCACCACCGGCAACACCCCTGCTGACGGAGCCACACAGGTGCCTGTCGGAACATCATTTACCTGGGAGCCCAGTGCCAGGGCAGCTGAATTCACGATCCAGATCTCAGATGACCGGACCTTCACAACGGTATCGGTTGAGGGATCTGCATCCGAGGCGATTTTTACGCCCTCATCACCACTTGAGTTTGCCAAAATCTATTACTGGAGAGTGAAGGCGAGCAATATTGGCGGAGAGAGCGGCTGGAGTGCACCAGCCGGGTTCACAACAGAAGTACGCGAAACCCTGGTGAGCGCCAATTATCCAAATCCATTCAATGCCAGCACCACCTTACGGTATCAGCTCTCGGATCAGAGGGATGTACTGGTGGATGTGTATGATATGGCCGGGAGAAGGGTCGCTGTAATGGTAAACCAGCAGCAGGCGCCGGGAGTCTATTTTCTGCAGATGAATGCAAACAACTTCGCGTCGGGAACGTACCTGGTTCGGTTTATTGCCGGCGATGTGATGGATGTGCAGAGAATGGCTGTGATCAAGTAGGATGGCACGGTGTATAAGGGTGGAGCTCTTCTGTCCCGTATAAGGTGCGGTTCTCAGCAACGCACCCTGCAGGTAATTTGCTGACCGGCATTCTGTTTTCAGCCGGTGTTATGGATTCCCAAACGGTTTTTAGTCAGCAAACCCCTCTGACAGATTCAGAGGAGTGATTAATTCCCGGCGTTTCAGGCCTGATTCAGGGTCCAGATCGTGAAATTCAGATATCCGGCGAACGATACCCAGGCAATATAGGGATAGAGCAGCCAGGCAGCTATCCGGTCTTTTTTATAGAAGAGAAAGGTGGTGGTGATGATTGCCGCAAGCAGAAAAAGAAGCTCCACAAAAGCCCAGCCGATCAGCTGCATCCCAAAAAAAATCTGAGACCAGAGTCCATTGAGAACCAGCTGAATAAAAAAGAAGCTCAATCCGGCAGCTGCCCCCCGGAAACCATAGCGCACCCACACCCTCCAGGCAGCGACAGCCATTAGCAGATAGAGCGTACTCCATACGGGACCGAACACCCATCCCGGCGGATTCCAGGAAGGCTTTTCGATCGACATGTACCAATCCATCGGAGCCACACCCGGCGACACCTGAGCGCCGGCCCAGGCTGTAATAAAACAGACAAAAATGAAAAGGATCAATCCGGTTATACGGGTCGGGAGGCTTCTCTTTACCAAGGCGTTTTTGGGCAAAATTTATGGGTTTGCAAAAAACCTGTTTTTGTGAAAACAGGAATCAATGGATCAGTACTCAGGAGCAGGGGGCTTTGAAAACCAGGAGTTTTTGCACAAGATCAAGGAGGAAGCAACTTTAAAACCGCAGCCTGTTTGCCAACCGTGAGGATTTTAAAGTTGCGACAACGAAGATAGTGGGCAAAAGAACAGTTTTACAAAGCCCCCGGGTAATGTACATATTGTGTCGTTAAAAATCCCCACACGGCTTTCAGTCTGCATTTTCAACAGAGAGTATCGGTCTGTAAGGTGTAAGCAGCTTTTTATTGGTGAATCTTTCTCATTACATTGGATCTGATTCAATCCTGCAAAACAGTGGATCTTTCCTGAATAATGTACCATACTGCTTAATGAGAAACGTATTCCGAAGGGAAAAAGACAGGCTCAGGCAGCTTCTTGCTGAAGGATGTCTGATTACCGGTCGAATTTCAATTTTCCTGATCGTATTTTTACTGTTGGATGCAAAAGCCATTTTTGCCCAGCATCCGTTCCATGAGATCCGGAGCCGTCCTGTTCCGGATACCGGTGAAATTTGTACGCTTGACCCTACAGATCTGAATGCTTTTTTCTACATCGGGGCGGATCCGCGAATAGAAGCGGTGATGAAACAGCAGGCCTCTCTGTTTGAGGTCGGGTATTCAACAGATCTTGCGAATCCTTGCTCACCCGCAGGCTGGCCGCAGGAAGCGATTGAAGCGTTTGAATATGCTATGGCTATCTGGTCAGCTCATCTTCACTCAACAGTACCAATTCGGGTTCAGGCAATCTGGAGATCAATCGAAACAGAAGATGGAGTTACACTGGGGAGTGCCGGTCCGACCCGAATTGTTCAGATACCGGGTGTGGGTGTTCCGGGTACCTGGTACTCTGTTGCACAGCTCACAGCCATGACCGGTGAACCTGTACGGGAGCAGCTGAATGATGATCTCAGTTTTGATATTCGGGTAAATATTAACTGCTCCTTCGGGGAGTGGTATTTCGGAAGAGATGCCAGTCCATCGGAAGGGCTCATCGATTTCATTACCGTGGTTCTTCATGAGATGGGTCACGGCCTGGGTTTTATCGGCAGCCTTGCCGCCAAAGATGAGGATGAGAGTGCTTTCTGGGGTGCCGGAGAGCCCCCTGTTCCCTTTGTTTTTGATCGGTTTGTTAAAGATGGAAGCCATAATGATATGTTGAACTCATCGATTTATCCAAATCCGTCTGTGGCACTTTTCCAGGCACTGACAGGAAGGCGGGGCGGACTCTTTCTGGCCGGAGATGAGGTGCGCAGCACACTGGCCGGTGATGAAGAGGCGGGGGCCCGGCTATATACACCGCAGGAGTACAGGAGAGGCTCCTCCTATTCACATCTGGATCAGGAAACATTCAGCGGTTCGGGCAATGCCCTGATGCGTCCGCGAATCGATCGTGCCTTCGCAATACATACCCCGGGTCCTGTTTTTTGCGGACTGCTGCGCGATACAGGCTGGCCTCTTGGGGAGGGTTGCCTGATCTATCTTTCACCGTTTGCTTCTGTTAAAACGGACAGCGATTTTCTCGATTTTGGCGTTTTGCCGGCGGGGGGACAGCAGGATTTACGGTTGTTTCTTGAAAATGAGTTCTTTGCGGATGAGCTGCTTCGTATTGAAGCGGAAATGGATGGATCAGGGTTTGAATTGCTAACTGAATCTGAATTTACAGTTCCGCCGGGAGCCTCTGTTCAGATGGGTGTACGGTTTTCTCCGGATGAAGCGGGGATCCGGCAGTCCCGGCTGAGGTTAAAGCACAATGCAAAAAATATTCCTTCACCTCTGTGGATAGAGCTTTACGGTGAGGCTTTGAGAGAGCAGCAGGTGGTTCAGCTGGATCAAAGCTTTCCAAATCCGATTGTTTCATCCGGTTCGGTTCCAACCCTCTCCTATGCGATTGCGAAAGATTCGGATGTGAAGCTCGATCTTTACACAGCAGAGGGGAGACATGTCAGATCACTTGTGCATGAGCGTCAAACTGCAGGCAGATACCGCCTGGAACTGGATTTAAGCGGGCTCTCAAGCGGGGTTTACATCTACAGAATTGTTGTGAACAGCAGCATCGAATCCGGAAAACTACTCTATTTCCGCTGATCAGATTCCGGAGAGATCCAGAATAAACTGCTCAAACTCCCTGGTGTCATATTTTGCCAGGCCTCTTTTTTCCAGAGCCAGCCGTCCGTCAGGTGAGATCACATATGTTGTGGGAATCACGCTGCTGTCGTAGGTGCCGGGAGCCCGCGATCTGAAGTGATAGATCGGAAGATTGAAGTTTCTTCGCTCCATGAACTGCTCCGCTTTTGTAAAATCTTCATCCACGGAAACAATCAGGAAACGGACGTTCTCCTTCTCCCCGATACGGTCGTAGAGAGCCTGAATGGAAGGCATTTCAGCGATGCAGGGGGGGCACCAGGTTGCCCAGATGTTCATGAAAACAACTTCACCCCTGTGTTCTCCCAGAGATCTGACAACGCCATCTGGATCGGCAAAAAAGAAATCCGGACTCGCCGGCGGGAAATTGGCAGTCAATTCCGGAACTGTTGGTTTGATGAGTCCGGTAGCGAGCAGACCTCTCTGCATGGTGCCGATCACCTGGGTATGCCATCCCATCAGATAGAGAAACAGTGCCACACCGATGAGCAGCCCCCACTCGATCAGGGATCGTTTCAGGGAGCCTTTTTTCTTCTCGTTTGTCATGTTGCTAAATAAGCTGCATCAGATCAGGGCCTGATTTTGATATCAATCTTTTTGGTTGGCTGCATTTCTGCATTACGCAAAGCGAGAGCCTGATGTATCCGGTTTGCGATCTCTTTCAGCCTGATTGCTGAGGGTGAAGAAGGATCTGCAGCAACGACAGGAGTACCCGAGTCACTGGTCTCACGGATCTGTTCCCGGAGAGGAACTTCACCCAGAAAAGGCACTTCGAGCCGTTCTGCCAGCTGTCTTGCACCGTGTTTGCCAAAGATATAATATTTTTTCTCAGGCTGATCGTCAGGCACAAAATAGGCCATGTTCTCTATCACCCCGAGCACAGGTACATTCACTTTCTGAAACATGGCCACTCCCTTTCTGACATCGTCGAGAGCCACAGCCTGTGGTGTGGAGACAATCACGGCGCCGGTGAGCGGTACAGTCTGCACAATCGTAAGCTGAATATCCCCGGTGCCGGGAGGAAGATCCAGGATCAGGTAGTCGAGTTCTCCCCATGCAACTTCCTGCATAAACTGTTTTACAGCACTGGTAACCATGGGGCCGCGCCAGATCATCGCCTGATCCGGATCCACAAGAAAGCCCATGGAGACCAGATGAACACCGTGTTTCTCAATAGGAACCAGTTTCTTCTGAGTCGTTACATTGGGCCGTTCTGTTACGCCAAACATCGTGGGTACACTTGGCCCGTAAATATCTGTATCAAGCAGCCCAACCCTGGAACCGGTCTGCGCAAGAGCTACGGCCAGGTTAGCCGCCACGGTAGATTTACCAACGCCGCCCTTTCCGGAAGCGACAGCAATCACATTCTTTACACCTGCCAAAACCGGCTCCGGCTGCGGTTGTTGAGGCGGCTTTTGTGCTGAATCCTCTCCTTCCAGCTCACGCTGCCTGGAGATGTTGATGCCCACTGTGATATCGAGTACGGCATCGGGATCCACATACTTCTGTATAGCCGCTGTACAGTCACTTTTCAGTTTAGAGGCAAGCGAATCATCCTTTTTTGGGAGTTCCAGGGTAAAGGAGACAAATTTATCCTGAGTGATCAGATCCTGTATAAGATCGAGTGTAATCAGGTCTTTTTTGTACCCGGGATGTATTACATAGCCGAGTGCACTGCGAATCTGTTCTTTGTGAATAGACATAAATCAAAAGATAAAAGAGTAAAATTAGCGCTGTGTGAAGATAGTCAGATTTCAAGGCAATTTAAACGATTATATAAACGTCCGGGAACGGCTTTACATTTCATGAGGGCTTTGAAAAACTGTTCTTTTGCCAACTATCTTCGCTGTCGCAACGTTAACATCCTCACAGTTGGTAAACAGGCAGCGGTTTTAAAGTTGCTTCCGCCTTGATCTTGAACAAGACTCCTGGTTTTTCAAAGCCCCTTCCATAAAAGAGGAACAATGTCTGAAGCAGTAGGTTATCAGAATGTGAAAGAGATCGGTTTATACTTTCAGCGAAGGATGTAGTATATTTCGTGACTGTTTGAAAACCGGAAAAAGAGACTGCCTCTGGGAAAATCGAATACCTGCTTACCGACGGAACTCATTGGCTGAACCGGGGACTGCAGCTGAAACCGAAAAAGATGAATTAAAAAATTGAAGTAAGATGCTGAAAAGAACACCTTTTTACGATAAGCAGACAAAAGCCGGAGCAAAAATGATCGATTTTGGCGGGTTTGAGATGCCAGTTCAGTTCAGCGGAATTAAACAGGAGCATACTGCCGTACGTGAAAAAGCCGGCCTGTTTGACGTTTCGCATATGGGTGAATTTTTCCTGAAAGGAGAGGGGGCGCTGGATCTGATCCAAAAAGTAACCATTAACGACGCGTCGAAACTCGTGACAGGGAAGGCGCAGTACACAGCGATGTGCTACGAGGATGGCGGTATTGTGGACGACCTTCTGGTTTACATGCTTGGGAAAAATGAGTATATGCTGGTTGTCAACGCCTCCAACATCGAAAAGGATTTCGACTGGATTTCAAAGCATCATCAGCACGATGCCGAACTTGTAAACCGGTCTGACAAGACGGCACTTCTTGCACTGCAGGGTCCGGCATCGGCCGCCATTCTGCAGAAACTGACGGAAGTGGATGTAGAAGGCATAGGGTTTTATACATTTACGACCGGGAGTGTTGCGGGTGAGGCGGGTGTAATTATTTCTGCCACGGGATATACCGGGGAAAAAGGGTTTGAACTCTATTTTGATACAGAACAAACCGATGCCGAACGGATCTGGGATGCACTGACCGATGCAGGAGGTGAGGAGCTGCTGCCTGCCGGACTCGGTGCGCGCGATACTCTGCGCCTTGAGATGGGTTATGCCCTCTATGGAAATGATATCACCAAAGATACCACACCACTTGAAGCCGGGATGGGATGGCTTACAAAACCGGAAAAAGGAGATTTTATCGGCAGGGAGAGGCTTATTGAGCAGAAGGAGAAGGGAGTGGACCGCAAACTGATGGGTTTTGAAGTATCTGAACCGAGAAATATTCCCCGATCCGGATACACTATTGAAAACAGCGAAGGGGAACAGATCGGATTTGTGACCAGCGGCACGCACTCTGTCAGCTTGAACAAAGCCATCGGAATGGGTTATATTTCCATCGATAAGGCAGTTGAAAATGAAGAGATATTCATCAATATCCGAAATAAGAGTGCAAAGGCGACGGTAAAAAAACCACCGTTCCTGAAAAAAAAGAACTGATAAACAAACAGATGACAGACCAAAAAACGATTGATGTTTTTTTCTCCATAAACTCATTTATGGAGGAAGAGTTGCGTAATAAAACCGTTGTGGTTATTGATGTGCTTAGGGCCAGTTCAACGATTGTTACGGCGCTTTTGAATGGTGCAAGTGCTGTAATCCCGGTGGCAGACATGGGAGAAGCCAGCAAGATTGCCCAGAATGTAGATTCAGATTACTATTTACTTTGTGGTGAAAAAGACGGGATAAAAATTGAGGGATACGATCTCGGAAATTCGCCGCTAGAGTATACCCCCGAAGTGGTGAAGGGAAAAAAACTCATCTTCAACACCACAAACGGGACGAAGGCGATTAAAAAAACATTTAACTCCTCACAGATCTGTATCGGCTCTTTTCTGAACGTATCTGCTGTGGCTGAGATGCTGAAAAAGCAGCCGAATGAGATTGTGCTGGTCTGTGCCGGCTGGAAAGGAAGGCTCGCATTTGAAGATATGCTCTGCGCCGGAAATATTCTCTACAACCTTTTGGGGGAAGAACTGAATGAAACCGCAAGGGACGGAGTGCGTATTGCCCACAGTCTCTACAAAACCTACGGTTCCCGGCTATCCGAGGTAATTCATCAGTCAAATCATGCAGAGAGACTGAAGGAGCAGGCGGGTCCGGAAGATATTGACTACTGCAGTCAAACGGATATCACAGACATCGTACCTTGTTTACATGAGGGAATGATCACCCTGGCCAATGGCTAAACGAAATAAAAATTATGGTTTCAGTGCCGTCAGCTTCTCCAGAAAAATGGAGATTGCAGGTATACTCACCATTGCAATTTCGTTTCTGATCCTTCTCAGCATCGCATCCTATCATCCGGGCGACTATGCCATTGCACGGTCACTGTCGTACGATTCGCTGTTTCGGCTCGATTCGGGTTCCACCCTCTCAGTGCAGAACTGGCTGGGTCCTGCAGGAGCCTATATCTCCTATTTTCTGGTTCATACACTTTTTGGGTATATCAGTATCGTGCTTCCTGTCATTCTCTTTTTTATGGGGTGGTATATCTTCCGGCAAAAAGATTTAACAGAGCTGATCTGGCCTGTGGCCTACGGAGTGTGGATGCTGCTGCTGGTCTCCTCAATAATGGGCTGGTTTCATAATCACCTGGAAGCAGAGCTTCTGGTCTGGAGTGGTGGTTCGGGTGTTGCGGTTGCGGGAATTTTGTACAACATCACCCATATGGGGTCCATCATTATGATGATGGTGCTGCTTTTCGTGTCGATGCTGCTTCCGCTGGATCGAGATCTCCAAAAAACAGTAGATTGGATTAAAGCCCGTGTGGCTGAGTGGAGCGATCGGTCGGATGAGGAGAGTATCGATCACTCTTCCGCTGTAACAGCCCGGCAGAGAGCCGATCAGCTCGGGAAGGAGCGGGCGGAACAGCAAAGGGAAAAAGCCCGGGAAACAGCAGAGCCGATCGAGGAGATTCTGGAGCGCTCGGAGGAGGAAGAGAAGCGGCGCGAAAGGCTCAGGCAAAAAGAGAGTGAAGAGCTTGAAAAGGCCCTTCCGAGAGCGATTATTGAACGCCCGTCACCGCTGGAGGCAGGCACGGGGGACTCTGAAGATGATGATGTGGAAATATCAGTATATGTAGGCAAGGGGGAAGAAGAGGCGGGCGCAAAGGAGCTGGACAGGCAAAATAAGCAAAAGGCAAAAGAGGTGCCTGTCATCAAGTATAAATTTCCCGGAATTGACCTGCTGGACTCGGCCCCAAACGAGGGGAACGAAGTGGATATTGAGGAGATCAAGGCGAACAAAAAGATTATCCTTGAAAAGCTGAGACGCCATAAAATTGAAATTCTCACCATCAATGCCATTGTAGGGCCCACAGTAACACTCTACGAGCTCGAACCTGCACCGGATGTGAAGATCAGCAAAATCGAGAGCTATTCCAACGACCTGAAAATGGCCACGGCGGCACACGGTCTTCGCATCATCGCACCGATTCCGGGAAGATCTGCCGTGGGAATAGAGGTTCCCAACAAAACGCGGGAAACGGTGTTTATCAAATCGGTCATCAATACCCGGAAATTTGTAGAAACAGGGTTCGAACTCCCCGTCGCACTTGGGAAAACGATCGAAAATGAGGTGTTCATGATCGATCTGGCAAAGATGCCGCACCTTCTGATTGCCGGCGCTACCGGTTCCGGAAAATCGGTGGGAATCAATACGGTGATTACCTGCCTGCTCTACAAGTGTCACCCGGATGAACTGAAATTTGTTCTGATCGATCCCAAAAAGATAGAACTCTCTCTCTACAGGAATATTCAGAATCATTTTCTGGCCGTTCTGCCGGGCTCTGAGGAGCCGATAGTAACCGATACGACGGCGGCTCTTGAGACTCTTCAGAGCGTGACGAAGGAGATGGATCAGCGGTACGATCTGCTGAAAATGGCGATGGTGAGGGATCTGAAATCGTATAATCAAAAATTTGACAGTGGCGAGCTGGATGAGGAACTGGGACACAGGCACCTGCCCTATATTGTTGTGGTGATTGATGAGCTGGCCGATCTGATGATTACGGCAGGAAAGCAGATAGAAGAGCCGATTGCCCGGCTGGCTCAGCTTGCCCGCGCAATCGGGATTCATCTGGTGGTTGCTACCCAAAGGCCGTCGGTAAATGTGATTACCGGAACAATCAAAGCCAATTTCCCTTCCCGGATCGCCTATCAGGTAGCATCCAAGGTCGATTCCAGGACGATACTCGATGTGGGCGGAGCGGATCAGCTTGTGGGCAGCGGGGATATGCTCTTCTCCGGCGG
Organism: Balneolaceae bacterium; assembly: GCA_007693745.1. Taxonomy (GTDB): domain Bacteria; phylum Bacteroidota; class Rhodothermia; order Balneolales; family Balneolaceae; genus Rhodohalobacter. Next base: position 15,760 of record REDA01000045.1, read on the forward strand.
AGCGGGGATGACACGTATTCAGAACGCCTATGTCTCCACGGATGAAGTAGAGCGGATCACCGCCTTTATCGGGAGTCAGCAGGGTTACAGGAAACCTTTTCTTCTTCCGGTGATAGAAACAGAAGAAGGTGCTTCCGGTACACTTGAAGATATTGACGAGCTGTTCAAGGAAGCAGCGAAGGTTGTGGTTCTGCATCAGCAGGGTTCAGTATCCCTGCTTCAGAGAAAACTGAAAATCGGATACAACCGTGCAGGAAGAATTATTGACCAGCTCTACAATGCAGATGTTGTTGGGCCGTTTCAGGGGAGTACCGCACGGGATGTGAAAATCGCTGACGAAGAGGAATTAGATGAAATATTCAGAGAACTTGGAATTTAAAACAGCTTCTGCAGCGCTGCTGCTCTCTCTCTTTCTGTTCCCCTCTGTGCTGATTAGCCAGTCAGCCCCGCAATTTGAGGCTCTTAAGGAGCGTTTTGACCGGCAACAGGTATTTGCAGCTGAGTTTATTCATGAATTCAACGATGCGTTCACCGGTGAAAACCAGATTACAGAGGGAGAAATTCATGTAGGAAAGACACGCTACCGAATGGTAAGCGGAGAAAACAGGATGCTTGTGGATGGTGAGTTATCCATGGTTTATGACTCCTCACGAAACAGGGTTATTTATAGTGACTACGTTGAAGAGGATGATGATTTTGCCCCATCACGTATGCTTCAGGGTGTGGATGACCACTTCTCGGTATCCGAGCGCTCTGTGGATAACGGGGAGCTGCTGATTACACTCACATCCAATGATCCTTTTTCACTCTTTGAGCAGGTTTACATTACTCTCGACCGGTATGGCATTCCATTGAAGATTGAAGCTGTAGACCAGGTGGAAAACCGCCTGACCACGCGGTTTTCTTCCGGCCGGTTCGTGAGGGAGGATGAACAACTTTTCGTTTTCAGCTATCCGGAAGATGCGGAAAGAATCGACTTACGGGATGAAAACCCATGAAAAAACGATTGCTCAACACGGTATTACCGGTATTGTTTGCAGCCTTTTTTCTCTGGATCGCATTTGGCACTGTGGATCTTGCTGAGCTCTGGAATCAGATAGGAGAGGTGACGTATGGCTGGCTCCCTGGATTCATTGTTATGCTTCTTTTAAGTCATTTTCTGAGGGCAGAAAGATGGAGGATGCTGTTGCCTGCACAGGGTAAAGGGATATCACGTATCACACTCTTCTCTGCCGTTATGCTGGGTTATTTCATGAACAATTTCATTCCGCGCCTGGGGGAGATATCAAGACCGGTTTACCTCGCAAAAAAGGAGGAGTTAAACGCCGGAAACCTGATCGGAACGATTGTGGCAGAGCGCATTTTTGATCTGCTTGTGATGCTTGCACTGATGTTTTTCTCCCTGATCTGGCTGGTGAGTGACCCTCAGCTGATCAGCCAGCTGCTCGGAGTGGATACCTGGAATCCTTTCTACAGTGTGCTGATCCCTGTGGTGATGGCTCTGCTACTTATTTTCCTCTGGGTTTTCTATCGGCTACTTCTGTTTGCAGAAAACCGAATCAGTGTGCGGAACGCTGTTCTCTCGGGCATTGTAAAGTTCGGACGCTCTTTTGGTGAGGGAATGATTTCATTGAGACGGGTGAATCACTGGCCGAAGTTTTTACTCTACACGGCTGCAATCTGGCTCGGGTATATTTCGATGGCGTATCTGCCGTTTTATATGCTGTCGTTACAGGAGATCTACGGCCTGACGTTTAATGACGCGGTGGTACTCACAGTAGTTTCCTCCGTTGGAGTATCTGTACCCACTCCGGGTGCTATCGGTTCCTACCACCTTCTCATTCAGCAGAGCATGTGGCTGCTGTACGAGATACCACTTGCCAGGGCACTAACGTATGCTACAGTAGTACATGCAGTTACGTTTATCAGTATTACACTCTTAACCCCTTTTATACTCTGGGCAGACAAAGCTTCAGGAATGAAAAGAAGTTGAGAAGCAAACACTTAAAAATTCACAAAACTTGTGGTATCTTATACCCTTGTACGATAAACCCGTTACTGACTGAATAGTGAGAATGATCAGATTATTTCCGCTTCTTGTGATCTTTTCCCTGGTACTGATCTGCGATCCGGACCTGCATGCCCGTCAGGTTCAATCTGAAACAGATCAGTCTCTGCTGCCGGAAATAGATCCGCAGGATATTGAGATCCGAAGTCAGTTTCAGGCTCGTTTTCCGGGATTGAGACGGCAACCGATCCTTGGCTTTAATCCCCGGCCGAGAGTTTTTCAGCGCGATCCAAACCGAATTCCGTTTCTTGAATCGGGTGAGGCCGTCGCCGCAAATCTCCCCATTGGAAGGCTTGAGCGCCCCGAAGGCCCCGAATATCGTTTGCTTGGATATGCGGAACCCCGGAATGCGTTTTTCAGAGCAGGTATTGGAAGTGAAATTTCCCCGGAGGCTGATCTTTACGGCGTGGCCTCCCTGGGACAGCGTAACTGGATTTCGGGCTCTCTCTCACTGGAGTCGAGTAAAGGGCATGAAGAGAGGGTAACCACATCATACAGATACCTGGATACAGCAGTGCGCTCTTTCCACAGGCTCTCAAACAAAACCACTCTCAGGTTTAATTCAGGCCTGACTTCCGATTTCAACCATATGCTGCAACTCGGCAGTACAGATCCTGCGCTTCTGAATACAGATACCAGGGTAGAAATGACGGGCTTCAGGGGCGGGGCGGAACTGGATGTTGAGCAGACATCTTTGAGTGGTCTCAGGATATCAGCGAATGGCTATACCAACCGGTTTGAATTGAATTCAGATCTGCCTGATTTTAATGCTCCTGCCTCTGAATGGGGAGCTTCACTTCATGGTGAGTACAGCAGGCTTGGCAGTCGTATCAATGAGATTCAGAAGCTGCGGCTCGAGTCATACTCAGGCGGAATCAACAGCGATTCCGGGGGGAATGAATTATGGACCGTGAACAGACTGTCGGCCGCATATGAGCGGCTGCTCAATTACCGGACAGATATCAAGGCTTCGCTGGGTTTCAGCGCTGTTACAGATGCAGTGAATGATTTTACATTTTATCTATCTCCCGAAGTTGAGGTGAAACATACATTTTTTACAGGATTTGGTGTACGCGGCTTCTTTTCGGGTAGTCCTTCTCACACCAGTTACGGTGAGCTTCTTCAGGAAAACCGGTTTTTCGGGCTGAATTCAGTTTTGGAGCACCAGTTTGAGTGGATGGCCGGAGGAGAACTCTTTACAGAACCCTTTTTTGGTACCAGGATTCTGGGAGGAGCCTCATGGCAAAATGTGAAAAACTATCTGTACTATGTAAGAGAGAGCTCCCCGTTAATATCCGTGCCGGCGGTTACGGAGGGGTATTATCAGGCGCTGTTTGCTGATGCCACTCAGATACGGGTTTATGGTTCGTTTTCTCAGGATCTGAATCCCGGGGTTTTATGGATTAATGGCGATGCCTACTGGCAGATCCCAAATCTTAGCGGAGGGGATCGCATTCCCTATACCGAAACACTCGGAATCAAGGGAGCCGTCTCCTTCAGGCCGGCAAGAGAGGTGTTGATCGAAGGATGGGCCGACTTTACATCCGGCAGAAAAGATCCGGCCGGACAAAGCATGAACGCTTATACAATTATTGGAGCGAGATTTGAGATTTCGGTAACAGGCAGATATGGGATATACGGTAAGCTGTTAAATCTGATGAACGAGGAGTATGAACTCTGGAATGGGTATCAGGAACGAGGCTTTCAGGGTTTTGTAGGACTCACAATACTATTATAAAAATATGGAAACGGAATTTATAAAAGCCTTCAAGGATGTTTTGCGCGAGCAGCTTATCGCAAAAAACAGTGTGGAGCTGGAAGGTCTCGGAACATTTGAGGTGAAGCACTATCAACAGCATCAGAAGCGGTACAGCAACGGGAAGGTGGTGATGATGCCCCCGGCTGATGTTCTGGAATTTAACTCAACAGTTCAGGTGTCCGATGAAAATTGATAAAAAGCGACTTGTAGAGCTTTTGGTTGAAAAAACCAGCATGAAAAAAGAAGTGGTGGAAGAGCAGCTGGATCAGCTGGTGGAACGGATTCTGGATGCTGCAAGAAGAGGGAAAGCCCTTGAAATCAAGGAATTTGGAATGTTCTATTTCGATCAGGACGGCACCTTGAAATTTGAAGTGGCAGATGAATTAAGTACCGAAATCAGTTTTAAGTATGCGGGGATGAAACCTCTCGAATTAAAACCCGAGCGGGACGCCTCGATCGTGATTTCAGATGCAGATGAGGATACGGCTTCTGAAAATCTGGCAAAAACGATTGCCGCTAAACGAGTGAGCGATCAAACAGAAAAAGAACCGGTGAAGGCCGGGACGGCAGCAGCTCCGGTTAAAAAACCAACGCAACCCAGTAAACGTATGGCTGATACCAAAAAATCGAAAGAGTCGAAGCGTGGCCCCCTTGTTGCAGTTGTATTGGTGGTGGTGCTTATCCTTGCGGGTATTTTCTATTTCCGCTCAACTCAAACGGCAGAATCGGTTACCGAACCGGTATTGACTGAAGAGGAGGTGCCCGCAGTCGCAGAACAGGATCAGGTCGCTGTGATACAGGAGGATGAAGTTTCCGTTCTGCCCGATACTGAGCAACAAGAACCCGCCCGGGAACAAACGGTTCAGGCGCAGGTTTCAACCGGAAGCGGCTATGGACTCCGCGGAAGTGCAGTATCTCTGCAGGGGCGTGTTTACTCCATTGTTGTGCACTCTATGTCGAACGAGGCTGCTGCACGCAGAACCGTGAATCAGTTTACAGAACAGGGATACCGGGCTTTTGTGAGTACCCGAACAGTGGGTGGCAGCGAAACATGGCGTGTAAGCCTCGGGCAGTTTTCAACGATTGATGAAGCAATTTTAGCCGCCCGGGAGTTGCCTTCACCCTACAATGACCAGAACTTTATTCAAAGACTACAGTAATTACAGAAATACCCCGCATGAAAATCATCTACTTATTTTTTTTACAGTCTGCCGTGGCTGAAAATGACTCACTCCTGATGGAAATGTTGCAGGCGGAATCATCCATGTCCTTTATGGAGATCCTTACACAGGGGGGGATTTTGATGATTCCCCTGTTTGTGCTCTCCATACTTGCGATCTACGTGATTGCTGAGCGATGGAGAACGTTTGAAAATTCCAGGATGGACATCAATAATACCCTCAATACCATCGAAACACTGCTGAAATCGGGCAGCCAGCAGCGGGCAATACAGTATTGTGAAGAGTATAACAAGCCGCTGGCAAGGATCTTAAAAGCCGGGATACGCCGCCTGGGCAGACCAATCGCGGATATTGAAAGTTCGATCCAGAAAGCGGGGAAAAAAGAAATTTTCCATCTTGAAAAGAGAATGAACTGGCTTGCCACGATTGCGGGGGTAGCTCCTCTGATCGGTTTTACCGGTACTGTAACGGGGATGATTCGTGCCTTCATGGATATTCAGTCCCTGCAGGGAAATGTGAACCCGAGCGTGCTGGCCGGCGGAATCTGGGAAGCGCTGATTACAACTGCTACGGGGCTTATCGTGGGAATTATCGCCTACGGATTTTATAACTATCTGCTGGGCAAAATCAATCGTATGGTATTTGAACTGGAGAATGCCTCTGCAGATTTCATAGATCTGTTGCAAACTCCTGCACCAAAGAAAAAGACGGAGGTCTGAGAAATGGATTTCCGTGAAGGTAGAAATATCAAAGAGCCGCTCTACATGTTTTCGCAGTCTTCGCTGACGGATATTATATTGCTGTTGCTCATATTTTTTCTGCTGACTTCCTCTTTTGTAACCAATTTCGGAATACGCGTAAATGTACCTCAGGCGCAGTCGAGTGTCACCACAGAAGCGAATCAGATTTCCGTGGCGATTACACCGCAGGGAGACTTTTTTGTAGAGGGGGAGCAGACACCAAGGGCGAATCTTTCCATTGTTTTGAGACAGGTGTATCAGAATAAGCCAAATGCCACGTTAGTCATACGGGCAGACAGAGATGCCAGAGTGGACGATGCGGTGCAGGTCATGAATATTGGCCGCGCGATGAATATGAATATTGTGATGGCGACAGAGCGAAACTGATCCATGAAAGAGTGGCTGAAAAGACAACTGGATGATGAAAACCGATTCGGAGCCGGAATCACGGCTGCGATCCATCTGGTTTTACTGCTCATTGCGCTGCTCTACACCATAGATTTCAAACTGGAAGACCGGGCAGCCTACATCGAGGTCACACTGGGAGAGTTTCGCAGCGGTACCCTTGCAGAGAGAGCACCTGTGCAGCGGGAACAGGTGGCAACGCGGCCCAATCCGCCTCAGCAACCCCCGGAGCGCCCGAATCCGGAAGTGACGCGCCCGGTTGAAACACCGCAGCGCCCGATGGAAGAGACAACCAAGCCGGTGGATCTGCCTGATCAGGTGCAGGAGATTATTTCTGAGGATATTGTGGAGACCCCTGTAACGGAAGTGATCGATCCGCGTGTGCTGGAGGTGACGGAAGATATCGTGGAGGAAGAGATGCCGCCCATGGCTCAGGAAGCTGAGCGGGTGGAAGAGGGGGTGGCAGAAAGCGGGGACATACGCGGATCCAGGGGGAATCCGAATGTGGATCAGGGTACAGGTTTTACACCCGATCGTTCAGCACCCTACGATCTGCAGTGGGAGGGGGAACTGAGCCGTTCACCTATGCTGCAGCCACTGCCCTCGAATCAGACCAACGAAGAAGCTGTAATCACGATTCGTTTTCAGGTATTTCCGGACGGCTCACTTGGGCAAGTGATTCCGCTGCGCAAAATGAATCCTGAGTTGGAGAGAGAAGTGATGCGAACACTTCGGAGCTGGCGTTTTTCCCGCCTGCCGACAGGCGTGCCCCAGGAGCCTCAATGGGGTACCATAACATTCCGGTTTGTGCTGGACTAAGACAGAGATTTCATTTCCCACGAACTGAGTTACGGGTTTTGCTCTGTTGGTTCGTTTTTTATACCTGCCTGAAGAGCTCTCCCCGCCAGGTTTTTATATTTGGTTATGAGTTCAATCCTGATATCTTTGGGAAGAAATGCAGATTCTGACGAATGGGTTGTGTTTCCTGTACCATACAGTGAACAGGTACAGTAAAAAAATGGTTACCATTTGGTAACATCTGCCGCCCGTTTATTTTTTAGTTTGAAGGAAATAAACATCATGTTCCCGTAAATAAAGATCCACTTCCTGTGAAGACATCTTCTGTAAACAAGACATGCCTTACTGATGCTCCCGGTAACATACAGGAGGTTTCAGAAGACACCCTCTTACAGAGAATTCGGATTGAAAGTCACAAAGAGTCCTTCGAACTCCTTTTCCGAACCTATTATCAGGAACTGCATGTCTATGCGTATAGCTATTTGAAGGAAAAAGAAGCGGCAGAGGATGTGATTCAGACTGTTTTCATGAGGATCTGGTCGAAAAGGGAGGAGTGGAATCCGGGAGGCACTATACAATCCTATCTGTTTCAGGCAGTTAAAAACGAGTCGCTCAACGCACTTAGAAAGAGAAGATTTTTGACAGAACATCGTGAAAATATACTCACCGTGTTCAGAGAGAACAGCTCTGCGGAAACAGCAACGGAACCGGGCACAGATTCTGAATTGCAGAAGCAAATAGAAATAGCGATAGACAACCTTCCGGATCGCTGCAGGCAAATCTTTCTTTTAAACCGGAGAAGCGGTTTAACCTACCGTGAAATTGCCGAACATCTGGATATTTCCCTGAATACTGTAAACACTCAGATGGGACGGGCACTATATACACTCAGAAATCATCTTGTCCGGTACCTTTCTGCATACGTTGCTGCTACATCAGTCGCCACATTTTTTTGACAGGGTATGAAAGCGCTTTTCTACGATGAATATTTTCTCACCTGTGTAACCACCAGTCACGAATTTCTTTCCCTTGCAGGAATAAATTTTTTGCCGGTTTTGTCACAGTAGCCAGTCTGTCGTGTGTTATTTATGAAAGCATCATAAAAAGCACATAGCATTGAACAGAAGAAATCAGGTTTTTTGGCAGCAGCTGGCAAAATATTTTTCCGGTGAATTAACCGCCCCGGAAGCGGAAAAGATGGAAAGATGGATCCGGGAGTTTCCTGAAAGGGAGAAACTTGTATCAGAACTTCATGAAATCTGGATCAAATCAGAGCAAATCAGTTACCCATTGGATGCAGACAGAGCCTGGGAAAGACTGACAGTGTCAATCGGCGAGCATCAAAATACCAGGACAGTACCTGAAGTTCACTCACATCCTGCCTCAGCAGCGTTCAATACAGGCCATACGTCACTGCCAAAACATCAAAGAGCAGGCGAGTGGATCCGCTGGACTACATTGGCAGCTGCTACGGTTTTGATTGCACTGCTTACTGCTCTCTTTGTTATGAACTATCATTCACAGCCTTCAGGGATAGCTGAAGTGGCTGAAAGCAGACTGATCCAAACGATGTATGGTGAGCGGGCCACATATATTCTTGAAGATGGGACCAGACTGGTTTTGTTTGCCGGAAGCCGTATTGAAATTCCTGCCGGTTATAACGAGAAAAACCGGGAGCTCTATCTTGAAGGGGAAGCTTATTTTGAAACGGCTCATAATCCGGATAAACCATTTATCGTTCATTCAGCCTCTTCATTTACGGAGGTTCTTGGCACCCGCTTTATCGTACAGGCCTGGCCGGATCCCAATAACAGAGTAGAAGTCATCGTAACTGAGGGCCGGGTACTTTTTGGCCAGCGGCATGGAACTGCTGAGCCCGGTGAAAAAAAGGAAGTTCTGCTTTCGGAATCACAAAAAGGAGTCATTTTTGGCGATCTGGTTCCGTATGTGGAAGAGATCGAAAACCTGGATGAATATATCGGCTGGACAGAAGGGCGGCTGGTGTTCAATAACAGAGAGTTGAATGAGATTATGCCAAGGATTGAACGCTGGTACAATATCTCTATAGAGATAGAAGAGGACATTTCTGCCATAAAAATTACAGCCGATATCGATTCCAGTTTACCCATGAGCGATGTGTTGGATGGATTGGCGCTTACTCTTGGCGTGGATCTGCTATTTCATGGAAACCGAAAATATTCATTTGTGAAAAAAAAGTAGCAGAGTCCCGCTGTTACTTCAGGTAAACAGTGGGTCAGGCGAAATTCAACCATACGACAACCTAACCAAAACCAAGGAGCAATAACATGAAAAGCTACACCATTCGTCTCGTTTTGCTGTCAACCCTTTTCTATTTTGCAGGCCCGTTTCTTTGGGCACAGCAATCAGTTTCAGGGGGAGATATGTCTTTGGCATATCAGCACCAAAACAAGATCTCAGAAAAAGCGGTTGCACTGCTTGAGGAACAAATAGAGCTGAATCTGGAGTATGTGACACTTGAAACAGCGCTGACAGTAATTGCTGAAAAAGCTCAGCTGAAACTGATGTACAGTGAGATCATACTTCCAAAGGATAAACGTGTTACTGTCCATCATGAAGCAATTCCTCTCTATAACGCATTATGGGAGGTATTGGATGGGACGGGAATTCGCTTTGCAATCTCACCAAACAGACAGTTGGTGCTGATGAGGGATGAAGAAATTGCGGAGGTGCAAACTGAACCTGTTGTAGATCAGGTAATTTCCGGGCGAGTGACAGATGCAGGTTCAGGAGAACCTCTGGTTGGAGTAACAGTGATGGTTCCCAATACAACGATTGGCACCACAACCAACAGTGATGGTGTTTATACACTATCAGTACCTGAATCGTACAATACCCTGGTTTTCTCCTATATAGGATTTCGGACGGTTGAAGTAAGCATCGGTGAGCGTGAACTTATAAATATTGCACTCGAACAGGACCTGCTACTACTGGAAGACCTGATTGTAGTTGGGTACGGAGTTCAGCAAAGGGTGAATCTGACAGGGGCAGTTGATCAGGTTACAAGTGAACAGCTTGAGAGAAGACCGGTTGCAAACCTGACTCAAGGCCTTCAGGGGCTGATGCCCAATGTGAACATAGATCCGGGACAGGGTAAGCCGATTGAATCGCCCGCAATCAATATCCGGGGTGTAACCTCGATCGGGCAGGGTGGGAATGCGCTTGTGCTGATTGATGGAGTTGAGGGTGATCCAAGCATGCTGAATCCAAATGATGTCGCTTCTGTGTCTGTATTGAAAGACGCCTCTGCCGCCGCTGTTTACGGTGCCCGTGGTGCATTTGGAGTGGTTCTGATCGAAACGAAACAGGGTGCCCGAAATGATTTTTCAGTGAACTACTCGACCAATTTTGGATTCAAGCAGCCTACTGTAAACCAGGGAGATTTTGAAGTAGATCCGGGCATCTGGGCTACCAAATATGTGGAGGCATTTCAAAACTGGGAGGGTACTTTCCCAAGAAACGTAAATAAAACACTGCCATTTTCCCCGGAATACTATCAGGAAATTCTCCGAAGAGCCAATGATCCCAGCCTTCCGAGAACCTGGGTTGCCGATGATGGCACCTACAGATACGCCCATGCCAATAACTGGTATGACGAGCTGTACACCGATGTAATCGGTTCTGTGGAACATAATCTGAGTATTTCCAGAGGAACGCAGAATTCACAATTTGTTATTTCAGGACGCTATCAGGCACAGGACGGTCTTTTCCGACACAGCCCGGATGACTACAGACTGATGAATCTTCGGGCGAGGGCTTCTGCAGATGTGACCAGCTGGCTGATAGTGAGCAACAACTTCAATTATTCCAACAGAACCTATTTCAATCCGTTGACTGTCGGGGAAGGTGGGAATATCTGGAGAAATATTGCGGATGAGGGGCACCCGCTCGCGCCAATGTATAATCCCGATGGCACACTCACACATTCAGCGGTCTATACGGTCGGAAATCATGTGTATGATTCCGGTGGATTCAATTTTGAACGCAATGTGCTTCGCAATACTTCAGGTATGGAAGCCAGATTTTTACAGAACCGATTGCGCGTTGTGAGTGATTTCTCTATTCAGCGTACTCAGGATGAAGAGTCGAGATACCGGTTTGAGATCCCATACAGTGACGGCCCGGACCGCTTCAGGGTATTGCGTACAGAGTTCAATGATTTAAGGGTAACGGAAGACAAGCGAAATTATCTTGCGACAAACTTCTACGTTCAGTTCGAAGATACGTTTGCCAGCAAGCACAATCTGAGAAGTATGGTGGGATACAACTATGAAGAGTCTGAAAGCAGAAGGCTTCGGGCATTTCGTGACGGTCTCATTTTCAAGGGAGCAGATGACCTGAATCTCGCTTTAGGCAGTAACGTGGATACCGGCGGAGGTTATGAAAAATGGGCAATCCAGGGTGGATTTTACCGGTTTAATTATATCTATGATGAAAGATACCTGGTTGAGCTTTCCGGGCGGTATGACGGATCCACCAAGTTTCCCGAAAATGAAAGATATGCTTTCTTCCCCTCTGCTTCTGTTGGATGGCGGATTTCATCGGAGTCTTTTTTCAGGGTGCCTCAAAACATCATCAACCACCTCCAGCTTCGCGCATCCTACGGATCCATGGGGAACGGGAATATCAATTCATACGTGTTTCTTGAAACATTCAACATCACTCAGACTACATCCGTACTTAACGGGGAAAGACCAAGGAGAACATCCAACCCGTCTGTTCTTCCGGATGGCCTGACCTGGGAGACTTCGACAACGAGTAACCTGGGCCTTGATCTGGAAATGTTCGAAAGCCGTTTTTCATTTACCGGTGATGTCTATCTTCGTGAAACCTCAGATATGTTTACCATTGCCCTGACTCCACCGGCAGTTTTTGGTGCTTCCGCACCGCGCGGTAACTACGCCGACCTTGAAACAAAAGGGTGGGAGATGCAGATGAACTGGCGCGATCAGTTCCAGCTTGGAAGCAAGCCATTCAACTATCGAATCGGTCTCTCTATGTCTGACTCCAAGTCAACGATTACCCGTTACAACAATCCCGACCGTTTTCTCAATGATTACTACGAAGGAATGGTCATCGGGGAATTCTGGGGGTATGTGACGGATGGCTTTTTTGTAGATCAGGCAGATATCGCATCGCATGCTGATCAGAGTCGATTCAGATCCACATCATGGGGTGAAATATTCCCGGGTGATCTGAAACTCAGAGATCTGAACGGTGATGGTGTGATTGGCCCCGGAGATAATACGGTTGACAATCCGGGTGATCGAAAAATTATTGGAAACACTTCACCTCGATACAGAATCGGGATTAATCTGGGAGCCGAATGGAACAATCTCTTTGTCTCAGCCTTTTTCCAGGGAGTTCTGAGACAAAACTGGTACCCGAGACACGATTCTGCTCTTTTCTGGGGAATGTACAACAGACCTTATGGAGATTTACCGAAATGGCATCTGAGGGAGGGAGTGATCTGGACAGAGGAAAATCCATCTCAGGACGCCTTTTTCCCGAGGTTTGTTGGCAGACTGGCCAACCGTGACGGAGCCATTATGAGAAGTGCACCTCAAACTCAGTATCTGATGGATATGAAGTATATCCGGATGAAAAATATTCAGATTGGATATAATCTGCCGATGGACCTGACTTCAAAAATCGGAGTTCGCTCTGCGACAGTTTATGTATCCGGTGAGAATCTCTGGACATGGGCACCTTTCTACAAAACGGTTACCAATATGGATGTGGAAAACGCACTGAATCCGTCGGATCCTTTGATTGGAGGAAACGCCGGTGACGGATATAATTATCCGATGCTCAAAAGCGTGAATCTGGGCCTCTCTGTAACATTTTAAAAGTTTAAACTGAGATCATTATGAAATTTCTGAATAAATCGACAATTATTGGAATTCTTTTGACCGGCCTGTTCTTCATCCCATCATGCGATCTGGTGGAAGAACCCCGGGATTCGGCTTCAAAAGATGCAATTTTCAGCACGGAGCAGGGTCTCCAGCTTTACACCAACTCGTTTTATGACTGGCTGCCATCGGCAGACGATCTGTTTCGGGCTGATTACGTGGCTGATAATGCAGCCCGGCGGGATGTTCCCCCACTGGTGCGCGGGGGTGTAAGCCCAACCACTACAGACGACACCTCGCAGTCCGGCTGGAACCGGGTTGCCCTGGGAGGAGATGTACACTGGGGCTGGAATGGTCTGCGGAATATCAACTATTTTCTCGTGAATAATACTGATGCTGCAGTTCCGGCAGAAATTCGTCAACACTATAATGGGATTGCAAGGTTCTTCCGGGCTTTCTTTTATTTTGAAAAGGTGAAGCGATACGGAGACGTTCCCTGGATCGATACACCTCTTGATGTTGAAGATGAGAAGCTGTTCGGCGGGCGGGACAGCCGGGAGGTGGTTATGGCAAATGTTCTGGCTGACCTGGACTTTGCAATTGCCAATATCCGTACCGAGGCTGAGGGATCCAGATCACTAATCACCAAAGATGTGGCGCTTGCCCTGAAATCAAGGGTGGCTCTTTTCGAGGGTACCTTCCGAAAATACCATGCAAACGGACTGGCATCAGGCCTTGGCAGCAGTGCCAATAACTGGCTCCAGGAGGCTGTTTCTGCCTCTCAGCAGCTGATGCAGCGAAATCGTTATTCGGTATATACCGGCTCCGGAGATCTCTCCTATCAGCATCTGTTTCTTTCAGATGACCCAACTTCTGCAGAAGATATTCTGGTTAGGCAGCTCGATGGCGGTATCGGCGTACGGCATTCTGCAAACTGGGTACTCAACAGCGCAACCACGGGTGTAAGATATAATCTGGTAAGAACCTTTATTCACACCTATCTGAACAGCGACGGCACGCCGTTTACGAATAATCCCAACTTCGAAACAATGACGTTTCTGGAGGAGATTCAGGATCGTGATAACAGGCTGTATCAAACTATCAGAACGCCTCTCTATAATAGCCCGAGAGGAGGTATAGAGAACCTTAGAGCAGCAGACTGGGCATATACCTATACAGGATATCAGCCAACGAAGTTCACAGAGCCTGATAAACCCTTGGGTCAGGGTACTGTGAATACCAACACGGTTCCCATTTTCAGATATGCCGAAGTTCTACTGAATTATGCTGAGGCAAAGGCAGAGCTGGGTACACTGACGGATGCAGACTGGGCTCAAACGATCGGTGCACTGAGATCCCGGGCGGGTATCACCGGCGGCTTGAACTCATTGCCTGCGGTTGCAGACAACTATCTGCAAAGCAACTATTTTCCTGACATTTCTGATCCGGTATTACTTGAAGTAAGAAGGGAAAGAGGCATTGAACTGGTTCTGGAAGGCCATCGCTTTTACGATATCGTTCGCTGGGGAAGAGGAGAACTCTTCAACCGTACCTGGAGTGGTATCTATGTACCTCAGGCCAATGAGTATCTGGATTTGACCGGAGATGGTTCTCCCAATATCTATTTCTTTACAGTGGATCCGGGCGACAACAGGCTTCCGGGGGTTACCTATCTGGATGTTCGGTCTGATTATGTTCTCTCTGAATCGGATTCCGGAGAACTGTTATGGAGAAGTAATGTAGTGAAGCAGTGGATGCCACATTACTACTTTTACCCGATTCCTGAGAACGATCTGCTTACCAATCCTAATTTGGGTCAAAATCCCGGTTGGTGATCGTTGACCTATTTTGCAATTTGCTCAAAAGCAGCTCTGACCAGTCAGAGCTGCTTTTTTTTATCAAATATTTTACTGTATCATTCAGTTCTGGCCTCGTGGCTGACTTGAAAAACTGTTCTTTTGCCCATTATCTTCGTTACCAGATTTTATTTCAGGCTCAATCGAACGAACCTGATTGACCCGCGTTTTCCACCCCCCTAACCATAATTTTATTTACAGTCATGAAGTGTTCCTATTTTACTCCAATTTTTTCCCTGCTCTTTCTTCTCTCCTGCACCGGTGAAAAAAATGAATCCAATCCGGCCCCGGCCGGCGATGATACCGCTGCTTTTGATCTTTTTTTTGATGCACTGGCTCAACAGTGCGGAAACGCTTATCCCGGCGGACTCACCCTGGAACCGCCGGGGGATGAGATGCTCACCGGGACCGAGTTGCTGATTGTCCATTTCCGGGAATGCAGTGATGTACAACTGAAACTGCCATTCCATATCGAGCTGGAGGAGGAAGAGTTGTGGGACCGATCGCGAACCTGGATCTTCACCAGGCATGAGGAGGGTCTCGAGATCCGCCACGATCATCGTAAACCCGACGGAAGTGAAGACGACTTCACGATGTACGGTGGCTTCTCGGTGGGTGAAGGCAGTGCCTTGCGTCAGGAGTTTAAATCTGTGGAACGGACAGAAGAGACAGGGATTTTTCGCGGCTGGAGGATTGAAATCGAACCGGGAGTCCGTTACACCTACGGGACAATCCGCGGGGATGAGTGGTCATGGAGAGTCGATTTCGATCTGAGCGAACCCCTTGAGGAGCTGCCTCCTGCACCCTGGGGACACGAGTAAGTTGCGATAACCGGATACGGGGGAAAGCCCGGGATTGTATATAAGCCCACGGGCTGTTTGAAATCTTCTTCCGTCAGCATCCCGCTTCAAACCGGTGGCGTGAGCCGGCTTTTAAAACTTGCCAAACCTCAGACCCGCAGCAACCGATAATCCGGAGAGATCCGTATCACTGGTTCCCGCCAGATTGACATTGGAAGCATACCTGTAGAGAACAGACCCACTGATTCTGAACCAGCTGGTCACATTTACATAGAGAGAGGCACCTGGCTGAACCACGAAAAAGTTGTCCGACTTTTTATCAAAGGAGGAGCCGTTCTGATATCTCACATCCCCCGAACCCACCAGAGTCTGAAAGCCGAAATGGAAGAGATCGAGTGAACGAATGGTGTATTCAAGCTCAAATCCACCGTAATTGGTTTTCAGTTCCGGAATTTCATTACCGCTCTCTCTCCAGTTTACAACATCAAAATTCTGATCAGACCGATAGCCCGAAAACCCGACATGAAGAGCATTGCCGTTGTCGAAACGGATCACCCAGGCACCCTTGGAGCCCTTCAGATAGGTTGCCTGCCCGTTCAGAGAGGTTACTCCGTGGAAAAGAGCTCCGTAACCTCCGTGCCGAACACTGCCGGAGAAGAGGGTTTCGGACTGCTGTGCCTGCAGATCGGGCGACAAAAAGAGGATGAGTGAGAAAAAAGCAGCAATGGAAATAGATTTCATCAAAATTTACCAAATTTAAATGTTAGGGTTCCGGTGAAGGCTGAGAAGTCTGAGTCACTGTATCCAAAATCTGAGATTCCGTTTGTAAACCGGTATCCGGCACCGGCTGCAATCCGGAAAAAATGCGTGACATTCAGTTCGATGCTCAATGACGGTTCAAACACGAAAAAGGGATCATTTTCGTCTTCATTCACAGTCTCGTACTCTTTGTCGCGAAGCAGTACCGCCCCAGCTCCAATCAGGGACGAAACCGTGATGTGGGCAAGCCTGTAAGAGCGGTTGGTGTATTCCAGGATAAAGCCACCATACCCGCTCAGCGCATAGAGGTTTTCTGAGCCGGCCGGTTGAATTCCGGCCAGATGATCACTGACCAATCCGTAGCCTCCGCCACCGATGGAGATTGCATGGTTCGGGGTGGCATTAATAATCCAGCCTCCGCGTCCGCCAACCCATACTCCCGGGGATCCGGCGACTGTACCGAATTTAATTTCGGGTCCGCCAAACCCGCCGTGTGTCACATTCCCGCTTATCAGGGTTTGCGCCTCCTGCGCAGAGGCGATCCCTGAGAGTCCTGCAGCCAGGCTGAGGCAGAGAGCAGAAGCAGTGATCCATTTCATTACGTTTCCCATATCCATCCTGATTCGTTAAGGTTCTATACCAATCCTTTACGACTGGATAGAACTGATGTTTCAGGGAATTGTAAATAATCCAATGTCAGGTTTGTACATCCCCGTCAGGAGTGCGTCTTCACCTTCCAGATTTCATCTGCGTAGTCTTTGATGGTTCTGTCGGACGAAAACTTACCGACCCGGGCTGTATTGAGCAGAGCTTTCCGGAACCACTCATCTTTGTTGCGGAAAAGATCGTCCACCTTCTCCTGCTCCTTCAGGTATGCCTCAAAGTCGGCCAGCACCAGAAAATAGTCCCCATTGTGCAGAAGGGAATCAATAATGGGCTGGTAGAGGTGTTTTTCTTGATTAAAGAATCCGTCGCGCAGCTGATCAAGAGCCTTTTTTAATTCCGGTTGAGCATGGTAATACTCCCAGGGGTCATACCCTTCGTGTCGCATCAAATCCACATCGTCCACATTGAGGCCGAAAATGAAGATATTCTCCTTACCTACTTCCTCGAGTATCTCCACATTGGCTCCATCGAGGGTACCAATGGTGATTGCACCATTCAGGGCAAATTTCATATTGCCGGTTCCGGATGCTTCAAAACCGGCAGTTGAAATCTGTTCGGAGAGGTCAGCCGCCGGAATCATTTTTTCAGCAAGGGTAACACTGTAGTTTTCCAGGAAGAGGAAGTTCAGTTTCCCCTCCATATCGGGGTCATTGTTGATCTTCTCTCCTACATCGTTCATCAGTTTGATGAAGAGTTTTGCCATCGTGTATCCGGGCGCTGCCTTTCCAGCCAGGATAATGGTCCTTGGGACCACATCCAGGTCCGGATTCTCCTTGATCCGGTTATATTGTGCAATCCCATAGAGTGTAAGCATTAGTTGACGCTTGTACTCGTGAATGCGTTTGATCTGAATATCAAACATGGAGTGGACATTCACTTTCACGTTATTGTGTTCGAGAATGTAGTCGGCCAGATGCTGCTTGTTCTTCAGCTTAATCTCTTCAAATGCCTTCATGAATGCCTTGTCATCGATAAAGGATTCAATTTTGCGGATTTTATCGAGATCTGTGACCCACTCTTCACCAATTTTCCCTGTTATCAGATCGGCCAGTTCAGGATTGCACTGTCTGAGCCATCGCCTGGGAGTAATTCCATTGGTTTTATTAGTAAAGCGATCCGGGTAGATTTCATAAAAGTCCCGGAACAGGGTCTTCTTGATAAGATCACTGTGCAGGGCAGCCACGCCATTGGTTTTGTGTGAACCCACGATGCCCAGATGAGCCATGTGTACAACAGGATTTTCACCTTCTCCAACGATGGAAACCCGGCCCATCTTGCTTCGGTCGTCACCCACTTTAAGTGCCACCTCTTTCATGAAACGACGGTTGATTTCATAGATGATCTGCAAGTGGCGCGGAAGCAGGTTTCTGAGCAGGGAAACCGGCCATTTCTCCAGTGCCTCCGGGAGGATGGTATGGTTGGTGTAGGAGATGGTTTTTCGTGTAATCTCCCAGGCAAGTTCCCATTCGAGCCCTTCCTGATCGATCAGCACTCTCATCAGTTCCGGTATGGCCAGATTTGGATGTGTATCGTTACACTGAATGGCTACTTTCTCCGGAAGCTTTCGCCAGTCGCTGTTGGTTTTACGGAAACGGCGCAGCAGATCCTGCATGGAAGCGGAAACCAGGAAAAATTCCTGTTTGAGGCGCAGTTCCTGTCCAACAAATACCTTGTCGTTCGGATAGAGTACCCTTGAAATATTTTCATTCAGCTGCGTCTCTTTCACCGCTTCAATATACTGTCCCTGATTAAAGCTGGCCAGATCGATGGTTGTGGGTGATGAGGCTTTCCATAACCGAAGATTGTTTACCACATCATTCTTAAAACCTGGAATGGGTGTGTCGTAAGCCATGGCTCTGGCATCCCTTGTATGCTGCCATTCAAACCGCAGACGTCCTGTATCATCATGATAAGCGTGAGATTCTCCGTAAAAAGGGACATTGTACTGAATTTTCGGGCGGATGATATCCCAGGGATTACCATACTGCAGCCAGAGATCGGGCTTTTCAATCTGGTAGCCGTTCACAATCGATTGTGTAAAGATCCCAAAGTCGTACCGGATGCCGTATCCGACCGCAGGGATCCCCATGGTTGCCATTGAATCGAGAAAACAGGCGGCCAGCCGGCCGAGGCCGCCGTTTCCAAGCCCGGCGTCCAGTTCAGAACTGCGGATCATATCGTAATCCAGTCCCAGCTCTTCCAGGGCATCTGCCGCGGCCTGCTGCATCCCGAGGTTTACGAGCATGTTGTCGAGCAGCCGCCCGATCAGGAACTCCATGGATATGTAGTAAACTCTTTTCACATCATCTCTGTAGTATCGCTGCTGAGTGTGGACCCACCGGTCATTCAGGCGGTCCATCACAGCCAGTACAACACTTTTGTAGTGATCCCATTCGGTGGTTGAATAGCTGTCTTTCGCCAGGGTGTATCGTAAATGATTCCGGATATCTTCGCGGAAAGATTCTGTGTCCATGCCTTTGCGAAGATCGGCGTTAATCTCTTTTTTAATCATCAGTTTTTACTGTTCAGTTTACGTTGATTACTCAGTTTTCTTTGAAATAAATTCCGTAGTCGGGCTTGAACCCGGGCCGTGTCAGGTTGACCGCATATCCCAGTCTATGAAACGACTCATAGGCGTTAATTGCAACAAAATCCTGTTCAAAAATTCCAAAAACGGTAGAACCGCTTCCACTCATGGCTGCGTACAGTGCTCCGAAATCGTAGAGCTGATCCTTCATGTATCCGATCATCTCATGGATACGGATAACGGGGCCCTCCAGGTCGTTTTCCAGAAAAACCGGCCATTGAGCCGGCTCTTCTCCCAAAAGGGTTTCTCTGAGTGAAAACTCCGGATCCGGGTTGGGAGTACACTGCTGGTAGGCGACGGGAGTGGAGGATTCAAAACCGGGCCAGACGGTAACGATCCAGCCGTCGGGTTGAATGTCAACAGGCTCGATCTGCTGACCGGTTCCGGTTCCGATACCGGTCACTCCCTCAATAAAAAAGGGAACGTCTGCTCCGAGTGTTGCGGCCATTTCTTCGAGTTCCCTGTTTGACAGGCCCGTTTTTTCAAGTTTATTGAGGATTCGCAGGGTTAAAGCTGCATTGCTGCTCCCGCCTCCAAGTCCGGCTCCCGCCGGAATCTTCTTTTGAACAGAGAAGCGGTACTGGCTCTTCAGGCCGGCTTCCGTTTCAAAGAGTCTGTATGCTTTAGTGATCAGATTGCTCTCATCCACAGGGATAGCTGAATCAGAAAATTCCAGCCGGTACTGGCTTGAGGGAAGCACTTCAAAACGGTCGCTCCATTCGATAAAGCAGAATCCGGTTTCAATACGATGATATCCGTTTGGCAGGCGCTCCAGGACATGAAGTCCCAGGTTAATCTTTGCAAAGGCGTCGGCAATCCACATTTGGAGTCAAATTTCGTTTAAATAGTCAAGATACGGCGATACACCATATGAGCAAGGCTCTCACTTTCCGGTTTCGGTAAAACGGTTACGAATCTGCATGAGAAAGTTGTAGGCCTCCTCGTGGTTATTGGCGATTTCTCCGTCGAGTATAGCATTTTTGATACGCTCTTTTACCTGCCCGACAACAGGTCCGGGCTCGCATTTCATTACTTCCATGATTTCATCACCGCTAACGGGATTTTTCCAGTTTCTGATTTTGTCGTTTTCCTCAACCTCTTTCAGCCGTGTTTCAACCCGGTCGAAATTGTTTTGGAATTTTTTCACTTTCCACTCATTTTTACTGGTGATATCAGCTCTGCAAAGAGCCATCAGATCATCAATTTCGTCGCCGGCCTCAAACAGAAGACGCCGGATGGCGCTGTCGCTTACCTCATCTGCTACCAGGGCAATGGGCCTCAGGTGCAGTCTCACAAGCTTTTGCACTCTCTTCATCCGCTCATCAAGCGGCAGGGTAAGCCTCTTGAAAATACGTGGAACCCATTTTGCCCCCAGGGCATCATGTCCGTGGAAGGTCCAGCCAACGCCACGCATAAAACGTTTTGTGGGGGGTTTGGCAATATCATGCATGATTGCAGCCCAGCGCAGCCAGAGATCGTTGCTTACCAGTGCCACGTTATCGAGCACCTCAAGCGTATGCCAGAAATTGTCTTTGTGTCTCTGCCCCTGTTTCTCCTCCACACCCAGCAGATCGGTCATTTCCGGGAAAAACTCTTTCAGAAGACCGGTTTGCAAGAGCAGGGTAAATCCATAGGATGGCTCATCTGTGAGGATGATTTTATTCAGCTCATCCAGTATCCGTTCTTTGGAGATGATCGACAGGCGTGGAGCCATGGTTTCGATGCCAGAGAGTGTCTTTTCCTCAATGGAAAACTTTAGCTGTGCTGCAAAGCGCACTGCGCGCATCATTCGAAGCGGATCGTCATCGAAGGTTTTTAACGGGTCGATCGGTGTTTTGATTCTTCTTTCCAGCAGATCCTGAACTCCTCCAAACGGGTCGTGAAGGAGCCCGAATGAGTCCGGATTCAGACTCCAGGAGAGGGCGTTGATCGTAAGATCGCGCCGAAGCTGATCATCTTCCAGGCTTCCGTTTTCCACAACCGGTTTTCTCGATTCTCTGCGGTAGCTCTCCTTGCGTGCACCCACAAATTCGAGATCCAGATCCCTGTACTTTACCTGTGCGGTTCCGAACTGTTTGAACACTGAGAGTTTGGTTGTTTTCAGAATCCTGGATGTCTCCTCTGCCAGACGGATACCGGATCCGATGGTGACAAAGTCGATATCGGTTAGCTCCGAAACATCTTTGTTGAGATAGTGATCCCGTACGTATCCGCCTACCACAAATACCTTTTGGCCTATCGTATCCGCTGCCTTGCCGATGGTTTTGAACAGTTGCAGATGTTGTTCAGGAATATCAGTCATCTCGGTTAACCTGTTTGAAATAGAGACCGTGATCGGAGCGGGAATTTCGCAACGCTCAATCCCGTGTCCGGATAGTCTGGGATTGGCTCAGGATGAACGGATAACAGAGTGATCACCAATGTGAATCTCACCGGTAATTCCTTCCGTTTCGGTATCAGCCCCGATGGTTGAGCGGCTGAATGCGCACTCTTTGATAACGGCATTTTGCTGAATGATAGAATGACTGATTTTTGAGTTCATGATTTCGGATCCTGATTCGATGGAAACATTGGGTCCGATTTCAGATCCGATCACAGAAACACCCTTACCGATGAATACGGGAGGGTGGATGGTGCTGTTTTCGAATTCGGGATAGCTGTGGCTCTCTTTTTCCAGGATAACGGAACTGGTATCCAGCCATGCCGCAAGTGTACCGCAGTCGAGCCATTCATCAACAGTGGCTTTTTTGAAAACCTTGCCATCTTTCAGCAATCGGTCGAGTGCGTCCGTCAGCTGATACTCTCTTCCATGACCCGTAATGTCGTGATCCAGCAGATACTGAATCTCTTTCATGAGATCTTTCCCCTCCCGGAAATAGTAAACGCCGATAATTGCGAGATTGGAAATCGGCTCACTCGGTTTTTCAACAAATCCGGTAATGGTATCCCCTTCATGTACGGCGACACCGAAACGGGACGGGTCGTCCACTTCTTTAAGCCAGATCACACTGTCTGCATCTTCGACAGACACCTTCGCTTTGGAATCAAAAAGGGTGTCGGCAAAGACAATGATCACTTCTCCCTCAAGATCTTCTGCTGCACATGCAACGGCGTGGGCAGTACCGAGTGCAGTTTCCTGAACCCGGAATGTGGCTTTGGCCCGGTGCCGGTCACTCATTTCCGTAAGGGTTGTCTGAATCTGCCGTCCAAAATCAGGACCCAGAATATAGACAATTTCCGTAATGGTACGGTCGAGGGTTTTGGCGAAGGTCTCCACAATCCTCTCAATAATCATCGTTCCGGCCACCGGGAGCAGAGGTTTCGGGGTGGTATGTGAATGCGGGCGAACGCGTGTGCCGCGTCCGGCCATGGGGATGATCAGTTTCATAAGAAGTTTAATTTAAGTTATATCGGTCAGTTTGCGCTCTCTTCAGGGGGTGCCGCAAGCTGATTTGCGGATCCCGTCTGTCTTTTGTAAGATCTTTACTATCTTTGTAACACTTAAAACCCGGAACGATTGACGAACCGGAGCGATCAAATCTGTTGCAACGACACTATATGTTTCGGGGTGGTTGATTACATGACGTATTGAACGCCTGTAAATATAACAGATTGAACCCTCAGAATCGACCCGTTTGATGGCGGGTTCAAACCACATAATTGCGGATTTTGGAATTTTACTCCATCCTGGCCAATCTTTTTGTACTGCTCATGATTGCAGTTGTGATCCGTCATTCTCTTTACAGAATGCGCTATTTTCTGCACATGTTTCAGCAGAACGGGTACAGTTTGGCGGATATGTACCGCTGGTTTTCAGGTCATCTTTTCTCACGCGGCATTACTGCTGAGCATCTTTTTTTCAATCTGCTGATTCTGGGGATGACCGCCTATGCAGCTTCCAGAATTACTATGACCGCCGGGTCTGTGATCATGGCGACAGTGGCCATTTTCTGGTTTATTGACGTAGATATCTACAGTCCCGTGCAGCAGAAAAAGCCGCTGGTATTTACTTCCAGAATGAAGAGACTTGCCGTCATCTATCTCCTGCCGGTAGTTGCAGCCTGGTACTATCTGATCGATTTCAGCTATAACAGAATGGTGATCCGGGATTACGCCGGCGCCTTTGTGAATACCGACCCCTATTTTGTTGCCTTCTTTGTCGTGTTGATAGACATGCTGATTCCGCTGTTTCTTTTTGTAGTAGCCGCGATTATCCAACCTGTTGAGCGATTTATCCAGGAAGGGTTCAAAAAACAGGCCAGGGAAAAGCTTTCGGCACTTTCTCATGTGAAGGTGATTGCGATTACCGGAAGCTATGGGAAAACAAGCACAAAATTTACTATTTCAGCACTCCTGGGAGAGCGGTATCAGGTATGTGTGACTCCCGGCAGCTTCAACACACCCATGGGTATCTGCAAGGTGATAAACAGCGACCTGGAGGCTCATCATGAAATCCTAATCCTTGAAATGGGTGCCCGCTACAGGGGGAATATCAAAGAACTCTGTGAAATTGCCCGGCCCGATATCTCAGTGATCACCAATGTGGGGGTTTCGCACCTCGAGACCTTTGGTTCACAGGAGGTGATCGCACACGAAAAGGCCACACTTGCCAGAGAACTCAAGCCGGGCGGAATCCTGATTCTGAACGGAGAAGATGAATGGGTAAAGGCGATGAAATTACTCCGTGACGATGTAACGTGTATTGTGACCGGACCGCAGGGTACTGTGATGGCAGAAGGTATAGAGACGGGTGGCGAGGGTACCTCTTTCGACCTGGTGCTGAAGGATGAGAAAGGCAGGGTGAGAGAGACAGGGCAGATCGCAACCAAACTGCTGGGAAGGCATAATGTGCAAAATCTGCTGCTTGCTGCCGCGGTGGCGAATGAGCTGGATATACGCATCAAAACAGTGGCTCTTGCCGCCTCAAAAATCAATCCGGTGGAACACCGCCTGGAGCTGAAGCAACGCAATGGAATTACCGTGATTGATGATGCGTTTAACTCCAATCCGGTAGGAGCCGCAAACGCAGTGGAAGTGTTGAGCTCATTTTCCGGGGTCAGAAAAATTATTATCACACCCGGTATGATCGAGCTGGGTGATGCGGAGGACGATCTCAATGAGCAGTTTGGAAGAGATATTGGAGAAGGGGGGATCGATCTTGCCATTCTGGTGGGAGGTGAGCGTATCGCCCCGATTGAGAGAGGGATCCGGCGGAGTGATCCGGCTGGAAAGACAGAGATCCGGATTGTGAACAGCCTCTTTGAGGCGAATGATCTGCTCGCTGAAGTTGCACGTCCGGGAGATGTGGTTCTTTATGAGAACGACCTGCCTGACAGCTACAACAGCTGAGCAGGGAATTTGAAATACTGTTCTTTTGGCCAGTATCTTTGTTGCCGCAACTTAAAAATCCTCACGGTTGGCAAAAAGGCTGCGGGTTTAAAGTTGTTTCTGCCTTGATCCTGAGCAAAAGTCCTGGTTTTTCAACGCCCCCTGTGGCAGCCGGTTTTTACTAAACCACTCTGCCTGCCGATGGAAAAGGAATCTCGAGCTGTTCTCCGAAAGCACCTTTCTCCGAGAGATTGAGGGATGACACAGAGAGGCCGATCAGCCGTATCTCCCTCTCTCCAGCCTCCGTCTGTTCCAGCAGGCGCCGGCTGACTTCAAAGAGATCTGTGGACGAATTTGTAAAAAGAGGCAATGTTTGGCTCTTGGTTATCGTCTCGAAGTTCTCATAACGCACCTTCAGGGTAATCGTCTTGCCTGCCGCATTGAGTTTCTGCATGGAAGCAGAAACCTTTTCAGCCAGCTGCCCGAGAAATTCCACAATCCATTCCAGATCGGAGATATCTTCTTCGAACGTTTTCTCCTTTCCGATCGATTTCCGTACCCGGTCAGGCTGTACCTTTCGCGTATCGATTCCCCTTGCAATCCTGTAATAATGGTGTCCGGTTTTCCCGAAAAGCTTTACAAGCCTGGCCTCATCCCATGTTTTGAGATCGGCACCGTTGTGAATTCCCAGGGATTCCATCTTCTGCTGAGTGGCTCTGCCCACACCATAAAATTTACCGATGGGCAGATTTTCGATAAACGGTTCGGCCTCTTCCGGGGTAATTACGCTCAATCCGTCCGGTTTTTCAAGATCCGAGGCTATTTTTGCGAGAAATTTACTGGAAGAGACCCCCGCAGAGGCTGTCAGGCCGGTTTCATTATAAATTCGTTTTTTTATCTCTCTGGCAATCAGTGTGGCTGAAGGGTTGCCGGAGTGATTTTCCGTGACATCAAGATAGGCTTCATCCAGAGAGAGTGGTTCTACCAGATCTGTATAATCATAAAAGATCTCCCTGATCCGGGCAGAGACTTCCTTATAGACTTCAAATCTCGGCTTTAGAAAAACAGCGTGCGGGCAGAGTTTTATGGCTCTGGATGCAGGCATGGCTGAGTGGATTCCGAATTTTCTGGCCTCATAGCTGGCAGCAGCCACCACACCCCTTCCCTGAGGAGAGCCACCCACCAGAACCGGCCTGTTTCTGTACTGCGGATGGTCTCGCTGTTCAACGGATGCAAAAAATGCATCCATATCCACATGGATAATCTTTCTCGTCTGTATCTCAGGATTTTTCATCCAAATGTGTGAAGAATTCAGAAAAAAATATCAAATTCCGTACTTTGTCAGTTCATTCAAAAAGAATTCAATTAAAGTACGAAAACATGGAAGAATTAAATGGTGTAACGATCTACTGGCTGATCTCCATTGGTTTACTCGTTGGCTTCATCATCGACCTCATAATGATCAAACGGGGAGTTGGTATGATAGCAAATCTGCTTTGCGGTGCAGCTTCCTCTGTTGTAATCGGTGTGATTGCCATATCATTCACTGTCTATGCACCACTGATTTTTGCAGCTATCGGAGCCATCGCTCTGCTGTTCCTTGTAAATGTTTTCAGTATCCATGTCGTTGAGGCAGCGGATGCACAGAGTCTGGACAGCTGATTATGACTCTTATCTTTTGACACTGCTCTCCGGAAGCGGGCAATCTGAGTGATCTGAAATAGTTGAAAGTGATCTTTCTTACATTTCAGTACCACCCGGAAGTTTGTATGAACCGGTGATGATCTTGTCAGAAATGTCTGAGGACAGAGGTTTTTTTCAAAAAAAAAGCCCTGTACAGGTCAGTGTACAGGGCCAAAATGAATTATTTGTTAACCAAAACATCTTCTGTTCTTCTATACGTCCTGCTTATCAATTTGTTTCAAAAAAACTTTAACAAAAAAACAGGGATACGAAGGGGCGTTGTGCAGGCTTGCCCGTTTTTTTAAAGGTGTACAAATTCCTTCCGATTTCCGGGAAGCAGTGGCATAATGTTTATTGCCCTGATCATCCAGGGACCACAACCGAAGTTAAAATTCTGAAATTGTGATTATACCAGTTTTATGGTTTCTGGCCGGTTTGGCAGCGCTCATTGCCGGAGCGGAAGTGCTGGTGAAATCTGTGTCGCGGCTGGCTCTGGCTGCAGGGATTTCAAAACTGGTGATTGGTCTGACACTGGTTGCCTTCGGTACAAGCGCACCAGAGCTGGCCGTCAGTATTCAGGCCGGGATCAATGGTGAGACGGATCTGATGATCGGAAACATCATCGGAAGCAATATTTCCAACACCTTGCTGATTTTGGGTATCGGAGCACTTTTGATTCCTGTCAAGATAAATGTGAATCTGATTCGATCTGATCTCCCCATTATGATTGGCGCAACATTGCTGGTCTGGGTTTTTGCGTTAAACGGAAGCATTTCCATGTGGGAGTGTCTCGCACTGTCTCTTTTGCTGTTCGTTTATCTGCTTTTTCTCGGGCGGCAGAGCGGGAGTGAGTACTCTTCCGGTGTAAAGACAAAGCGCAAAGCAGGCGTGATTGTTCTTCAGCTTGCCGGAAGTATTGCAGGCTTTATTCTGTTAATTCTGGGAGCCGGCTGGATGGTGGACAGTGCTGTGATATTTGCTGAAATCGCCGGCGTAAGCGAACTGGTAATCGGATTGACAGTTGTTGCGATTGGAACCTCGCTGCCCGAGATTGTCGTGGTAATCGTTGCCGCATTCAGGAAGGAGAGAGATATCGCTGTTGGGAGCGTCATCGGCAGTAATATTATGAATTTACTTGCCGTTTTAGGGGTGTCCGGTCTTTTTATTCCCGGTTCCATACCTGTTCCGGAAGTGCTTCTCCGGGTCGATCTTTCCGTACTTATTGCGGCCTCTTTTCTCTGTATTCCGGTATTTTACACGGGCAGGATGATTTCAAGAGCAGAGGGGCTGATGTTCCTCTTTTTTTACAGTTCCTACCTTGCCTATCTCTATCTCTCAAACAAAGAGCATTCGCTGCTGGATCTGTTTTTAGCGCTGATGCCCTATGTCTTCGGATTGATTTTACTGGTTTTAGCTTTGAGATCTCTTCGTGAAATCTTTCGCAGATACCGGTTTCGGAATTTTAATCACGTAAACCTGAAAGAGTAGAGGCGGATGCAAAGCATCCAAAAAAAATAACCCCTACCGGGTTTCAGCCAGTAGAGGTTAATCAAGAGAGATTCTTAAAATTGGAGTGAATCGGGAGGGGCTCGAACCCTCGACCCGCGGCTTAAAAGGCCGCTGCTCTACCAACTGAGCTACCGATTCATAGTGCATTTTTGCAAAGACACTAAAGATACGGGTTTTTGAAAATGAAAATCAAACCGCAGATCCAATTCACCTGTGAGGGGCTGTAAAAAAAATGGAATTTTGCTCAAAATCGGTACGATAGTACATCTAAAAACGCAACTTCTTGACAATAGGTGAGGATTTTTGAATTTGAGGCAATGAAGATATTGGACAAAAGAACAGTTTTACAACAACCCCTCTAAACAGTATCGAAAAGAACAATCTTAATTGTAAAATACAAAAATATGCAGTAGTAATACAATTACTGTATTTTAACTCCGTATGAACATCAATCGTTCAAAAGATCAGAAAAAATGGCAACCATTTTCACCAAAATCATAAGGGGTGAGATACCCTGCTATAAAATTGCTGAAAACAGCACTCATATCGCTTTTTTGGATATCAGTCCGGTGAGTGAAGGACATACTCTCGTGGTACCGAAACAGGAAATTGATTATCTGTTTGAGCTGCCCGACAGCCTGCTTGCAGAGAGCGTGATTTTTGCAAAGAAAGTGGCAACAGCCCTGGACAGGACTCTCAAACCGCTAAGGACAGGCGTTGTGGTAGAGGGTTTGGAGGTGCCTCATGCGCATATTCATCTTGTGCCGATTTACCGTGAGGGACAGGGCCTATCGCTGCGCAGCAAGGCTGAAGTTAGCCAGGAAAGAATGCAGCAGATTGCAGAGATCGTTTCGGCCGGGGTGGAGTTGTGAAGATCCTGGTGTTGAACGGACCCAATCTCAATTTACTTGGCCAGAGAGACAAGGCTGTTTACGGAACCGTGACACTTGCTGAAATAGAGAAGCATCTCAAAACCTGCTGCCCCGAACTGTCGTTTGAATTTGTTCAGAGCAATCATGAAGGCGAGCTGATTGATGCGCTTCAGAAGGCACGTACGTCGGGTACTGACGGAGTCGTAGCCAACTGGGGCGGTTTTACACACACTTCAGTTGCCATCCATGATGCACTGGAACTTCTCACAATCCCCAAAGTTGAAGTTCATCTCTCCAATATTCACGCCAGAGAGGAGTTTCGCGAACGGTCAGTGACCGGCCGGGCGATGCATGGTGTAATCACCGGATTTGGTGTTCAAAGCTATGTTTTGGGGGTAGAGGCAGTTTTACACCTCATCCGGGCAGATAAATGAAGGATATAAAAACCTGAATCGGTACCCTTGAAAAAACTTCGGGAACTCTTTTCGGATACTCTTATCTACGGAATCAGCAGCGTAGCCGCACGGTTTATAAACTATCTGCTGGTTCCTTTTCATACGGATGTCTTTAATCCGGCACGATACGGCATTATCGGGCTCATTTACGCGGCGATTGCCCTGCTAAATGTGATTTTTACATTCGGTATGGAGTCGGCTTACCTGCGCTATGCCGCAGACCGCAAAGAGGCTTCCAATATCTTCAAAACTCTGCAGCTCTCCCTTCTGGGGTTTGCCACACTTCTCTGCCTGCTCCTCTGGCTTGCCATGCCGGTATTGCTGCCACTGTTCAATCTCGGCGCGGAGAGTTCGGCGATCTTTGTAATGATGCTGGGAATACTCTGGTTCGACACTCTCTCCATTGTGCCGATGGCAGAACTCCGGCTTACCCGCAGGGCACTGCTTTTCGCATCGGTAAAAACTCTTCATGTCATCGTCAATCTGACGCTCAATTTCTGGCTTATTCTGGGGATGGGCTTTGGAATAGAGGCAGTCTTTATCGCCAATCTGGTGGCGTCGATGCTGATGACCCTGCTCGTTTGGGCGTTCACAGCAGATCTTCTGAAAGGGAGCTGGAAAAGCCGCTGGCTGAAAACTGCATTTGAATTTGGCTGGCCGTTTGTCCCCTCCGGCATCGGGTACGCCATCAATGAGATGCTCGACCGCTTTCTGCTCAATGCCATGGATCCGTCTGCAGCTGAACGGCTCTATGGGATGGGCACCACACCTGAAGATGTGGTGGGGATCTATAACGCATGCTACAAGATGGCGGTCTTTATGCTGCTGCTGGTTCAGATGTACCGCATGGCATGGCAACCCTTTTTCATGCGCCACGCTCAGGATAAGGAGTCACCACTTCTTTTCGGCCAGGCATTTACCTGGTTCAACCTCTTTGCCGCCGTTCTTTTTCTAAGTGTGGCACTCTTCCGGGAACAGATTGTGGCCATCCCTGTTCCGCTGCTGAACGCATCCCTTATCGGAAGCAGTTACTGGGCCGGCCTGGATATTGTCCCCTGGCTTCTGCTGGCTTACTGGTTTCACGGCTGGTATATCAATTTTTCAGCAGGTATTTTTATCAAGGAGAAGACCAGAGCTCTCTATAAAATCACACTGATGGGCGCCCTGATAACGGTGTTGGCAAATCTGATTCTGATTCCGTTGTATGGAATGACCGGCTCAGCTGTTGCCACGCTTGCCAGTTACGGGGCGATGGCCCTTGTACTCGGGTTTTACAGCAGGCGTGTGATGAGCGTGCCCTACCGGCTATCGCAGAGCCTGATTCTGATGGCACTTCTGGCCGCTCTCGTATTTGCTGAACCGTGGTTTGCGCAACTCATCGGCGGTGAGATGGTAACGAAATTCATTTTACTGATAACCGGAGTGGTGATCACCGCTGGTTACGGGTGGGGGCTTCTCAACCCGCGCGAAAAGGAGTCTTCTGAGCATGAAGGGAAGACTTTCTTCCGGAAATAAAAAAATATCTGTAATGGAAGTGAGAATCGTGGTTCATACATCTGATGCCTCCGAATGAATGCCATCAGCCCGGTTGATGCAGGCAGAGCAGAATTCAGAGTGGCTGGAATCTCTTTGAACGAGGGATTCGGATCAATTTGTTGAGAATTTGAGTTTCGGTTTTTGAGTTTATGCAATAAATGAGATAAACTCTGTTTAACTTTAGTCGCGGAGCCTGGCAGCCATGTTGAGAAAATCAACCATTCAGTAATTTTACTCATGATTAAATCACTGTATATTAAGGATTTTGCACTGATCGATGAGCTGGAGGTGCGGTTTGAAGAGGGTCTGAATGTACTTACCGGTCAGACCGGTGCCGGAAAGTCAATCATTATTGGCGCACTGAACATGATACTGGGCGAAAGGGCGGCCACTGAGGTGATCCGGCAGGGAGCTGATAAAGCCATATCTGAGGCTGCCATCACTGCGGGATCCAGTGAGGTTGTCAAAAAGCTGCTCAGGGAAAACGAGATAGAATTTGCCGGTGAGCTGATTTTAAGGAGGGAAATTCGTCATGCCGGAAGCCGTGCGTTTATCAATGACACTCCGGTAACCATCTCGGTGCTCAAGGAGGTGGGCGACCAGCTGGTAGATCTGCATGGGCAGCACGATCATCAGCTGCTGCTGAAAGATGAAAATCACCTGGGCGTGATCGATCAGTTCGATCAGGTTAAGCCTTATCTCAACAGCTACAGGGAGGCCTGGGCGGAGATGTCGGCATTTCAGAACGAACTGAAACATCTGCTGAAACGCGAACGGGAGCTGCGTGAAAAGAGCGATCTCTATCAATTTCAGCTGAAAGAACTGGAAGCGGCGAAACTCAGTCCGGATGAGGAGGAGGAACTGGTCGCTGAAATGAATCTGCTCGACAACGCCGAAGAGCTGGATCAGAAAGTCCGGGCAATTACGGATATTGGCAATGGGGATGACGTGAGCCTGATGCAGCTGATCAATACGGTGAAGCTTCACCTCGAGGATATTGCCCGAATTGAACCCGATTTTGAATCGTACCTGAAAGAAGTAAACAGCGCCCGCATCAGCCTTCAGGAAACCCTGCAGTTTGCCGAACGCTACAGGGATCAGATCGAATTCAATCCCCTGCGACTCGAAACCCTGCGTCAGCGGCAGGCTGAACTGATGAGGCTTCAGAAGAAATATATGCGATCTCTGCCCGAACTGATTCAATATACCGCTGAAATCCGCTCAGAACTCAATAAGGCAGAGAACTTTGACCTCGAGACCGGCCGTATCCGCCGGCAGATTGAAGAGCAGAGAACTCTCCTCACTGAAAGAGCTTCCGAACTGCATGAAATCCGGGTTCGTATAGGTGAAACGCTTTCTGAGGATATTGTGAACTCCCTGAAGAATCTCGGGATTATGCACGGGCAGTTCAGGGTTCGGACCGACTGGATGTTCACGGAGAAGGGATGGATTGATATCGACGGGCGACCGGTCGCATGCACGGAGAACGGCTGTGATGAGGTTCGTTTCTTTATTTCCACCAACAAGGGAGAAGAGCCGAAACCCCTGGCAAAGATCGCATCGGGCGGGGAAGTAAGCCGTGTGATGCTGGCCCTGAAATCTATCCTGGCAAGGCAGCACCACCTGCCTGTGATGATTTTTGATGAAATTGATACCGGTATCAGCGGGAATATCTCCGAAAAGGTGGGCCGGGAGATGAGAAAGCTGTCCGAACATTGCCAGATTATTGCGATTACGCACCAGCCCCAGATTGCAAGTCAGGCTCATAAGCACTACCGGGTTGCGAAAGTGGAAGAGGGAGAGCGTACTCTCACCCGGATTGAACCCCTGAACAGCGATGAGCATATCCGGGAAGTGGCCGCACTGATGAGCGGTGAGCAGATCACGGAATCTGCTCTGGCCAGTGCGAGGGAGCTGATCGAAAGAGGGAACGGAAATTAGCGCCGGTTGTCTGTTTTCGGTTTCGCTCAGGGTGCAGTGTCTGTCTCCCGGGGATGAGTTTTAACAGAAGGTGATGGCAGTGGTTTCTTTTCTGCAACCTTCGGGTTAATTTTCTATTTTTCAGCTCAGATGACCCATCCATCATAAACTCTTTCACCCTATGATTAAGGAAACCAATCAACGACGAACATTTCTGAAACAGCTTGCCGCCGGTGTGGCTGCGGGAACCCTGATTCCGGTCACTGCCCTGGCCGGGAGAAAACAGCGTCGGATTGCTTCTTCCGGAACTGCATCAGCGCGAACCCCTTTTCACGTTAAACTTGGGATTTCATCTTACTCCTACTGGCATTTTAGTCCGGAGAGAACACCGATACGCCATGTGATTGAAGAGGCATCGCGTCTCGGAGTGTACGGCGTGGATATTCTGCACCGCCAGATGGAGAGCGAGAACCCGGAGTATATCCGCTCCCTGAAGCGTCATGCATTGATGCACGGGGTGGCTTTAAACTGCCTCTCCACGCATCAGGATTTTGTGAATCCTGATCCGGCTGAACGTCAGAAGAGTATTGATGACACCAAGCGGTTTGTACGCCTTGCATACCAGCTTGGGATTCCCTGTATCCGGATCAGTGCGGGTCGCTGGGGCACCACGGACACGTTTGCCGAACTGATGGCAAACCGGGGATTGGAACCTGCAATTGAGGGGTACACGGAAGATGATGCCTACGGCTGGTGTATTGATGCGATCAACGAGGTGGTGCCAGTGGCTGAGGAGCATGGAGTGATGCTTGGCCTGGAAAACCACTGGGGCATGACCCGAAGTGCTGAAGGGGTTCTTCGTATTTTGAATGCCGTGGATTCGCCGTGGCTCAAGGTGCTGATGGATACGGGTAATTTTCTGGAAGAGACGTACGAACAGCTGGAGATGCTCGCACCACACACTGTATTTATCCAGGCCAAAACCTACTACGGAGGGGGGCGGTTCTATACACTGGATCTCGATTATGAGCGAATTGGCCGGATTCTGAAGGCTGTGGATTACAAAGGATATGTGTCCATTGAGTTTGAGGGCTTTGCTCCTTCTGCTGAAGCTGTGGCAGAGAGCATCGACCTGCTCAGAGATGCCCTGACCTGATGAAGGTCAGGTTTTTCACCGGACAGTGTGCCAGTTCCCCCGGATATTTCTGCATGGTGAGCATTGCCAGAATCGTTTTGCTTGTTCCGGTGCTTTGTCTCTTTTATGCTTCGCTTTACGCACAAAAACCTGTTGTGCTGATCGTCTATCACAGTGAAACCGGAAACACACAGCAGATGGCGGAAGCCGTCGCCGCAGGCGCGGCAGGGGCAGATGTTGAAGAGGTACTTCTCAGAACGACAGAGACAGTGACACATCAGGAGTTAATCCAGGCGGATGCCATCATTGTAGGCAGTCCGGTCTATAACGCAAACGTCTCGCCGGAAATCTCCCGGTTTATCGCCTCATGGCCGTTTGAAGGAGAACCCCTGAGGGATAAAATCGGGGCTGCATTTGTGACGGGTGGAGGTATATCGGCCGGCGAGGAACTGGTGCAGATGTCGATCCTGCAGAGTATGCTGGTGTTCGGAATGATTGTGGCGGGAGGGCCCGACTGGACCCAGCCGTTTGGGGCTTCGGCAATCACATCAGAGGCTCCGTTTCAGGCCGCAGCCGGCTCGGGACTGCAGGATCGGTTTCTGGCAAAAGGGCAGGCGCTTGGAGAGCGGATCGCCCTGCTCGCCATCAGAATGGCATCAGAATAGGCTCCGGCACCCGTTACGTTTCGGGATCACTGAACCACATCGTTTGGATGATTCAAAAGATGTGCGTACAGATTGCCGGATCCAATGCAAGGCTTTGTATCTGAGAGCCGGAAACTACGTTAAAGAAGAGCCAGCTGCCTGTCTGTATTTGTTCAGGAATCAGACGGAACACTCTTCTTTTGATCAGGCAGCGAATCGGCCATAATTCGGGCAGGATGCAGAGCCTTTCTTCTGAGACCGTCGGCAATCTGGTGCCGGCAGGAGAAGCCCGGCGCACAGACCAGCAGATCCGGGGTGAGTCCCCTGAGTGATGGGAAAACCGTCTCTTCTCCAATCTTCATAGAGAGGTCATATTTATCTTTCTGATACCCAAAGCTCCCTGCCATTCCGCAGCAGCCTGTCTGAAGTTCAACCGGGCGGAAGCCTGTGAGGCTTAATGCCTGCAGAAGCGGATCATTGCCCACCAGCGCCTTCGTGTGGCAGTGGCCGTGAACAGCTACCGTGGCGCCGTTTCCGATAGACAGAGGGCCTGAAGCTGCCAGCTCTGTGGTGATAAACTCCTCCCAGAGAAAGGTGTTTTCAGCAATTTTGACAGCATCGGCCAGTTCGTCCTTTTCACACAGATCGAGATACTCATCCCGAAGTGTCAGAATTTCACTGGGTTCGAGTCCCACAATAGGGATTCCCTCCTCAGCGTAGGAAATCAGCCACCGGATGTTGGAACTGCAGATCCTCGCCGCATCATCCAGCAGCCCTTTGGAGAGCTGCGGCCTGCCGGTTGCGCGTACGCCGGGGAAAATCAGATCGTAGCCGAGATAGCTGAGAAACTTCGCTGCACCAATAGCTGTGGAAGGCTCATGATAATTGACAAAGAGATCCACCAGAAGAACCACCTTTTTCCCGTCGGGACGACTGAGATCAGCACTGTTTTTTCTGTACCAGCTTTCAAAAGTCTCTGCAGCAAACTCGGGCAGCGCTCTTCTGGAATCGATGTTTACCCATTTTTCAAGCTGTTTTTTCACCCAGGGGTTTCGAGTAACCTGATTGGAAATACCGGAAAAGAGCGAGGCCAGCGGATAGAGGCTTTCCGGCCGGCCAAAGAAGCTTTCACTGAGGGTAATGCCGTTGGCCTGGTGCCATCCATGAGTAAACTCCGCTTTCATTTTGGCCATATCCACATTGGCAGGGCACTCGCTTTTGCAGGCTTTGCAGCTCAGGCAGAGTTCGAGGGCCTCCTTTAGTTCTTCCGATTTAAAGGCATCCTTCTGTTTTCCTGAAAAAAGTTGACGAAAGAGATTTGCACGGCCTCTTGTGCTGTCCTTTTCGTCGCGGGTGGCGTGGTATGAGGGGCACATGGTGCCGCCGCTGGCAGCCAGCTTTCGGCAGACACCGGCGCCGTTGCAAAGTTCCACGGCTCCGGCAAAACCGCCGGCAGTGCGCCATTTAAAGGCAGTAGGAACGGCCGGACTCTTGTAGGCGGGTGAAAACCGAAGGTCGCTGTCAATCGGTTTTGGGTTGGTAATTTTACCGGGATTAAAACGGTTTTCAGGATCCCAGATCTCTTTCACTCTCTGAAGAAGAGGGATCATCTCACTGCCCAGAACGATTTCGATATAGGGCGATCGGGCGCGGCCATCGCCATGTTCGCCGGAAAGAGATCCGCGGTATTTTTTTACCAGTTCAGCAACATCCAGCGCCATCTCTTTCATCTTTCCCAAACCTTCAGGCTTCGTCAGATCCATCATAGGCCTGAGGTGGAGTTCGCCGACCGATGCGTGGGCATAAAAGACGCAGGTGGTTTCATGCTTGTCCAGAATTTTCTGAAAATCGAGTACATAAGCGGGGAGATCCTCCACCCGCACCGCAGTATCTTCGACGAATGTTGGAGAGCGGGATTCGGTTCCAAGGCC
Source organism: Balneolaceae bacterium (assembly GCA_007693745.1). Taxonomy (GTDB): domain Bacteria; phylum Bacteroidota; class Rhodothermia; order Balneolales; family Balneolaceae; genus Rhodohalobacter. The sequence continues at coordinate 52,283 of REDA01000045.1, forward strand.
CATCAGCAGACCCAGGCCGGCTTTTCGAAGGTTCCAGACCCGTTCCATCCGTTCCTTCTCACTGAAAAAAGGATGGGCATATCCAAGATTCATCTCCTTCAGCTTTTCAGCCAGACCCGCGGCCTGATCCTCAATCTTTTCGGCGGAACTTCCTTCAAACTGAATGATCAGCAGACATGCGGGGTCACCGTTGATAAAGAACCGGTTTCGTTTCTGTTCGATATTTCCCTTGGTGGCATTCAGGATGATATTATCCACAAGTTCCACTGCAGAGGGTTCCCACTTCACCGCTTCGACGGTGGCCAGCATCGCTTCGTGGAGAGAGTCGAACTGCGGAATCAGCAGAATTTTGTGCCTGGGGAGAGGTACCAGGTTGAGTTTTGCGGAGGCGGTAAGAGCCAGTGTTCCTTCACTGCCGCAGAGGAGTTCGGTGAGGTTGAATGGGCGACCGCCGGGCGTGACGGGCTCCATTTCGCAGAGCCGGTCGAGTGCGTAACCGGTATTTCGGCGGGGGATTTCGGGATGAGGATAGTGCTTCAGAATCTCATCTCGGTTGGCCTTAAGAAGGCTCAGCATCTCCCGGTAGATTTTTCCCTCCAGCGATTTGAGCCTGAGCTTTTCATCCAGTTCTGCCTCGCTCAGAGCCCGGAAATGGACAAGGGAGCCGTCACTCAGAACGGCTTCCACCTCAAGGATGTGCTCCCGTGTGGTTTGATGTTTGATGGAAAAAGAGCCGCAGGAATTATTGCCGATCATTCCTCCAATCATGCAGCGGTTGGTGGTTGCCGTATCGGGACCGAACTGCAGGCCAAACCTGCCGGCTTCACGATTGAGTGTGTCGCGGATTACACCTGGATGAACATGAGCCACCCCCTTGTCAGGGTCGATGCGCTTGATGCGGGTCATGTGACGGGACACGTCCATAATCACCCCTCCTCCGGTTGTTTGACCGGCGAGGCTGGTACCGGCGCTTCGCGCTGTAATAGAAAACCCTTCGTAATTCGCACGCTCTACCAGCAGGCGGATATCCGAGACACTTCTCGGGAAAGCAACACCGGTCGGGAGCTCTTCATAGATCGAAGCATCATTGGCATAGAGGTGGCGGGTGAGCAGGTCCGTGTGAATCTCACTTTTCCATTCCGGTGTCTCGATCGGTTCCCCGGTATCAGGTGTCTGAAATTGAGCGGATTGTGACATAAGAGTTAAATCACCGGGTTCATAGATATAACTGATAAATGGTGTCCATCAGAGCGAAAAAGCCTGTTTTGCCTTGTTCACAATTTCATCGCCTATGGAAAGGCCGGCTGTGGCGGCCGGACTCGGCGCATTGAGTACATGAATTTCATTATCGGTGGTCTCGAAGAAGAAGTCATCCACAATATTGCCATTCGGATCCAGGGCCATGGCGCGTACACCTGCGGGAGCCGGCTTAAGGTCATCTATTTGCACGGAGGGAATCAGCTTCTGAAGATTTTTCAAAAAACCGTTCCTGGATACCGAACGGTACATCTCGTCCAGCCCCATTTTCCAGTGCCGGCCGGCCAGTTTCCAGAAGCCCGGAAAGTTCACGGTTTCGATCGTGTCAGTAAAGTTGAATGCCATTTTTGTATATCCCTCACGTTTAAAAGCGAAAACCGCATTGGGACCGCATTCAACTCCACCCAGTACCATGCGTGTGAAATGGACGCCAAGGAAAGGGAAGTCCGGATTGGGAATCGGATAGATCAGGCCCTTCACCAGGTGGTCTGCACTGGATGTGAGCTTGAAATACTCACCCCGGAACGGAACAATTTTTATCTGGGTATCCACTCCCGATGCCCGGGCTACACGGTCGCTGTGCAGACCGGTACAGTTGATGAAGTGTTTGCAGGTATAAGAATGACCGGAGGCACTGATTGTGAGCGATCCGTTTGACTGATGTACTCCCGTGATCATGCTGTTGAAAAGGATCCGGTTGCCGGGAAGAACCGTTTTAGCTGCAAGAACTTCACATACACCCTTGAAATCGACAATACCTGCGCAGGGAACATGGATCGCCCGTAAACCTGCTGCGTGAGGTTCCAGTTCCCGCAACTCCTTCGAATCGATCAGATTGAGGCCCTCAATCTCGTTTTGAAGACCGCGGTTAAAAATCGCAGTGAGTCCTGGAATCTCTTCTTCCTGTGTGGCCACAATCACCTTTCCGCAGATATCCATCTTAATCTCATTTTCCAGGCAAAAATCCACCAGCTGATGGCGCCCATCCACGCAGTTTTTTGCTTTGTAGCTGCCCGGTTTATAGTAGATCCCGGAGTGGATCACTCCGGAGTTGTGACCGGTTTGATGGGCAGCAACCCCCGGCTCCTTTTCGAGGATGAGAATTGATGCATCCGGATAGGCAAGAGACAGTTTATAGGCAGTGGAGAGACCTACAATGCCGGCGCCGGCTATGATAAAATCGAATGTTTTGGAAGTCATAATAGAAAGTATTTGGACACGGAATCCGGCAATAAAATCCCGGAATTTCATGCAGTACAGTCTGCGAATCTGCATAAAGAGCAGAAAAGAGTGATGGCAAGACGAAGATCGCTTGCTCAGTACGGTTCAAAGTGAACAGATGAAGCGAAATAAACGTTGTTCCCAACAGATCTTTTAAAGAACGTTACAGACAGTGCAAGTTAAGATTTTTTTATAAGAGCAGGTATGTAAACTTCGTTACACATTTTGAAAAAAACACCTTATTTTACGAGAATGGAAAAATTAATGAAAAACCGAACGCTGTTTTACAGTTCATGGATAATGCTGTTGCTTGTATTTGTGGTAACCGCATGTTCTGAAGGTGATGGCGACGACGGCAGTGTGGAGTGGGTTGTGGAAAACGCCCGGTTTACGGATCTCGATGGAAATGATGTATCTGTAAAGGAGTTTGAAGGCAGTGTGGTACTGATCGATTTCTGGGAGTCATGGTGCGGGCCCTGTCTTCAGGTGTTTCCGGCAATGGAAGAGCTGAGAGCGGAGTTTCCGAATGAATTTCAGGTGCTGGCTGTAACGGCCGGGCTCTCGGAGGGACCTGAAGAAGCCCGCGAGTTTGCAGAAAAACATGGGTATGATTTTCATTTTCTCTATGATGAGTATGGTGTGTTCAGCCGTCTCGGCGGTCAGGGGATACCCTTTAAAGCGTACCTCGATCCGGACGGGAATTTCATTAAAATTGAGATGGGTTCGTTCGGAAGGCAGGGCGACTACAACCGCGCCAAGGCTCTGATCATGGACTATTTCGGAGAGCCGGCCGAAGAGGGATAGAGACAATTGCAAAAGGCGGCCTGGATTATAAATTTCGGAAACAGGAGTCTTTTTTTGAATGAAATGGCATTTACAATTGTTTTCCAAACTCATAAATCCGGTACATGGCAAGCCATGCTTCAGCTAACCTATTTGAATGCATGCAGATGTAAACTGACTGACGATTTAACCATCGGTGTTATTTCTGGATGAGATAATGATTTTTAATATTAACTAACATGACAGAATGGAAAAACAAGTAGAAAAATTACCCTACAAGGTAAAAGATATCACCCAGGCAAGATTTGGAAGGCAGGAGATCGCTCTTGCGGAAGCCGAAATGCCCGGACTGATGTCAACCAGAGAAGAATTTGGAACAAGCAAGCCGTTGAAGGGTGCCCGCATTGCCGGCTGTCTTCACATGACCATTCAGACAGCGGTTCTGATTGAAACTCTGGTGGAGCTGGGTGCAGAGGTTCAGTGGAGCTCCTGCAACATCTATTCAACACAGGATCACGCCGCAGCAGCGATCGCTGCTGCCGGGATTCCTGTCTATGCCTGGAAAGGAATGACCGAAGAGGAGTATGAATGGTGTATTGAACAAACACTGTTTTTCCCGGATGGTGAGCCCCTGAACATGATTCTGGACGACGGCGGCGACCTGACCAACATGGTGCTGGATCAGTACCCGGAGCTGGCGCGCAATATCCGCGGCATCTCTGAGGAGACCACCACCGGTGTGCTTCGTCTCTATGAGCGCATGAAGAAAGGTACGCTGAGCATCCCTGCGATAAATGTGAACGACTCGGTGACCAAATCCAAGTTTGACAACAAATATGGCTGCAAGGAGTCTTGCGTGGATGCGATCCGCCGTGCCACCGACACGATGATGGCAGGGAAAGTGGCTGTTGTTGCCGGTTATGGTGATGTTGGCAAGGGTTCGGCTGCGTCGCTTCGCGGCGCGGGTGCACGTGTGATCGTGACTGAAATCGATCCGATCTGTGCACTGCAGGCCGCGATGGACGGCTACGAAGTGAAAAAGATGATCGATGCGGCTGCTGAAGCCGATATTGTAGTGACGGCTACAGGGAACAAGGATATCCTGACCGGCGACCACTTCAAAGCGATGAAAGACAAGGTAATTGTCGGAAACATCGGCCACTTCGACAACGAGATTGATGTGCGCTGGCTGAAAGAGAATGCTGAAGAAGAGAACATCAAGCCACAGGTGGATCTGTTCCGCTTTGCTGACGGCAAAGAACTGGTGCTGCTATCACAGGGCAGGCTGATGAACCTTGGCAATGCAACAGGCCATCCGAGTTTTGTGATGAGCAACAGCTTCACCAACCAGACCCTGGCTCAGATCGCACTCTGGGCTGAGGAGTTTGAAGTGGGTGTACACCTGCTGCCCAAGCATCTGGATGAGAAGGTAGCCCGTCTGCACCTGAAGAAGATCGGCGTTGAGCTGGAAGAGCTGAGCGACGAGCAGGCCGAATATATCGGTGTGCCGAAAGAAGGTCCCTACAAGACAGATCTTTACAGATACTGACCGGGGGTCGATTGTAAACATTTGGGAAAGTCCGGCTGCAAGGTGCAGCCGGACTTTTTTTGTTTCTGCTGCAGAGGTGGATATTCCACAAACCAATGCGAACAAACCAAAAAAAAACCCGGCATGACCGGGTTTTTTTATCATCAGTTAATAATGCGGTGTTCCGGGATATTACTGCTTCGTGAACTGCACGTTGAGAAGAAGGCGGACTTCATCCGAAACTACCAGATTCCCTGCTTCCGTAACGGCGCTCCACTGCAGGCCAAACTCCTTCCGGTTGATTGCGCCTTCAGCTTCAAAGCCCGCCTTGGTCTGTCCGTAGGGATCGACAACCGTTCCGCCATAAACTACATCCAGAGAGACGGTTTTGGTAATGTTACGGATCGTCAGGTCTCCGGTCAGAGTATAGCTGCTGTCACTGTTCTTAACAAAATCGGAAGATACAAAACTCATCTTCGGGAATGCTTCTGCGTTGAAAAAATCGTCTGATTTCAGGTGCGTATCGCGGTCTGGATTGTTGGTGTCTATACTGTCGATATCTGCGTCGAAACGAACAGAAGCTCCTGTGAAATCTTCATTTTCAGTCTCCATGGATCCGGAAAACGAGTTAAATGTTCCCGTAACAGTAGAGATAACAAGGTGCTTTACCTTGAAGTTGATTTCGGAGTGGGTGGGGTCAATGACCCATTTTGTTACTGTGCTCATTGTAAGTAGTTTAGAGTTCTTAATTAAATGTTTTAATATTAAACAATATAAGATGAAGATTCGTTCTGCTCCAATAGAAAAAAATTATCGGGGTTATCGGCAAGAAAAAATGCGGACTCTGTGAAATGGGGAAAAGGCTTATGAGTCCCGTAGCCATCAGGCTACGGTAGTGAGTCGCGCAGTGGCGCCGAAATCATTTGCCATTGCGGTTGAAAAGTCTTTTTATTGAAAGGAGGGGGGGCTTTGAAAAACCAGGAGTTCTTCTCAAGATCAAGGCGGAAGGAACTTTAAAACCGCAGCCTGTTTGCCAACCGTGAAGATGTTAACGTTGCGACAGCGAAGATAGTTGGCAAAAGAACAGTTTTTCAAATCCCCCAGGATATTTGTGAGAAAATTAATGATGATGCAAAAATTATATGTTCTGCTACTGATTGTGGTTGCCGCTGGTTGTATGGCAAAAGAGACTCAAAACGGACTTCTATGGAGCAGCTGGGAAGAGGCATCAGACTCGGGAACGGCGGTTCTGGAGCTTGCCTATGTGCCGAGTGAGGGGTTTTCCTATGAGGATGAGGATGGAAAAGTAACAGGGGTTACCATTGAGATATTTCGCGATTTCGTCCGGTATCTGGAGGAATATCACAAGTTGGATGTTCAGTATCAGCTGAAACCGGTGGATCGGTTTTCCGATTTTTATCATGCTGTAAGAGAAGGCAGATCGGGTCAGTTTGGTGTGGCCAATGTCACGATAACCGATGCGCGAAAAGAGGAACTTGCGTTTAGTCCGCCTTATATGAGTAATATTGCTGTGCTGATCACACACCGCGATGTGGAGGAAATCAGTTCCATCCGGGAGATGCCGGATCTCTTGTCGGATCACAAGGCTCTCGCATTTGGGGGTACTCTTCATGAAGTGCGATTGCGCAACATCGTTGAATCCTACCTGCCTGATGTAAACATTGAGTATGCTGAATCAAACCGTGAAATCATCGAAAGAGCAGGTGAGATGCCCGGTTACTTCGCCTATGTGGATCTGTACAATTACTGGAGAGCTGCAGAGGCAGGAACTGCTGTCCGGAGACATGGGCTGTTTGATGAATCTTCAGAGCAATTTGGGATGATCATGCCGCATGGAAGCGACTGGGCGGATGTGTTGAATCAATTCTTTGAAAGCGATGGCGGCTATCTGAATTCGGATCGGTACCGGTTGTTGATGGAAACCCATCTTGGCCGGCAGCTGGCGGATCTTCTGATATCACAGCATCAGCCATAAAAAAAGTGAAGAGTGCGCGGGGCACTCTTCACGGACCTGAATATCAGAGTTCACGGATGTAGATATTGCGGAATTGAACGAGGGATGGGGAACTGGCCCACTCGCCATCCACTTTATGGCCATGGTGCTGCAGTGCGATGGGTCCCCGCTCGTTTACGCCGGGCAGCTGAGCATCTTCAATTACGATATGCCCGTTCAGTTCTACAGTAAGCCGGTCACCAATGAGGGTAATCTCAAATGAATTCCACTCGCCGATGTGATTATCTGCATGCAGCCGGGGTGTTACAGCCGCTCTTACTTCATCCGGCATGTTTCTGTCCATACGGTAGCCGTACACTTCACCTGAACCAATTGGCCAGGTCCAGATATTTACCTGGGCTTTGGGCATTCCCCTCAGGAACAGGCCGGAGTCGGAATCAGGAATAGAAAGTGTGATTTCATTGCCATCTGCATCAAGCTTGTGGGTACCGTCGGGTAAAATCAGAGGGACTCTGTGATTGATAAATGGCGTTTCCTTGATCCGCCAATCCACACGCAGCACAAAATCACCGTACTCGTTTTCTGTCCAGAGATCCTTGCTGCCCGTTGCCTGACTCATGGCATCATAGTCGATCACGCCATCGAGGACTTTCCAGTGGCCGCCATCTCCTTCGGGTACCACCCAGTTGGTAAAGTCTGTTCCGTTAAAGAGCTGCACCCACTCATCATCCGAATCCGTGGTGGAATAAAAAGTGCCTGCAACGAGCAGAATGGAAGTTGACAATAAAGCGATCAGAAAGATGTGTAAAGATTTCATAAGCAGATTAATTTGTATTCATTGATGAAACGGATGTGTGCGATACACTCAGTCGAAGTACTCAGTGAACTGTTGAAAAATATCAAAACTCCATAGTAAGAGATAAGAAAAGAGCCAATGAAAAACAATGCAAAGCGATCGTGAGATGGTTTTTGCCGGAAATGTTATCAGATCTGACAAGATTCACGGACAAAGGTTTGCACCGTTTTGATGCAATGAGCGAATATCATATCAGAGAGTAGGGAAAACAGTCGTAATATTGCGGATAACTTACCGTGAAAGAGCCATTGAAGAGGAGTTTTCAGAGAATAAAAGGTTGGTATTAATGAAGCCGGAAAACGATATTGCATAGATGGTGTTTGCATCGAAAGAGCAGACGGATGGCAAGAGCAGTCTTTTCATATTCCTGCTATTACCCTATCTCTTCGTTGTCGTAAATGCAACATGCACACGCAGAAATGATTCACTGTGTTTACAATGACTTCAGTCCGGGTCTTGCAGAATACAACCGGTTGTATATAGCCAGCCTGACATGAGCCGCACAGATGAATCGAAATATTTAATCGGGATACAAATAAAAAAACAGGAGCAATATTTATGAAACAGATGATGAATCAGATGGTGTGGGCCGGGCTTTACAGTGCGCTTGCAGCCTCAATATTCGTTTTGATGTTTACCGGCGTGCAGGCTCAACAGCCCGGACTTTTACCTCAACATAGTGAGGGTTTTGAAACCGGCGACTGGCGAAATTTCCGTCCGCACTATATCGGGGATTCTTCAGAGTGGATCCGGCCAAACTTTACCATTAACGAAACGGATCCGATCTCCGGCAATTATTCGCTGCAGTGGAAAGGGGATGGAGAGGAACATGAATGGCTCAAACTCAGTAATGCGTTTTATACGGGGTTGCCGGTAACGGTAAGCATCGATATTCGGGTGGAAGCTGTTCATGCAGAGTGGTCGGCGGGACTGAGATTGCTTGAAACATTTGGACGTTATACAGGTGTACGCCTGGCATCCCGTGAGGATGGGCTTCTGGATCTGTATCTTGAAGATCTGTCCGGGCAGAAAAAAGTTATCGATGCAAAAACAGGGAGTGTTTTACGAGTAACGATCAGCAGAAGCGGAAACGATGAAGTGAGTGCGGTGATCGAAGAGAAGGAAAGCGGAACAACCATAGCTAAGCTGAATGGTTACAGCAGTGTGGTTCCGGAAGCAATTGGAATCTATGTGAAAACAGGGCATGAAAGTGATGCGATCATCAATTTTGATAATGTACATGTGGAGGCGGCGCCTTACCGTATGCGATCCGGAAAATGGACGCGCTCCCCTCAGTTTGTAATACTGCCACGGCTCCCTGAAATCACACAGGATCAGGGAAATTGGGTGGGAGGTCAGTCTACCATGAAGAAGGGAGACCGATACCTGATGTGGTATCGGATGCGCGACAATATTGACCGTGGCCGGGGATACGGATTTGCCGAAAGCAGCGACGGGCTACATTGGAAGAAGTACGAAAATCCGCCGGTGTTTACATATGATCCTGATCTGTATTCCAGCTCTGAGAAGATCAGTGTGTTGTATGTGGATGGCCTGTACAGAGCCTGGTATGCCGTGAATGCGCCCCATGCATGGTACACGGCCTACGCTACCAGTGAGGATGGAATCAACTGGGAGAAGCATGGTCTGGTGATTGACGAGGCGAGTACAAAAGATGCGGTAGTGATCTACACAGGGGGTACCTACTATCTTTATGCAATACGGGATAATGTGAATGTGGGAATTCATACATCACAAGATGGGATAGAGTGGCAGCATCGCAATACGATACCCATGGGTGCGCATCGCCATGTTGCCGCCGTTTATGTTGAACGAACCAGTAGATTTCATTTATACATTACCGGTGGATTTGCAGGCGTGAGTGAAGCCGTTTCAGCAGATGGAGTAAATTTTGGTCCGTTCCGACAGGTAATGGAACCCTCAAAAGCAGGGCTGGATGACTGGCAGGATGCAGGAGTTACTTACCTCTCATTTTTGACAGATGAGTATGGAAAGATAGATGATGACCGGCAGATGCCTGTCTATTACCAGGCACGGAATACCTGGAATAATAACATTCCGGGATGGTTGTATCACGGAGGGGAGAGGGTTGTACTTGCAGGACACTATTCCGGGATATTTCCAGGAGTGAAAACGACCATTTTGCCAACGGGTGAGTATGAATACCACAGTTTTCCCTTCGGAATACCCCTTGCTGAAGGGCTGGAAATTACAGCATCACAGGAATCGGTACTGATGCTGGATAACTGGAAGAGAGACGGGAATATAGTTGCAGAAGGCAGTGTTGTGATACAACCGGTCTACTCCGGACACTCCGGCCTGATCAAGACCCAGGTACAATGGGAGATGAAGGAGTTGCTGCCTGATACGCATTACGGCTTGGAAATCGATGGAGAACAGGTTCTCACGCAGCAATCGGACAGCAATGGCAATCTGTTGCTGACAACAGTTCTCGGAGACGGTGAAACAGAGGTCCGGTTTACAATTGCCAGAATTCTTCTCACCCGGGAGTGAACTAACTGCTGATTATGGATACTGATCTTCACAATCCGCAATAAAACAAAAAAGCTCCGATCTTATTGTGAGATCGGAGCTTTTGTTCGTACACCCGACAAGATTCGAACTTGTAACCGCCTGATTCGTAGTCAGGTACTCTATCCAGTTGAGCTACGGGTGCATGTAAATTTCATTCAGTATGTAAATGTGTCCGACAAGATTCGAACTTGTAACCGTCCCGACGCCTCGGGATACTCTATCCGGTTGAGCTACGGGTGCATTTTTTACAGACCCAAAAATTAACACATTTTCTTTTCTATTACAACCAAAGCTCTCCGGATCAGGTGAATTCACCTGATGAAAACAGGCAGCATATCCTGCATGAGTCAGCTGTCCAGAAGGTAATCAATACGCTCGATCAGATTTTCATACGCCTCATCCAGCGTGTCTCCGTCGGCAGTGAGTCGTACTCCCTTTACATCCAGCGCTCCTACCTGAACACTGTTTTCCGCCTTCGCCCTGCCGCCCTCCAGCTGAAATCCGCGATACCCTTCTTCGCGTAAAAGATTAACCCTTTCCTGTATGACAGATTCCCGTTCCGAATAGTTAACAGACATATTCCCTCCGGTTCAGTGTTACGGTTTCCCTTTATTGAAAAATATCAAAATCAGCATCAGAAGGCAAAAAAGGGATCCATTCCGTGAAGGAAGAGAACCGCCATATCCCGAAGATGCATGTGAGGAACAGATCCTGAATGCTCAAGAACTGCCAGCGGTACTTGAGGAGATCTGTTCTGTCGAATGTTTTTGATGCAGATTTTCGATATTTTTGGTCTGATTAATCAGCGAGAAGTTTGAGATTTAGTGGATTCCGACGTTCAACTCAACTTATTGATCAAGGTTTCTCGGAGTAGAACGGATCAGGGCCGATGGCTCCCCCGGTTCATCTTGTAAGCAAACGAAAATGACCGTTAAATCTGAACCAACTAAGTATACTGTGAAGATCCCCGGGGAGTTTTCTTATTCACTGGCGCCTACTCCCTATGGTGAGGCACTCTTTGTATCCACAGAGAAAGGCCTCTGTCAGCTTTCTTTTCTCAGTGAATATGAAAGCCCGGAAGAGATCATCCAAAACCGTTTTCCCGGGGCAGTGCTGCGTCAGGAAGTCACGGAGAGTCACCGGCTCGCAACAGAGTTATTGCATTGCAGCACAGAGGAGTTTCCGGGGATGAAATTCCCGAAGCTTTATCTGAAGGGCACAGAGTTTCAGCGCTCGGTCTGGAACCTGTTACTCACACTGGAAAGAGACCGTCTTTATACCTACAGTGAAATCGCCGGGCTTTTGGGTCGCCCGAGAGCTGTACGCGCAGTGGCATCGGCAGTCGGGGCCAATCCTATCGCCTGGCTCATTCCCTGCCACCTGGTGGTGCGACTCGACGGATCCATCGGGGGATACCGGTGGGGCGTGGAAAAAAAGAGAGCGATGACCGGGAGTCTTTCTGCCGGATTGTATGGATGATTTAGGATGAGCAGTTCTGCACTGATCACCGAACCAAACAGCATTTCTGCCCGGAAAAAGAGATCTATCCCCGGCTTCTGAAGCGGTATGTCCGACCGGTACGCAGTGCACGATGTTTGGTTATTCGTCCGGAAACCCTTTTTCGCCACATCCGGAAACCGGAGGGTTTCAGCTGAGATCTCATCAGGGAAATGACCTCTTTTTCCGGCAGACCAAATTGCTTTTCAATTGCCTCAAATGGGGTGCGGTCTTCCCAGGCCATTTCGATAATTCTGCTGATAATGTGGGGTTGAAGGGATTTCATGGATGTCTTGCCGAAATAGAGCTCAGGATTTCTGGTTATAAAAATGGAACTCTCATGTTCGCCGTTCCGACTTTTTTGAATGTTCTTTGGAAAGGGGAGTCTTCATCATCCCTCGAATACTTTGATCTTCATCGCGGCTGAACTGCTCCAGGCCAAGCTGGATCGTTTCCGGTCTGGGATTGAGCCGAAACGTTTTAGCCATTCGGTCCCAGAATGAAAAGAGAGAGCTGAAGTTGGAGTCGGTTTCCGGCTGCCAGCTGGAGTGATGCACTCTGTGCATATTGGGTGTAACGATCACGCTTCGCAGGATGCGATCTGCCTTTTCGGGCAGACCGATGTTGGCATGATGAAACTGTACCACAGAGAACATCAGAATTTCGTAGAGAACCAGCTCCCAGAAATAGATACCAAACAGAAAGATCAGCGGTATCCTGAAGAGGGATGAGAAGAAGATTTCCCCGATATGAAACCGGCTGGCAGTGGTAACGTCCATCTTGTTGTCTGAGTGGTGTACACTGTGGAAACGCCAGAAAAAAGGGATCTGATGGTTGATCCGGTGCCAGGCGTAGGTCCACAGGTCGAGCAGCAGAATGGCACCGATTGCATGTGCCCAAGCCGGGATTCCGGCCAGATCCTGCAGCCAGTGCATCAATCCAAACCGAAGCTCATCCGCCCACACGGCGGATGCGAGCCAGAGTCCGGCGAACAGGAGACTCACCATCAGTGCGTTCAGCGCCCCGACGGTGAGGTTTCTCAGGGCGTGGCGACCTCTTTCCCTGAAGGAACCCGTGTAAAAAGCGTAAAAGGGATGGAGGGATTCCCAGAGAAAGAGCAGTAACAGCAGTACAAGAAGTGCTGTAATCTGAGTCTGTTGCAGGGCCGAGAGAATAGGTTCCATAGAAAATCGGTTGTATGAATATCTGATTGCTTCAAAATAAACAGTTTTTGTGAGGGATAGATTCACGCTTTATTTATTCCGGCATTGAATGAATAGGTTATTCTGCCTATCTTTGTTTTCTGTGTTGCACATTTGTGCGGTATCAGAGAGTGTAGCCGGACACTGAATTATTTCACATGCGCCCGTAGCTCAACCGGATAGAGCGTCTGACTTCGGATCAGAAGGTTGAGGGTTCGAATCCTTCCGGGCGTACCAAATCGCTGAGCTCCTTACAAAGGGAAGTCTTAGCGAAGCCTATCCCAGGTCGAATGTTGCGAAGCGGTGCTTCGCGGGTTCGAATCCTTCCGGGCGTACGATGCCGCTGATCTCTTTACAAAGGGAAGTCTTGGCGAAGCCAATCTCAAGTCGAATGTTGCGAAGCAGTGCTTCGCGGGTTCGAATCCTTCCGGGCGTACGATGTCGCTGAGCTCCTTAACGGAGTTCGGTTTATGCATGTCTATCCCAGGTCGAATGTTGCGAAGCGGTGCTTCGCGGTTCGAATCCTTCTTTTTAAAAGAACGGAGAACTGATGTTATATCCCGAAAATTAAACTAAAATATTCATTAAAACCCGAAAGTTTAATATATTCGTGGTAAAAAGGTTTTAAATGCCCACTTTTTTAGAATCATTACCAGAAGTATTCGTCTCAAACACTGAGATATCTGCACAGGTATCCCAGGCAGTTTCAGATGGAAAACTAAAGAAACTTGCCTCCCGCCTCTATACCAAAAACTTTGTGGATGATCCCGAAGTGATTGTTAAGAGAAACTGGTATACCCTTCTGAAGGATTATTACCCGGATGCTTTGATTGCCGACCGAACCGCATTGGAGAACCGTCCAGCCGAAGACGGCTCCGTATTTATTATATCAGATAAAAAAAGAAATACTGAACTGCCAGGAATCATCTTCAAACCGCGTAAAGGTCATGGACCGCTGGAAAGTGACCTCTCATTTATCAATGACCTTCATATCACCTCCGAATCACGCACACTTGTAGAAAACATGCGTCCGTCCCGGGTACGAAAAGGTACTGTAAGCCGGACGCTTTCCCGGAAAGAAATGGAAGAGAAATTGGATAAGCTTTTTCGTTTGAAGGGGGATGAACATGTGAATAAAATTCGGGACAATGCCAGAGATATTGCCAAAGAAACAGGCATGATGAATGAGTTCCGGAAACTCGATGATTTGATAGGCACACTGCAAGGTACAAGGGAAGCGGAATTAATAACGAGTGTTGCGAAAGCACGTAAGGGTGAAGAACCGTATGATCCTGACCGTACAGCTCTCTTTCTTCAGCTATTTGAGGATTTAAAAAAGGTGGCTCCCGATTCAAGGACATCCTCCGGTCTTTCCCAGGAGGAACGCATAAACATCTCTTTCTTTGAAGCCTACTTCTCCAATTTTATTGAGGGTACGGAATTTGAGGTGAGTGAGGCTGCTGATATTGTTTTCCGAAATGCCATTCCGAGTGAACGCCCAGATGATGCCCATGATGTATTGGGCACATACAGACTTGTGTCCAACTATTATGAAATGAGCCAGTTACCAACAGATTTTGATGATTTTATTGCAAAATTGAAGTACCGCCACTCCGAAATTATGGCAGCAAGAAAAGAAAAGAGTCCCGGACTATTTAAAAACAGGGTAAATGTGGCCGGAAGCACCCAGTTTGTACTTCCAGATCTTGTAAAAGGCACTTTGCGAAAGGGATTCGAAATCTACAGAGCGTTAGAGTACTCATTTCATAAGGCGGTGTACATGATGTTTATGGTGAGTGAAGTGCACCCTTTTGTTGATGGCAATGGCCGTGTAGCCCGCATTATGATGAATGCTGAACTGGTATCTGTTCAGGATCAAAAAATCATCATTCCAATAGTGTACCGAAACAACTACCTGGCAGCTTTAAAAGCATTAACCAACCACCAAAACTCTGCTCCATTAATTCGCACTCTCGATTTTGCACAAAAGTTTACACGCTCTGTAGACTGGAGCGATTTTGATCAGGCAAAAAACCAATTGGAATCCTGCAATGCCTTTATTGACCCCAATGAGGCAGACAGAGAAGGGGTAAGGTTAAGATTGCGGGAGTGATTATTCACTCGAGTCTGCACTCTCCTGGTATGGCTTTATCCCTGAAGGAGTGTTTCAGATCACTTCCTGCTCCTCGCGGAAAACCCAGGCCTTTGAAACACCGTTGGGAGAGTTTCATTACCGGCAACCCGAATCCTTCCCCCCCTTAAGCCTCCCCCTCCTTTTGCCGATAATCCCTGTTTAATTTGATCCGTTTTCTGTGTTGAAATATCTTGAAATAGAGGAGAACCCATTTGTTGACGCTTCGTTGAATCTTATTCCGGGTTTGGCAGGCCAGGTTAGAGAAATGGAATCCAGTATGAAAAGTGTAATAAACAGTAATTCAGCTCCTCTCATCCTGATCGTGGAGGATGAACGGCTCAATATCATGATGCTGCAAAACCTGATCGAATCTGCAGGGTTTGATACGGTAACCGCAAGAGATCTCTATTATGCCGATGAGATATTGAAGAAGTATGCCGTTTCACTGATTCTTCTGGATGTAAACCTGCCGGATGGAAACGGAATCGACTGGTGCGCCAAAATAAAAAAGGAGCAGATCTACGCTTCTGTTCCGGTAATTTTTGTTACTGCCAGTGATCTCCCAAAAGAGAAGGTGAGAGGGTTTGATGCCGGCGGAGTGGACTATATCACCAAGCCCTATAATCCACCGGAGGTACTGGCCCGGGTGAGGACTCATCTGAGGCTCAAACTTGCCTATGAAAAGATGCAGGAACAGCAACTGGAACGGCTGAATAAAATGCATCGCTCGCAGCGATTGCTCATGCCGGATGAAAAATTTTTTTCCGATGCCCGTTTTGCAATTGCCACCGATCCTGTTGTTGGCTTCGAAGGGGTTCTGTTTGATGTCAAAAAATCGGGTTCTGAAGTGTGGGACTATCTCCTGGCTGAAACGGATAATCTCGATATTGACAGTGCCGTCTGGAAAGCTTCTTTGAAAACACTGTTTCAGGAATATTCTGCCGTGATGCACACTCCGGAGCAGGTGATCCGGCTGATTCACGGATCGATCAGAACCGTTCTCTCCGGACATCCCAAACTCACACTGGTTTTTGTCCGCCTTAACCGGAAATATAATGTGCTTTCGATCCTGAATGCCGGTTTTCCCCAGGCTCTGATACAGCGCAAAACCGGCGAAATTGTTGATAACTTCCACAGTGATGTGCCCTCGCGCTTTAGCCCGGATCCGGTGCTGGAGATCAAAAATCATAAAATCGGCCATAATGACCGGATTTTCTTCTGTTCCGGAAGAATTGCGAAGGAAAATGTCTTATCCCGGGAACCGGAGTGGGTAAGGAGCAGTTTGTCTGAAGTGAGACCACTGCCGTTGCATCACGCGGTTAAAGAGCTTCGTGTTCGTTTTACCGCTCATGCGGGCCATTCTTCGACGGAGGGGATTTTGCTTGGGATCGAGGTATAGGGTTTGATTTTGGAAAACGAATCTGTCTTCGATTCTGATGCAGCCATGCCGGTTTTCAGATCTGGGTGTCAATGTGATTTGTTTCTGATCCGGAACTATTCTACTCTGAAAGCAGCTTTAGTCGGGGTGTAGAGATTGTGTTATTTGCGGCGGTCGCGTATGTAGATCGCTTTGGAGTGGCCATCTCCTACGGAGCGTTCTTCCATGTCGAATAACCGCGTGGCATGCAGAAGCTCTCCCAGTTTTCGGTACCCGTAATTGCGCGGATCGAAACCGGGTGACTGCTTCGCAATGTAACTCCCTACCGGGGCGAGATGCGCCCAGCCACTCTCGTCGGAGGCCGCTTCGATCGCATTGCGAATCAGATTCACCAGTTTGGTATCCTGCTTGAGCTGATTTTCCGGTTTACGCCGCGCCTCAGGCTTCTCTTTGTCTTCTTCCGCAAGCACTTCCGTGTAGATAAATTTGTCGCACGCTGCCACAAAAGGTCCGGGCGTCTTTTTCTCCCCGAAGCCGTACACTTTCAGACCGGCTTCGCGGATACGCGCAGCCAGTTTGGTGAAATCACTGTCGCTCGATACAAGACAGAAACCGTCAAACTTACCCGTATAAAGCAGATCCATCGCATCGATAATCAGGGCACTGTCTGTTGCATTTTTTCCCTTGGTGTATCCAAACTGCTGAATCGGTTGTATGGAGTACTCCAGCAAAAGCTCTTTCCAGCTTCGCAGCTGCGGCTGTGTCCAGTCACCATAAATACGCTTTACATTGGCCGTACCGTACTTTGCAATCTCCGCAAGCAGGTTTTCGGTGATGGATGGTTGGGCATTATCGGCATCTATTAGCACAGCCAGACGCTGCGTTGTTTCTGTTTGCATGGGTTTTTCTTGATTCTGACGGGTAAATTGATCATTCTGTAGTGTACAAATGTAAACAAAATAAAGAACCAATGCCGAAATGTGAGATTTATCAGGATGTGAAGGGCGAATGGAGATGGAGAAGGACCACGAAGGAGGGTGCAATTCTTGAATTCTCAAAACAGGGTTTTAAAGAACGCGAGGAGTGCGAAAAAAACGGCAAGGAAGAAGGCAGCTGCAGCAGCTATAAACTGGTTGTCTGAACCTATGGAAACGGATTGTATCAGCGCCATCACGTTGAATTTTTCAGAACTCTGCCGATGAAGGGAAGTGTGGTTCAGGGTCATTTCCCTCAGGTCAGTTTCGAACATGGCAAAAAAAGGCTCTTTAACCCTGTGCTCAGAAAACGGTATGAAAACAGACCGGAAGAGAGGGTGCGGTTGCGGTGGACGGAGTATCTGCTGCTTGAGGCCGGATGGAAACGGTCCAGAATCGCGTTTGAAGCTGCGGTAAGAAACAACAGGAGCGGAAGTACACTTCGGGCAGACCTGATTTTGTATGACGAAGCACTCCACCCTGAAATTCTGATTGAATGCAAATCGGAGAGCGAAGAGCTGAAACAGGCCGTCGCAGAACAGGCCGGACGCTATAACAGGGAGGTTGAAGCTCCTTTCATCATTCTTACAAACGGGCATCAGGATCTCTGCTACAGAAGGGAAAAGGGTGAGATCGCAGCGGCAAATCCTCCATTTTCATCTTCCGGCAACCGATGGCGGGAGAAACCCGGTTACTGGTCGGCACGCGGGTTTTGTCCGGAAAGCCATGACCATCAGGGCGGGTGGATACCGGCGCTCTTGAACCGGTTTTGGGACAGCTCTGCCATCCCGACCTACCTGGATGTGGATCTTGATCCGGATATCCCTGCAGGCCACTACTATCGGATATGGAGCCTCCCGGATGAGGAGAAGCTGGCCGTGACCTTTACCGGCTGCGGTATCTCTGATTGCTGGCTTCTGGCATTGCTGAGTTGTGGAAAGGAGAACGCCAGGGCTTTGGCACTTTCCATCAGAAAAATGGAAGAGAATCATCCGGCCAATGGGACACTGTACGATCAGAGCGGGAAATCGGCTGTCAACGGACTGAAGATATTGAGTCTGCCGGTTTCGTCTGAACCGGATGAAATCGCTCTTTTTACAGATAATCTTCCCGGGGCTCTCAGATCTTTTTTTTAATTCCCGCCGATTTCCGATTTTAACGTTCAGATTCCGGGAGGCGATTCCCGGGTTTTTTAACCAATGAATGTAATGGGTCTTTGTTAAAACGGAATTTTGCTCTCGGGCAAGGTGGCAGCAAATCAAAAAAACGTAGTTCACTATCGAATTGAAAGAAATCAAATGGATAGAATTTTTGATTTGCGACAACGATTCTGTTTTGCAAAATAGCAGTTTGAAAAGAATCTCGAAATTTTTAAAAAAATGGAAGCAATGTCTCAATCCCTGAACCGCGAAAAACTGCTCTCACTCTTTGATGAAAACCAGCAGGGAGTGATCTATCTGAAAGGTGCGGAGGTGATGTACCGCTACGGAACCGACTATGAATTTCCATTCCGGCAGGAGAGCAACTTCTGGTATCTCACCGGGGTGAATGAACCGGAATACCACGCAGTGATTGAGATCAAAACGGGGGACTACTATCTTTTTTCTCCCAAAAGAGATGCCCAGTTTGCGGTCTGGCATGGAAAAATCCGGGGGCAGGATGAGATCCGCGGGCATTATCAGCCCGATCATCTCCATTTTAGTCATGAACTTCTCTCCGTACTGCGTACCCTTCAGCCGGAACAGATCTACTGCCTCGATGAAGCACAGGCAGAGTATCTGGAGGATCTGAGCCGGGAGTTCAATGTGGATACCGAAACGCTGGCAGATGCGATTACTTACTGCAGAAGTATCAAAACGGAAGCGGAACTGGAATTCATGAGGGAAGCGGCCGGAATTAACAACCTGGCGCATCTGGAGGCGATGAAGGCGCTGCGGCCGGGGATGTACGAGTATGAGATGAAGGCACTGTTTGAGTATCACCAGATGCGGCACGGGCTGCTTCAGAATGCCTATTCGGGTATTCACGCAGGAGGGACAAACAGCGCGATCCTTCACTACACGGATAACAATCAGCCGATACGGGACGGGGATCTCTATCTGATTGATGCCGGTTTCGAGTATCAGGGATATGCATCGGATGTGACGAGAACCTATCCTGCCAACGGCCGCTTTACAGGGGATCAGGCAGCAGTCTATCAGACGGTGCTGAACGCACTGAACCGCTGTATTGAACTGGTGAAGCCGGGGGTAAAAATGGAAGAGCTGCATCTGGCAGCATGCAGGATTATTCTGACCGGCTTAATGGAGATGGACCTGGTAAGGGGGGAGCTGGAGGAGATGATGGAGGTGAACCTTTTTGCGCTTTTCTTTCCGCATGGCCTCGGTCATTTTCTCGGCCTGGATACGCACGATGTGGGCGGATACCCCAAGGGTGTGGAGCGGATCGACCGTCCCGGTATTCGTTTTCTGCGTGTTCGCAGGGAGCTGGAGGCGGGAATGGTAATCACCATCGAACCTGGACTCTATTTTATCCCTGCCCTGCTGCGTCCGGCGCTTCTGAACAGCGAACAGGCACGGTTTCTGAATGGCAAAAAGATCGAAGGCCTGTTCGGTTTCGGCGGTGTAAGGATTGAAGACAATCTGGTTGTTACGGAAACCGGTTATGAAAATCTGACAGATGTTCCGAAAGAGATCCGGGAGATTGAAAAAGTGATGGGCCTGTCAAAAGCCTGAACTATGCTTTTTCTTTGATGAGTCCGCTGCGGTAGGCCTGCAGAAGCTCCTGAAGCTCATCAATTTTCTGCTGCAGCATTTTTCCGCTGTCGGTATCTTTTACCCGGATTCTGCGCCTGTTATGTTCAACCACCCGCATTTCGGAGTGAATATCGATCTCCTGCTCAACGGCTTTCTGAACCGACTCAAACGGCTCATGTGATGCCAGCAGCATCCCATAGGAGTTGTAGATCAGGGTGTAGCCTGCAATACCGGTTTGCGACTGATACGCTTTCGCAAATCCGCCATCGATCACTATCAGCTTGCCGCCAGCCTTCAGCGGACTCTCTCCCTTTTTGACCTTAACCGGTACATGGCCGTTCAGAACGTGCCCTTTTTCCGGGTCCAGGCCAAATTCAGTGAGAATCTCCTCTATCACTTTTTGCCGTGTACGGTATTGATAGTAGGGGTTCATCTCCTCCACATGGGTCTGTTTGTCTGCGATGAAATAGCGTTCAAACGTGGCCATTTTCTCTTTCCCAAACAGGGGCGAATGCGCGCCGCTCCAGAGGTACCAGAGAGTATCCAGACCCAGTTGCCTGTTCTCGGTCAGCTCATCCGCGAAGTATCCCTGACGAGCCAGCCGTTCCAGGCGGTCCATGAACTCCCTGGGGCTGTGATCTTTTCCATCCAGAACATAGTGCCGGAGGGTGCCATCCGGGTTCATGGGAATACAGCCGTGAAACAGCAGGTTTCCGTTGTAGGCCTGGTACATACTCCCCTTGGAATAGAGGAACCGAACATGCTTCTGGAGCCTTTCGCTGTTGGCAAAGGAGAGGCGGATTTTTTGGAGAACCGTTTTCTCCAGGTCGGTCAGTTCATAAGGGTGATCCGGATCCACAGTGGGGAAGTGGTTGTCGAGCAGCGGATAGGTCAGTCCGTCTATGGTGATGGTTCCCTCTTCCGGATCAATTTTTCCGAGCAGAAGCCGGTCGTTCATCTGATAATGAGGCCGCCTCTTGATGATTTGCCCCTCGAGTTTCAGCTGTATGATGGTGATGGCTTTATGCATTCGGGCCATCAGCTGAAGTTCATTCGAGGAGTAGCGATCCGATTCCGACTTGGGCCAGAAACGCTCACAGGGATCACTGCCGTAGAGCTCCATCGCCAGCGAGGCGAGCGGCAATAGGCTTACGGCATAACCGTTTTCGAGGGTTTCCATATTGGCATACCGCAGGGAAATACGAATCACGTTGGTGATACAGGCGCCGCTTCCGGCCGCTGCACCCATCCAGACAATATCGTGGTTACCCCATTGAAAATCGACGGAGTGGTACTCCATCAGGCGATCCATGATAATATGGGCACCGGGGCCGCGGTCGTACACATCGCCGATCACATGGAGGTGCGAAATGGAGAGTCGTTGAACCAGATTTGCAAGAGCCATGATAAATGCATCAGCCCGATCGGTTTGAATAATGGTTTCAATAATGCTTTTATAGTACTCCTGACGGTTTGCAATACTCTCCTGTTCATGCAATAGTTCTTCGATGATGTAGGCAAAATCGAATGGAAGAGCCTTTCGGACGTAGCTTCTGGTGTATTTGGAGGAGATCACCCTGCAGAGGCGGATCAGCCTGAACAATGTGATTTTAAACCACTCATCGGGATCATCCGTACATTTCAGGATCATGGGCAGTTTTTTCTCCGGATAGTAGATCAGCGTCGCCAGTGTCCGTTTTTCTCTTTCGGTCAGCTCACTCTGAAATACATCCTCTATTTTTCTCCGAACCGATCCGGAACCGTTTCGCAACACATGCAGAAACGCCTCATCTTCACCGTGGATATCGGATATGAAATGTTCTGTTCCTTTTGGCAACTCAAGAATCGCAGACAGGTTGATGATTTCTGTGGAGGCGGCACGGATAGTAGGGTATTGTGTTGCAAGAAGGCGCAGATACCGGAGATCTTGTTCTTTTATAGACATGAATTTGGTATTTTAAAATATATACTCACGTTTTTAAAATAGGGTAGACTGATTTTCAGTACAAACAGAATCATTTTTTGAGAGATAAATTCGATTGCCAGAGGTCAGGATATGATGAGGGGACGGGCTTTTATTTTGGCGTTGCTGTGTATGTTTTTGTTGATCAGCAATCTGTTCTCACAAGGACCGGAGAGAACATTTCATCATTTGACGATCCGTGAGGGCCTTTCCCAGTCCACCGTCAGGGCAATTCATCAGGATCGTTACGGCTATCTCTGGTTTGGCTCGGCGGATGGGTTGAATCGCTATGATGGCAGCTCCTTTGCCATTTACAAGCATAATCCGGAGGACCCGGCAACTCTTGGCGGGAACAGTGTCCTTGCCATCCATGAAGACCGGCAAGGCAGGTTTTGGGTGGGTACTCAGGCCGGCGGTCTCAGTCTCTATCATCATGAATATGAACGGTTTCGAACGTTTACAGGAGATGCTGAAACCCCCTTTTCACTGAGTGACAATACCGTGTGGGATATTCTGGAAGACAGCCATGGCGAACTCTGGATTGGTACAAGTTACGGCCTGAACCGAATGGAGAAAGAGGAGGAGAGATTTTCGCACTACCTGACAGATCCGCAAGATCCCCTTACCATTTCGGGGAACACGGTCTTCCGGCTTTATGAGGACAGCGCGGGTACGCTCTGGGTGGGGACAGACAACGGATTCAGCCGGTATAACCGGGACGAGGGGGCCTTCACACGTTACGAGTATTTCCATCAGGAGGGATCTGCGTTGGCTCTGGAGAATGTAAGGGCTATTGCTGAGGATCGGGAAGGCAGGTTCTGGATTGGGACAGAGAGAAGGGGTCTTTTTCTGTTCGACAGAGATTCCGAAAGCTTAACCCGTTACTCGCACGATCCGGCAGATCCGTACAGCATCAGCGGGAATGCCATTTTTTCTATCATTGTGGATAGTGAAGGTGAAGTGTGGATCGGTACCGGCAACGACGGGATCAATATCTATGACAGTGAGTCAGACGGGTTTTTTCGGTATCAGCAGAATCCGGATCATGCTGGAAGTATCAATAACAACGCGATTCAAACACTTTACCTGAGCAGGGAGAAGATGGTCTGGGCAGGTACATTTCTGGGAGGGGTAAATGTCTATGAGTCGCGCCGGGATATGTTTGAGCACTTTGCGAATGATGCCCGGAATCCTTCCAGCCTGAGTAATAATGCTGTTCAGGCACTTCATGAGGATCGCAGAGGATTCATCTGGATTGGTACCGATGGTGGCGGGCTGAACCGTTTTGATCCGGCAACAAGACATGTAGAACGGTGGAACCGTGGTTCAGGAAAAACCAATCCGGATATGGCAGACGTGATTCTGGATATCCATGAAACGGATTCGGGGATCTGGCTGGCAACGTATGAAGAAGGAATCGCTCTGCTGAATCCGGATGATGGCCGTCTGCGTTATTTCAGAAATGATCCTGTGGACGGGGGAAACGGCCCGGCAACAAACGATATCTTTTCTATCTCGGAGACCCGGGACGGAAAACTCTGGCTCTCTACGAACGGCGGGGGTGTTTCAGTGTATGATCCGGAAACCGGCCGGTTTACTCATATTGGATTTCAACAGGATAACCGACCTGAGAGCGGTTTACTCAATATGGAAGCCCGTTATGTGTATGAAGACAGTGAGGGAGGTGTCTGGATAGGAACCTACGCCGGTACCATCAGCCGGTATGACCTGCAAAACGGAATATTCCGGCACTATTCACTGAACGAAAACAGTTTTTTCCCTGCCACTGTGGTGCAGCATATCATTGAAGATTCAAAAGGGCGGCTTTTGATGGCGAGCCGTGGCGGCGGCCTGCTTATCTATAACAGGGAACTGGATCAGATTGAACCACTTTACACGGAATCGGACGACCTGCCAAATAATGTGCTTCATTCAATTGCAGAAGATCCTTCCGGAAACCTCTGGATCAGCAGTAACCGGGGGTTGACACGATTGAATCCTCTGACGGATGAGATAACTCTCTATGAAATTAAACAAGGGCTCAACAACAGTGAATTTCTTCCGGCCTCCTTCACGGCAGACCGGGATGGGTTTTTCTATTTCGGAGGTGTGAATGGGTTTAACCGCTTTCACCCCGACAGCATACGTGTCGATTCAACTGTGAGTCCGCCGATTCTAACCGATTTATATTTATTCAACGAACCGCTAAGACCGGGTGAGGAGCAGTCTCCATTGCAAAAACCCTTCCGCTTTACAGATCGCCTGATCTTACCCCACTCTGCTTCTGTCATAACACTTGGTTTCGGGGCACTGAATTTCAGCAGTCACAGGGGAGTTGATTTTCATTACATGCTCGAGGGGTTTGAGACACAGTGGAACAGGGTTGGCAGCCAGAATCGAGCGACCTACACGAATCTTAGTCCCGGAGAGTATCACTTCAGGGTAAGAGCTGTCAATGCTTTTGGAGTAGTGAGTGAAGAGGAGGCCTCCGTCTGGTTGGTGATTCGTCCGCCATTCTGGAGAACCTGGTGGTTTATGCTGCTTGCAGGCTTGTCGCTTTTGGTGGCAGCGTATACGTTCTACAGGATGAGGGTTGAAAGCATACACAATCAGAATCTGCTTCTTGAAAAAAGAATCCGTGAGAAAACAGAAGAACTGGAAGTGAGTAATCAGGCGAAATCGAAGCTCTTCTCCATAATTGCACACGATCTGAAAAATTACGCGGCAAACTTTCAGGGATTGTCCGAACTTATTGAGATGGATAGTGATGGCCATGAAGAGTTGAAACCACTCTCGGATCAGCTCTCAACAACATCAAGGCAATTCACAGATTTTCTGGGTAATATCCTCGACTGGGCCCGGTCTCAGACCGAAAACATACAGTATAATCCACGGGAGTTCAACCTTGCCAACGTAATTAAGCATGTCTGTGAACAGGCCAGTCCCGGCGCACGGGCAAAAGGCATAGAACTAAAACAGGAGGTTCCTTCGGACCTGATGGTTCATGCAGACTCCGACCTTCTTGCCATTGTCCTTCACAATCTGATCAGTAATGCCATAAAATTTAGTCATACCGGGAGTGCTGTGGAGATTATCGCAAAAACGGGAGAGAAAGAGGTACTTGTAGCCGTGCGTGACAAAGGAGTGGGGATGGGCAGGGATACGGTGGATAAACTATTAAAATCGAATGAGTTCAGGACAACAAAAGGGACATCGGGTGAAAAAGGATCAGGACTCGGATTTAGTGTCTGTAAGGATTTTATTCAGCGAAACAAGGGGAGTCTGATTCTCGAGTCGAAACCCGGATCCGGCACCACGATTCAGTTTACACTGCCGGCGGTCATCTGAAAAATCCACTCGGGTATGGGTTTCCCGGCGTTGAACTCAAACAGGCAGGCTTTTCGAGGATCACAGCGAATCGATGATTTGATTCATCGGCGTTTTGATTATTTTCAGATCCGGGTCTGAAAAAATAAAGCTCATAAAAACGATTCCTTTGAAAGCAAATCAACCTGCTGGCAGCTCGAAGCGAACCATTGGTCTGGCCGGTGCTACCGGAATTGGTGTAGGAGCGATGGTTGGCGGGGGTATTCTTGCCCTTGCCGGGGTGGCTTTTGCGGCCAGCGGGCCTTCGGCAATTCTGGCCTTTCTTTTGAATGGAGTGATTGCCCTGATCACAGCACTCAGTTTTGCAGAGATGGCCGCGGCCAATCCGTCGAACGGAGGAACCTATACCTATGCCAAGAAAGCACTTACGGTGCAGGTCGCCTTTGGTGTGGGCTGGGTGGTTTGGTTCGCCTCGCTTGTTGCGGCTGTACTCTATGCACTTGGGTTTGCCGCTTTCAGCCTGTTTGCGCTTCAGCAGTTTTCCTTTTTCCCTATGAGCGGGGATTTAAGACAGGAGCTTGTCATCCTGTTCCTGGCCATGGGAGCAGTGGGGCTCTATAGCCTGAACCTGATCAAAAGCAAGGGAAGCGGAGGGATGTTTGCCAACATCGGGAAACTGCTGGTGTTTGCTGTCCTGATTGCGGGTGGATTGGCAGTGATGGTTCAGACACCGATATCGGAACTGGGAAGAAGCCTCGACCCGTTTTTCACCGGCGGATTTTCGGGGCTTATCGCCGCAATGGGATATACCTTCATCGCGCTGCAGGGATTTGATCTGATTGCATCCGCAGCCGGTGAGATTAAAAAGCCGGAGAAAACGATCCCAAAAGCCATGGTGGCGACTCTTGCCGTCGGGCTCACAGTCTATATCCCCCTTCTTCTTGTTGTAATGACGGTGGGGATGGGTCCCGGGGAGTCGATTGCCGGGGTGAGTGCTGCCAATCCGGAAACTGTGATTGCAATTGCGGCTCAGAACTACCTGGGTTCATTCGGATTCTGGCTGGTGATCATTGCCGGTATCTTTTCCATGCTCTCCGCCCTTCAGGCAAACCTTTTTGCGGCATCCCGGATTGCTTTCAGCATGTCGAACGACCGAACCCTGAGTCATCACCTCTCGGTGACGCACGAAAAGCACGGTACCCCTATCCGGGCGATTCAGGCTACAGCACTGATTGTTGTACTGCTGATTCTGATACTTCCTGATGTAGCCGCCGCCGGCGCGGCATCCAGCCTTATCTTCCTGATCACATTTGCGCTGGCACATCTTACCATGATTCTCATGCGCAGGCGGGGCTATGGAGAGAGCAAAACATTCCGTGTGCCCTGGTTTCCGTTTTTACCTGTCACGGGTATGATTGCCTGTGTGGCCCTGGCTCTGTTTCAGGCCTTTACAGTGCCCGCCGCAGGATTGATTTCACTGGCCTGGTTACTCACGGGTGTTGTGCTGTTTGTCTCCTTTTTTATCAAACGGGCACAGGCAATTGACGCATCGGCAGAAGCGCTCGATCCCGATCTTTTGCGCCTGAGAGGGTTGAGCCCGCTTGTTTTGCTGCCCATACACAACCCGAAAAATGCTGAATCTATGGTTTTTGTAGCCAATGCCCTGGCACCACCGGTTGTGGGAAGGGTACTGCTGCTCTCCATTCTGACTCCGACGGATGACAAAGAGAAGCTCAAAGGGATGCTGCAAAATAATCGTGAGGTAACGCAGCAGGCGCTGCAGGCTTCCTTTGATTCCGGTTTGCGACCCGACTCCCTAACCACTATTTCCCCCTATCCGTGGGAAGAGATCGAACGGGTGGTAAATGTACACCGCTGCCGGAGTATGTTACTGGGATTAAGTTCACTGGATGAGTTGCAAACCACCGAAAACCTGGAACAGCTGCTGAGCAGGGTAAAGTGCGACGTGGTGGTATTCCGCCAGCCCTACAGCGGCTGGAAAATTGCCGGGGTAAAACGGGTACTTATGCCAGTTGCCGGTTTTGGAAGCCATGATGTTCTTCGTGCCCGGGTAGCGGCAAGCATCTGGCGGCTGTGCCAGCCTGAGTTTCACTTTATTCAGATTTTACCGGAAGGCACCCCGAAAGAGGTTCAGGAAAAGAATTACGTTAAACTTTCCCGTTTTTCAAAACGGATCATTCCCGAAAATACAGTCGCTGAGATACGAATCAGTTCCGACCCCAGGGAAGAGCTTAAAAAACAGGCTTCTGAACACGATCTGGTGATTATGGGGCTTGGTCAGAGGGGACCGGGCAAGAGAGCTTTTGGTTCGATTGCCCTGAAGATGGCATCTGAAACGGATACAGCACTGATCTTTATCAGTAATTATTAAGCGGGATTGAAAAACTGTTCATTTGCCCAATTTCTTTGTTGCCGCAAATAAAAAATCATCATGTGTGGCAAACAGGATGCGGTTTTGAATTTACTCCATTCCTGATCATGTGCAGGATTCCTTATTATCCAAAGCCCCTTGATCAGTCATGGACTTTGGATGAGACGATGGTACCCGTAAGAGAGAGGGAAGAGAGTTTCTTTCATGTCTGTTGGGTTCACGTGATTTCTGCCATCAACAGGGCTGCCGGACATCCTGATCAAATATCTGGATATCAGAATGGAAGTAGTGGCTTCGGTTGGTCACTCAAATGGTTTTGGAATAGGCGTTCTGATGGATCTTCTTTTGCAGGTACTCATCAAATACCATGGCAATATTCCTCAAAAAAAGCCGGCCGTCGGGTGTGATTTTCACTCCTTTTTCCGAGAGCTGTATCAGCCCTTCCTTTTCAAAAGGAGCAAGTGAGGCAAGCTCTTCGGAAAAACGCTCAGAGAAGGGCAGGCCGTTATGCAGAGGATACTCATCAAAAAGTATTTCCCCTTTGCACATAATCTGCATGATGATCCGCCTACGGAGCAGATCCTCTTCGCTCAGCGTCAGGATTTTTTTCACCGGCAGGGTGCCCTCATCGAGAAGCTGGTAATAACGCGAAAGATCCTTCTCATTTTGAGTGTAAAAATCCCATCCCTGCGAAATGGAAGACATCCCCAGGCCGATCATTTCCAGTTCCGGCCGGGTACTGTATCCCTGAAAATTGCGCTGCAGTGTTCCGTTATTCAATGCGATACTGAGTTCATCCGCCTCCTTGGCAAAGTGATCCATACCAATGAAGTTGTAACCCCGTGCGGGTAGTGTGTTCACCGCATGAACCAGCATCGATAATTTTTCTTCGACAGAAGGCAGATCCGCTTCATTCAGCAGTTTTTGCGATGGCATGATGGAGGGCATATGTGCATAGCTGTAGATCGCAAAACGATCCGGATCCAGCGAAATCACCTGATCCAGTGTTTTTTTGAATGTTGACAGAGTCTGCTTTGGCAGGCCGTAGATCAGGTCAAAATTCACACTCTCAATACCCGCATTCCGGGCCATCTCTGTGATGCGGGCCGACTCTTCAAAAGACTGTACCCTTCGAATAGCTGTCTGTACGTCAGTGTTGGTGTCCTGAATGCCAAGGGAGACACGGTTGCATCCGATTTCAACAATCGCGTCTATGTGTTCGGTGCTCACTCTTCTGGGATCAATTTCAACACTGAATTCAAGCGTCCCGGCCAGATTAAAATAACGGTGCAGAAGAGACCCAAGCCGCAGGAGCTGGGGGGGAGATAAAAAAGTAGGGGTTCCGCCGCCAAAATGAATCTGTTCTGTGATGGAGTCGGGATGAAGGGTTCCGGTCAAAAGCTTCATCTCTTTTTCAAGATAGTCGATATAGGTATCCCCCCGATCCTGATTTTTTGTAATCACCTTTGTGCACCCGCAATACCAGCACAGAGAAAAACAGAAGGGAATGTGAATATACAATGAGAGCGAAGTGGCGCGCTTTTTCCGTTCTTCGAGATAGAGTCCCAAAGCCGGGTCATTTTCCGCTACCTCAAACTGCAGAGCAGTAGGGTAGGAGGTGTATCTTGGGCCTGAAACATTAAATTTTTTGGCCTGAGTCAGAAGTTTGTTCACGTCAGCTAAACTCCTTCTTTTACCTCAAAGAGTATATCAAATCCATTTTCAGAAGTGAGTCTGAGATTCTCGTCTCTGCCTTTCTGCACCAGTTCCGTAAGGGTGGATTCTTCCAGCATCGATCGGATTCCGTCTCTCGCTTCTGCCCATTTATCGTGGAGCGGGCATGGTTCCTTGACCCCGCAGCCCGGAAGGCCCAGGGCACACTCTGTAAGCAACTCGGAGCCATCGATCGCAAGTACCACATCAATTAACGGGATTTGCTCTCCCCGTTTGATCAGGCGAACTCCTCCGTTGGGGCCTTTGAATGATTCCAGAATTCCCTCAGCGGTTAGCTGCTGAAGAATTTTGGTGAGGAAGTGAAAAGAGATTTCAAGCTTATCGCTCATTTGCCGGATGGGGATAAATTTCCCATGTTCCTGATTGGCGAGAAAGAGTGCAGCGCGCAAGCCATAAACGCATGATTTTGAAAGTAACATAGCCCTTATTGTTTATGAGAGTCTTTTATCCAAAATAGGAATTTAATTTTATATCCTCATAATTATTTTGAAAAATCAATGGGATCATCGCTTTAGGAGGTTTGGGGTGGATGCAACCCTTTCAGGAGAGAAGATTTCTGCTCTGAATCGGGCAATTGATATTGCCCCGCTGGGGCAGTTCAATACAGGCCCGAAATTCAGATTATGACCCAAAGGCGCAGCCCTGCAGGAGCTGCATCCATTCTCTATGCCTTTTTAAGAAAGTGGAGATATCCGAGAAGAACCCCAAAGAGGATCATCGCTGCAGCCTGATGGATCACCCCAAGAGATATCGGTACATGATAGATCAGGGTAAAGACGCCAATGGTGTACTGAATCAGGACGACAGCAAAAAGGGAGAGGCTCCACATCTTTGTGGTGATGGTGGTCTTGAGCTGATAAGAGCGGATCCATATTGCCAGGACATTGATCGCAAGAAGGGTACCTACCACTCTGTGGACCCATTGTACCGTCACAATATTATCCACGAGATTGATGAGCAGTGGCTCCGATATCCAGAGTTCAGGCGGAAACCAGTACTGAAACATTTTCGGGAAGGTGTTGTAGATGTGACCGGCATTGAGTCCGGCAACAAATGCACCCCAAACAATCTGCACAGCCAGCAAAAGGGTAAAGAGCCAGAGCCATTTTATCAGTTCCTTTCGGCCAGAGCCGGGGGAGTGCTTGTAAGGCCGCAGATCAAGGGCAAACCAAACACAGGCTCCAAAAATAACGAAAGCCAAAGAGAGGTGAGCAGCAAGCCGGTAGTGACTCACAGCGGGGATATCCGCCAGGCCGCTCTGTACCATATACCAGCCCATCAGGGCCTGACCCATCCCCAGTGTCATCAGAAAAACAGCTCTCAGAAACTGCTTTTTGTCAAAAATCCGCCGGGAAAGGAACCAGAGAAACGGTACGATAAAAACGATGCCAAGCGTTCTGGCTGCCATACGGTGAAGGTATTCCCAGAAAAAAATCACCTTGAATTCAGCCATACCCATCCCCCGGTTAATCTGCTGATATTCGGGGTACTGTTTATACTGCTCAAAAGCCTCTTCCCACTGCGCTTCATTGAGTGGCGGAATTACACCCATGATTGGCTGCCATTCGGTCATGGAGAGCCCCGATCCGGTCAGGCGGGTGATTCCACCAATAATGAGAATGATAAAAACGAGTGTGGCACCGGCCCAGTACCATCGGCGGATTAGTTTTTTATCTGAATTGGTCATGAGTATATGTAATTCTGTTTCCTGGTGGCAGAGGCTTCTGTTTCCGGCAGCACCTTTTATGGTGATCTTTCAGCGGTTATGTATCTGAATTGGTTTTGATTCCACACCTTAAAGGCTTAATTAAGCCGGAATTTCCAGGGTTGGAAGTGTTCTGAAATCTCAGCAAAAAAGTGTCTGACTGCATTCGTTCAGGAAGTAAAAAATAGCAATTTTAGTATCAAATAACCTTTTTTTGTTACATCAAATCTTCAGCTCCGGTTTGTATAATATGATTTTTAAACGGTTTGATGATCGCGATAGTTGTTAAGCTTTTGCTGTTGATTCGTTTACCCAATGCTTACATTTCTTAGGAAAAGGTTTTGCAGTCTCTTATTGTGGCCGATATCTTCATTGACGCTAAATTAAAATCTCAGCATATGGTTCGTGTACTGAGATCTTGATTGAATTCAGCTTCGATCCGGTACAAAACCAAGGGAATTCAAAACCTTCCATGAGTTAACATCTATCCGGCTCAGCCGAAGTAATTTCACAAATTCAGTTCAAAACAGAGCAAGACATGAAACTGACACAATGCACTCCCGCGACAATCATTGAACCCTTCCGTATTCGATCTGTGGAACCGATCAGGTTTACAACCATGGAAGAGCGTCAGAAGCTTCTAAGTAAAGCGGGCTACAACCCCTTTCTGCTGAAAGCCGGCGATGTCCTGATTGACCTGCTTACCGACAGCGGCACCGGCGCGATGTCATCCGCACAGTGGGCCGGAATGATCGCAAGCGATGAGTCGTACGCCGGCTCATCATCCTTCGGCCGGTTTGAGTCGGCCGTGCAGGATATCACCGGTTTCCGCTATGTGATTCCCACACATCAGGGACGTGCAGCAGAGAATATTCTGTTTTCAACCATTGCGAAACCGGGGATGACCATCCCGAACAACACCCACTTTGATACGACGCGGGCCCATGTGGAAAACAACGGTGCAGAAGCGCTGGATCTGGTGATCGATGAAGGGATGGATCCGGAGGTGATCCATCCCTTCAAGGGTAATATGGATCCGGCAAAATTGAGGAGGGCCATACAGGAAAGAGGGGTTGCCGCAATTCCGGTGATTATGCTGACCACGACCAATAATTCCGGTGGTGGTCAGCCTGTGAGCATGCAGAATGTGCGGGAGGTCTCGGCCATTGCAGGGGAGTATGGAATTCCCTTTTTCATCGACGCCTGCCGTTTTGCGGAAAACAGCTGGTTCATCAAGACCCGGGAAGAGGGGTATGACGATAAAAGCCCGATAGAGATCGCCCGCGAGATGTTCAGTTATGCGGACGGTTGCACCATGAGTGCAAAAAAAGACGGGATGTCAAATATCGGTGGATTTCTTGCACTGAATGATGAAAAGCTGGCTGAAAAATGCCGCAGTCTTACAATTCTGACGGAAGGATTTCCTACCTATGGAGGCATGGCAGGGTATGATATGGAAGCTGTAGCTATCGGGCTGTATGAGGCACTGGATGAAGGCTATTTGAGGTATCGTATTCGCTCAACAGCCTATCTCGGTGAAAAACTGGCGGATGCAGGGATCTCCATTGTTCAACCCCCTGGCGGGCATGCAATCTACATCGATGCCAAAAAGATGCTTCCGCACATTCCGCCGCTGCACTATCCGGCCTGGAGCCTGACGAATGCACTCTACCTGACTGGCGGTGTGAGAGCGGTTGAAATCGGGAGTGTAATGTTTGGCCTGCAACCCGATGGCAGTGAAAAAGCGGCATCGATGGAGCTGGTTCGACTGGCGATACCGCGAAGAGTCTATACCCAGAGCCATGTCGATTATCTTGCCGAAGCGGTGATTCATACCTACAGGCAGCGGGAAAAGCTGAAAGGATACCGAATGGTTTCGGCTCCTGCTGTACTGCGCCATTTCTCCGCGAAACTGGAGCCGATAACATAATCTCCCGGGCAGAAGTGGAAACGCTGCTCTGTGACGCAATTTTACCTGTTACTTTTCATTATCGGGAATAAAGACTATTTTATCATTAAAGTTCTGCAATATTGTTCTGCAGCCATCCTGAAACTGAATTTTTATTATGACTCAGCAAATACACCAGTTCCACATTCCGGTCATGGGAACCGGTCACTCCATAGACAGTCCGATCCGGATCGCACACCTGGGAATCGACTCGGTGGTCTCGGTGGTGGATGATCTCCTTTGCGAAAAAATCCGGGAATACTACAGCTCTCTCTATGAGATACCGTTTGAACCGGTTACTTCGGTTGCAGAAGATGGCAGAGCCAGGCGAATCACAGCCTATCTGGATCTGATGGCTGAAATCGTCTCCGAAAAATTTACCCGTATGAAGGAGCTGCCACTATTCGAAAACAGTGAAAAAGACCGTTATTTTCAACTTTTACCGGACAGCAGTGAACTTAAGAAAGGGTATGTTCAGCTTAAGGCTTCCTTCAATTCAGGGCAGGTGAAAAGCCAGATCGATTTACTTACATCCATGATGAGAGCAGGATCTATCGATGTAAACATCATGGCGAAGGTAGATGCACTGCGCAATGACCGGCAGGGAAAGCCGCTCAGCGCTGCTTACAGCGATGCCAGTGCCGCACTCAGAGGCTACGCAAAGAGCACATTATCCTCATCGCTGGTTCTCTCAGCAGGATTCAATCCCAGGCTTTACGGATACCTTGAGGAGTTCAGGGATTTTTACCGCGATCAGTACGGTGTGGTGAAAAAGAAAATAATTCTGAAGGTGAGTGATTTTCGGTCGGCCATGATTCAGGGCAAATTTCTTGCGAAAAAGGGACTGGAAATTGCTGAATTCAGAATTGAGTCGGGACTGAACTGCGGCGGTCACGCTTTCGTCTCAGACGGTCATCTGATGCCGGTGCTGCTGAAGGAATTCAAAGAGAAGAAGGAGCAGCTGGCGGCAGCTTTTCAGCCGCTTATTCGCAGCTATTATGAATCGAAGGGCTGGGTATATCCCGTGGCCGACGATTCGGAAGTTACACCGGCCATTACTGTACAGGGTGGAATTGGAAATCACGGAGAGGTTTTACGCCTCACCAAAGAGTACGAAATGGATGCGACGGGATGGGGAAGCCCGTTTCTGCTGGTACCAGAAGCGGTATGTGTGGATGATGAGACCACGGAACTGCTGGAAAAAGCGGGAGAGAAGGATCTCTATTTGAGTAATGTTTCTCCGCTGGGTGTTCCGTTTAATAACGTGCGTGGTTCAGGTGCCGAGGTGTACACCAAAAAAATGATTGAACAGGGATATCCGGGATCAAAATGTCCGAAAAAGTTTCTGGTAACCAATACGGAGTTTACGGAGCATC
This sequence comes from Balneolaceae bacterium, assembly GCA_007693745.1. Lineage (GTDB taxonomy): Bacteria > Bacteroidota > Rhodothermia > Balneolales > Balneolaceae > Rhodohalobacter. Next base: position 86,845 of record REDA01000045.1, read on the forward strand.
CGATCTGTACAGCCTCCTCTCAGTATCAGCTTTTAAAAATCAGCCAGATCAATGAAAGCGGTCAGACCGGAGAGAAAAAAAGTGAGGAGATCGGGAAAGTGCTTGAAAAAAGCTGTTTGTGTACCAATCTGGGTGCAGGAGCACTGATCAAACTCGGCATTATGAACCCTTCCTACGGGCGTCAGGAAGTGTGTCCTGGACCGAATATCGCCTGGTTTAACCGAACATACACACTTGAGGAGATGGTGGATCACATTTATGGAAGGGGGGAATCGCTCGTACCGAAAGAGCGGCCGCACATGTTTGCGAAGGAGTGCATGATGTATGTGGATTACCTGGAAGAAATGATGGGACAGCTCGATTCGGACGCTCCCGAAATGAAAAAACTGCTCAGAATGAAAAAAAATCTTGATCAGGGCATGGATCTCTGTCTTGAAATAGCGGATGGTGAGGCCTATCCGGGAGAGAATCTGGATTCGCTGAGGGAGCTGACGCTGCAGCAAAAGGAGAGACTGGAAACTCTGTTCAGCAATTTGTGATATTTTTAATCCCCTGCGAAAAGCACAGGGTTCATGCGGAAATATTCCACCAGAGCCCTGGCATCCTCAACCTTGAGTTGCTGATAGGGCATTGAAGTGAAATACCCCTGCTGGTTTTGAGTTCTTGAGGGGTGTCTTCTGCTCATTCCGACCGGATTGAGAATCATATTCATGGTATATTCTGCACTCCGCCTGCCCAGCAGATGATCCAGTTCCGGTGCAATGCGGCTCATTCCCGGGCCGTGACACATCATGCAGTAAGTACTAAAAAGCTGAGCACCTCTCTCTGCAAGCAGGGGGTCTGGTTCACCAAGCTGTACCGTTTCAGTTACAGGACCCACTCCATGTTCCTGTTCAAAAGGGGTTAGTTCCCTGCGCTGAGACTCAGAACTGCAGGATGCGAGTAGCAGGCTCAGCAGTAAAAAGAGAAAAAGTGAATAAACGTGATTCTGTACGTTCATTGTATAGTTTTACCTGTTCATCTGTTGTTTTTGTTTTTATTTGGTTTCAGGTACGTGAACTTATATCCTTAGCCAATCAGAGTGTTTTTTAGTGAATTCACGGTCTCAAGCCGATTGCAAATCAGGATTTGGCTGCAACCGGAAAGACTACTTTAGAGAATGTATTGAACAAGAGTTAAGAGATTATGAGGAAATGAATATCGTTGTATATTTATTACTGATTCTGATCTGTTCGCAGCGAGCTATTTTAAATTTTGGAAATTACTATGCCTGAGTCAGTACAACAGCAAATAAGTTCTGTAACCATAGTCGTGGAAAATTATGACGATGCCATCGATTTTTATACGAAAAAGCTACAGTTCACTCTGGCAGAGGATACCGATTTAGGTGGTGGGAAACGTTGGGTGCGGGTGTCTCCGCCAAATTCAGTTGGCACTACACTTTTACTTGCACAGGCCAGTTCTGATGAACAGAGAGCAATTATAGGTCAACAGACCGGTGGACGTGTATTCTTGTTTCTGCAAACCAATGATTTCTGGCGCGACTATGAGCTTTTTAAATCAAATGGTGTGGTGTTCAACGAAGAACCCCGGGTAGAGGAATATGGTACGGTTGTAGTTTTTCAGGATCTTTATGGCAACAAGTGGGATTTACTACAACTAAATCGGGCACGGAATTAGCACGTATACTACATATCGGCTTAACCGGACAAGTTTTGTCTGGTTCTATGGAACAATGGTCAAATCAGCTCAAGGAGTCAAATCAGAAAATTATTAGTTATTAACATGGGGGGCTTTAAAAACCAGGGATTTTGTACAAGGAAGATGTTGGCAAAAGAACAGTTTTTTTAAATTCCCCTGTCAATTATCAATGTGAGGGATGAATGAAAAAACGATATTGCAAAATTTGTCTTTTATTGCTGATTCTGTTTTTGTTTGGTTATGCTGAGAGTGGAATCGGGCAGAATAATCAGCAGGTTCCGGATGTTGAAGAACCCCTGCGTGTAGGATTGGTCTTGTCGGGCGGAGGCGCCAAAGGTATTGCACATATCGGGGTACTGGAGGCGATTGAACGGGCCGGCCTGAGGATTGATTACATCACCGGAACCAGTATGGGGAGCCTGGTTGGCGGTCTGTATGCAATTGGATACAGTACGGAACAGCTTGCTGAAATTGTTCTTGCAGATGATTTTACGGATCTGTTTCGCGACCGAAGAGACCGCCGTTTTATTACCAATTATGAGAAAGTAATTGATGAGCGAACCGTAGTCACCTTTCCTCTCAGTCGTGGCAGAATAGCGCTGCCTCAGGGGGTAATTACCGGACAGAGTATCTATACGCTTCTATCGCGGCTTTCCTGGCCTGTTGCGGGGATTCATCAATTTGATGATTTTAAAATACCTTTTGCGGCAATCGGTACCGATCTCGAAACCGGTGAGGCTAAAGTGTTTCGATCCGGATACCTTCCCGATGCCCTCAGGGCGAGCATGTCCATTCCTTCTGTCTTTACTCCTGTGGAGATCGATGGTGATATCTATGTAGATGGCGGGATGATCCGAAATCTTCCGGTTGAGGATGCTTATGCGATGGGAGCCAATTTCACGATTGCTGTGGATGTTGGTTCCAGGCTGGAGTCCAGGGAGCACCTCGGTTCGCTCACCTCAGTCATGAATCAGGCTCTTCATTTTCGGATCATTGACAACACAAATTATCAGGCCACACTGGCGAACGAGTATTTCTACGTGGAAGGACTTGGTGAGTTCTCGTCCGGAGATTTTGATAAAGCTGCTGAAATCCTGGAACTTGGAAGGCGAACCGGCGAATCACAGATGGAGCTGTTTCGAAAACTTGCGGCCAGGCAGGGAAATCCTTCTTCAGAGCAGAGAGAGTATATCACTCCGCAACCCCTGCCATTCAGCCAGATTGTTATTGAGGGGAATACCCTCCTGGAAGATCAGCAGATCCGAAACCTGCTTGGGTTTACACCCGGCAGCCTTATTCATCCGGATCTGATTGAAGAAAGAATCGGACAGCTATACAGTTCTCAGTACATCCGGAATATTTTTTATCGGATAGAAAAGGACAGGGAGGAATACATTTTGCGAATCAGGGTCCTTGAAAACCTTCAGGATAGCTTCGGTGTCGGAATCCGCTATGAAAATGACACACAGGCATCACTGCTTCTTACCGCGGGTTTACAAAATTTATTCCGAACGGGGTCTGTAACCCGCCTGGAGGCAAGACTGGGTCAGAAACTCCAATTCAGGGCAGAACAGAGTCTTTTCAGTGCATTTGGATCAAGATTTGCTGTTCTCTCCTCAATCACCTTTCTGAATGAAGAGGTGGAATGGTTCGACGGGTCGGAAAGAGTTTCACGGCACGATGTGGAGACACTGAGAGGTGAGCTTTCCTGGGGGAACTATTTCAGTTCACATAACCTGTTTTCAGCTGGCATCAGAAGAGAGCATCTTAATCACAACAGTAAAATCAACCCTGAGCTGATCCGCTCTTCCGACAGAGATCATCACGCGCTTTTTCTCCGGTTTTTCAGGGATAATCTCGACCGGGTCTCATTCACAACCCGCGGAAACCGGATTGTTTTTGAAGGATACTACAGTGATCCCGCGTTTCTGAGTCCGATTCAGTTCAGTTCGTTCTCTTTTTATTATCAGGATAATTATGCCCCGCTTCCATATCTGACGTTAAGATATTCACTGTGGACAAGTTACTCGACCGGAAAGGAACTTCCATGGAGTTACTGGAAGTCTGCAAACCGTTATGAACCTATGTATGGATATATCCGATTTGGCAGTGCTGAGAGATACGAGCTCTCATCCCGAAATCTTCAGTTTGTTTCGGCCGGGATACAGGTTGAGCCGATCAGCCGGTGGTTTTTTGGAATAGATGGTTACGGAGGCCGTTTTACAGAGAATTATAATCTTAATGTGCTGAGTGAAACGCCCGATTACGGTATCTCGATGAGTATAGGCACTTTGTCATTAATTGGTCCCGTTAAACTGATACTTTCGAGTGGTTCGAGAGATCAGTTGCATGCTGAATTCCAGGTGGGTTTTCACTTCTGAGAGATGTACCTTTCCCTTAATGAACCGGTAATTAGTAGAAAACACCCTGCAAAAAAGAACTTCATATTTGTTAATTATCCTGGCAACAGGATTGATTTCCTGTTCCAGGGAGAGTGAAAGCCATGTGGGTGAGCTCACTTTTTTAGCATCCTATGCACTTTCCGTTGAGGATCCCTCAGGACTCACCATGGATATGTCCGGTCAGTTTCTTTGGACCGTCAGTGATATGCAGGGAGGCAGTGTGTACAGCATCAGTTTTCGGGGAGAGATACTGGGTGCACTCTCCTATCGGGGTGATGATATGGAGGGAATTACCATGAACCCGACTGACGGAACCCTGTGGGTTTTGGAGGAGAGGCTGCGGCAGGCCGTACAGCTCGATATCACGGGGCAGGTTCTTCAGCGCGTTCAGATCCCTGTGAATGCGCCAAATGAAAATGATGGCCCTGAGGGTATCGCCATCAACCCTGAAAATGGCCATCTCTACATTCTGAATGAAAAATTACCCCGGGAATTTATTGAGCTGGACAGGAATCAGAGAGTTGTACGAAGAGCAGCTGTTCAGTTCGGGCGCCCGTTTCATTTGGATGATCTTTCCGGCCTGTTTTATGATCAGGTGAATCAGGAGTTCTGGATGGTAAGTGATGAATCAGCAAAAATCGTAGTCACCAACATGAATCTGGAACCTCAAACCGTTTATAATCTCGATCGCACAAAATTTGAAGGGATTGCTGTGGATCCGGAACGCCGCAGAATCTATCTGGTGAATGATGAAGAAGACCGGCTCTATATTTACGAATACTGAATTGTTTCAGGGGTATTCGCAGCTGTTCATTTCATGTTCTACATAGTAACTCTTGTAGTTAACTGCATCTGGATCCATACATCCCTTCAGGTTCAGCAGCCTCACCGACCGAAATGTTGTTGGATGGCTTTCTGCCTGAAGTGCAATATAGCCCCCTGAGAGTGGAGTACCATCAGCGAGCTGTGTGGCGCTGTACTCCATTACCGTTTCACCGTTTAATTTGTGAATCAGCAGTGAGTCGCCCAGGGCAACGAGTTCAGCAGTGACCCACTCATAACCCGGATGGGTGGGTCCGCCGGAGGAGATGCAGTGCTCTGTTCTCAGTACCCCATCCACAACCACTTGTGTGCCGGGTGTGCAGATACTCCCGTTGGGCCGCTCTCCGGTTCCGTCCGAACCCAGCAGCTGAAACTCAATGGAAACCGGAAAATCCTGATCCAGATCCATACTCCCGGCTGATTGGGAATGAAACATAATTCCGTTATTCATGAAAGCCCAGCCGGGCCCGCCTTCGGTTTGCTCTCCGTAAAAACGGTATTCCACCTTTAACCTGTAGTGGGAATAGGGTGTGTTGAAGAAAATGTGACCAAATTCACCGTTGAACCGATCGTACTCATTGTAGCGAACTTTTAGCAGCCCGTCTTCAACCCGAAATGTATTATAAACGTTTTCATTCAGTTCATAACCTGCAATTTTTATATCCCACCCTTCAAAGTTTTCACCGTTAAAAAGGTCAATCCACTCCTCCTGATCGGGATCGTTTGCTGTGGCACAGGAAGCGATGATTGTAATCAAAAAGAGCACGGAAAGTGGTAAAATAGTTGAGTTCATGAGGGCGGATTAAGTCAGTTGATAATTGAAATGTACAGTGCGAAGAGATGAATTGCCACTTTCAGGATATGGCAGAGGGTGATATTGGGCCGGAAAGAAGTCCCTTTTACAATTTTTTAATGGATGAGAACTCATTAATTTGCATTAAGAAATTATCAAAGAATGCATTATACTTTTTCTGGCTGTAATAAGGGAGTGGATTCATTGAGATCAGATAATCATAGTTTTCAGGATAAAGATGAGTGAAGAGATACTGTCGGATCTGCCTAAACCACCGGAGCATTTGTCTGACTATGCCGTAGATGTGTGGTATAAAACGGGAATCCAGATCTTAAAAAACGGACGCCTTACGGAAAGCACTTTGGGGAATCTGCAGGAGATCTGCTTCTGGGAAGAGCAGAAGAGACAGATTCGGGAGAATCTTCAGGGGCGCTACACCGCGCATCAAATGGAGCTTGGTTCGGGTAATATCAGTTCTGTGAATACGTCCGTTCTTTTAACCAATTTCAAGGCAGTTCAGGATGAAATCAATGACCTGAGAGTTATGTTCGGTCTGAAAGCCGAATTACCTGAGCACATTTCAAACACCCCTGAAATACCCGACGAAGTATTTGAGTATCTGCCGGATGATCTTCGGGACTGCTGCGATCTTATTGAGGATAAACGATCCCGTGATACCTTTTTGGTTATGGCATTGCCGGTACTGGCTTTCCACATTAAAAACGTAATCTCTGAACTTTCTGAGGGGCTCTATCGAACGGATTATATCAGTTATGTGGTAAAATCGGGCGCCAGAACAGACCGGGATGCAAGACGTGCAGCAGATCTTGCAGAAGTGCTCAGAAGTCATGTTGCGGATAAGAGTGTCCCGTCTCTGGTGCAACCGCAGGTATCCCTGAAAACCCATCCCAAACGAATTCAGAAAGAACTCTTTCAGAATGGCGGAACAGCAATGATTTTTGAAGAGTATATGAATGTTGCCGTAAAAACGGCCTCGTTTGATATTACTTTTTACGCCGACCTGATTGAAAAGAGCAGTACACGCCAGCCGCTCTCCCTTACACTTGAAAATGATCAGACCCGCATTGTGATCCCCTCAGTTTCTGTATCACTGAATGGTACGCTGCAGGAGATCAAAACCCTGGTTGAGCATCTTGGAGAGGAACATCTTACCCATTATTCATTCTATCTTTATGAGAGCGGTGATGAGTGGCAAAGTTATCGCCCTACCCGTTCATCCCGAAAGCTGAATGATTCCATCCATTCGCTATCCGGGAAACTATTTCTGCTCTATGAGACCCTTTCCGGGAGAACCGGGCCGATTCAGATTGAGCCATCCGGCGAACAGTGGGAGATGATCGACGAAACATTTGCTGAAAAAATGAGGCTGATCGATGAGCTGGACCTTACTCAGAATCTGCAGATCGCCAATGAAAGGGCAGTTGCGAATACGATGAAACTGATCTCCATCTTTACTGTATTGAGAACACACCTTGAGGGGCAGATTGATCTGCGTTCATCTGAGGTTCTGACACCGAGGGACACCGACGTGGTGGCCGCATTGTGGCTGACGGATACGTTTATGAAGCATGCGATCCGGATGTATCAGAATCTTCCTGCCATGCGAAAGCAAAACTACAGGGGAGACCGGTTTAACCGTTTCTACGGAACGCTGCCTGCTCTATTTGATACACCGGATGCGGTGGAGGTGGCGACCTATCTGTCGATTCCCGAGCGCACGGCGAACCGCTATCTTTCTGATCTGGTAGATAAAAACAAACTCAGAAAACTGAAGCGCGGCGTTTATAAAAAAATCTGAAATCGTGCAGTTTGTTATGCTGAAAAGAAAGAGACAATTCCGCACATCCTGATTTGTGATGCAGCACGGCAACTGAAAGGGCAGGGAATACCGGATCAGTTGACATTTGGCCCTTTCTTATTGGGTGGCAGCATCAGGATAAAAGTGGTTGATTTCTCATCCGTTTTTAAGTCGATGGAAGCCCCAATGTTAGCCGAAAGGATCTGTGCGATTGTGAGCCCGTTTCCCATTCGGTCGGCCGCGGTGGTAGTGAAAGGCTGAAAAATCCACTCTTTATCCTCTTCTGAAATGGAATAACCGTGGTTGGTGATATGTACAGAAGAGGAAGAATCTACGGAAACTGTGATATCCGGGTGATTTCCGGAATGCCGGATTGCGTTATCGATAAGAAGGGAGAGAATTTTACCCACCTTGATTTTACAGGAGCTGAGAGTCTGATGATCCTGATTCAGAATCTTAACCCGATCTTTATCCTGCCCGTGAAAACTGTTCAGTATTTCATCAACCAGTTCAGCCGGATCAAAATCCGATGTGCGTGAAAGAGAGTCGAGATTGAGGAAGTACTCCAGTTCGTCGAGCATCTCGTAGAGATAATCGATACCGTTTTCCAGATTGCTCAGATGTTTTTCACTCCGGGTGTTACGGTGATCAAGAGTGAGAATGTCAACGAAACCCATCATTCCGGTGAGAGGCGAACGGAATCTGTGAAGCAGTACAGAGATCATATTCTGCATGGATTTCAGCGATTCAGCACCGAGAAGGCCTGCTTTTTCTTTTAACCGGATCTTCAGATAGCTCTTTTTGTTCAGGGTAAAAGAGCGGATGTCCAGAGTGTACCACCGATTGGAAAAATAGATACTGGACCGGTTTCCAGGCGGCAGATCTCGTCCCAGCACATCATGTAACTGCAGACCTACCGGGTCGAGTCCGAATAGTCTTTCCAATGCGAACTCATTTACCAGAACTACGGTTCCGGAACGCTTTTCGGCAATAAAAATCGGATCCGGAACATCTGAAATGATCAGCCCCAGTGTATTCAAAAGTTCATTCCCGACATGGGTTTCTGTGTCAAAAACCTCTCTTTTGTCAATAAATGTAGTCATTTGCAACATGTTGAATCGGCTGATTGATTGGTTTGTGACCCGTTTGTAACCCGAAGGGTTCTCCCTGTTCGTTGCTGTTTCAGATGGAATTATCAGCAGATTTTAAATTTCCTTAATCCACTTTCAGCTGATTTTTGTCTGGTGGAAAAATTTGCCACCGAAACGGTCAATTCTGCGAAAAGCTTCCGCTTCCGCCGGCTTCCGGGATTCGCCAGGTGAGTTGGATCGTGAGATTCCGTTCTTCAGCAGGGATGGCATAACTCTTGCTTTTAGTTGTTATGAAGTGTAAGAGTGTGGTAAGTAAAAATACGCAACCCATGAAATTCATAGACAGCAATCACAGTCAGTTACTCGCCCGTGCGATGGATACCTATTCATTGCGGCAGAGGGTGACTGCAGCCAATATTGCAAATATCGACACCCCCGGCTACAAAAAGAAGGAAGTGAAATTTGAAGATGAGCTCAGAAGAGTTCAGGAAGCCGGGAAAATGTCGCGTGCCACCGGTATCACCCCAAGGATTGTTGAAACGGATGATGAACTTATCCTTGAAGATCAGCTGATAGAGCAATCCGATACTCAGATCCGTGTGAATCTGGTTACCAGATCACTGAGAATGCATTTTGAGCTTCTCAAAAACGGGATTACAGGAATAAACAGATAAAACAACGGAGAGTTAGACAGATATGTTACCCGACCGAATTTTTACTGCTTTTCAGACATCCGCACAGGGTCTTGCCGTGCAGCGCGAAAAAATTTCGGCTGCTTCACGTAATATTGCCAATGCCGGGACATCGGCTCCGGCGGGGTCTGACAAGATTTATCGGCCGCAGGCAGTAGAAACAAAAGGGCCTGCCAGAGAAAATTTTGGAAAACTGCTGCTTGAAAGTGTGAATAATCTCAACAGACCCGGTTCCAATCGAATTGGAGGCAGTGGAGAGGGCAGGTCGGGGTTGGGTCCGCAGTTCAAGGTTGTTGAAAGCGACAATTTCCGGATGGAATTTGATCCGAATCACCCGGATGCCGACGAAAATGGCATGGTACGTTATCCCGACATCGATATGATACGGGAGATGACACAGATGGTGACGGCTACCCGTCTGTATGAGGCCAATCTGAGCGCTATTGAAGCTGAAAAAGAAATTATAAAACGATCAATGGATATCTGAACCTATGGCAATTGAATCAATCCAGCATCAGCAATTAGAACGAATCACTCAAAACAGTGCATTGAGAAAAGCAGCTCAGGCTCCCTCGCCGCCTGCACTCACAACGGATGAATCAGACATGATTCAGAAAAAATTCTCCCAAACAAAACCGATTTCCACCTATTCCATGCAGGGAGATACACAGAAGAGCAGTTTCTTCAGCCGGGGGCTGAACATAGACAGAATGGCTTAAACAACTATTGAAGAGAGTATTATGCTAAATCCAGTTGACCTAAACTCCTTATTACAGGCCCGTGAGCCCCAGCAGCAGCAGAGGCCTCTGAGCCTCGACGCCGGCAGAGAATCGATGAATGGTCTCGGTCCCCAAAGGATGCCAGCCATCGGTGCGGGGGGAGAAACGTTTACCGAGATGCTGACGAAAGCGGTAGGGGATGTGGATACGACGATGAAAGAGTCCGAACAGAAAATTCAGGATTTTGTAAGTGGAAAATCGGAGAATGTGCATGATGTGATGATCTCCATGCAGCGGGCACAGATCAGTTTTCAGATGATGGTTGAAATCCGAAACAAAGCCATAGAGACCTATCACGAAATCAGCAGAATGCAAATCTGAGGCAGTATAAATGGCGAATCTAGCACAAGTTTTCACAGAATTTTTCGGCCCTTTAAGTTCAGCCCAGCGCACGATGTTTGTCGGGTTGATTGCGGCAATTCTAATATTTATGGGATCCCTCTTTTACTGGGCACTGAAACCAGACTATACGATGCTGTTCGGTTCTCTCAATCCGGAGACCGCTCAGGTGATTGTTGAGGAACTGGATGAACGGGGTGTTCCCTATAAAATTGAAAACAACGGCAGAGCCATTTTTGTGCCGGGGTCGAGAGTGCATGAGCTGAGAATGCAGTTAGCCTCTGTCGGTCTGGTTCAATCGGATGTAAAAGGGTATGAGTTGTTTGATGAGAATTCACTGGGCATGACCGATTTCATGCAGCAAATAAATAAAAAGAGAGCGTTGGAGGGTGAACTGGCCCGTTCGATCAACAGTCTGAATCAGGTAGAGTTTTCAAGAATTCACCTTGTGCTTCCCGAGCGCTCACCTTTTCAGCAGTCTACCGTTCAGGCCTCCGCTTCTGTGATATTGAGTCTGAAATCAGGGCAGCGGCTAAGGCAGGAACAGGTGGAAGGAATTACCTCTCTCATTGCGGGGAGTGTGGAGGGACTCTCAGCAGATGCCGTGGTTGTGCTGGATCAGGCTGGCAATCGCCTGACAGACGGTATTCAGGCTGGCTCAGCTGTGGCTTCAGGCAATATGCAGATGCAGTTGAGGCAGAGTATGGAATCGTATCTTACCGAACGAGCCCAGACAATGCTCGACAGGGCACTGGGTCCGGGTAACAGTCTGCTCAGAGTCTCCGTAGAGCACGATTTTGACCGGCTTGTGAGAGAATCTGATCTGATAGACCCGGACAGCCGAACCATCATGTCGGAGGAGAGAAGGACTGAAACGACCACGGATCAGTCGTCGCAGCAGGTACCGATCGATGAGTTTACTCCGGTGGATCAGAGAGGCCAGACCTCAGTTATTTCCGATTGGCAGAATGAGTCGAACGTGCAGACCCGAAATTACGAGGTGAATAAAACGAGAGAAATCTTTGAAAAATCACACGGAGAGATCAGCCGTATATCCGCCTCGGTTCTGCTCAACCACAAGCAGCTGATACAGCAGGATGAAAATGGTGAACCGATACTGGTCTATGAGCCCTACAGCGCAGAAGAAGTTAACGAGTTCAGGGAAGTGGTTCGTGTGGCACTTGGAATCCAGCCAGCCCGGGGGGATGAGCTGACGATTACACAGATACAGTTCTACGATCCGTTCACAGATACCGGGATGGGTATTTACGGTGTGCAGATGACGCCCTGGAACGAGATTATCCGCTGGTCTATCATTCTGGTCACATTCCTTGTAATTATTGGGCTGATCATGAGCATCCGTAAGCGCATGGATCTTGGAGAATCACCCTTCATGGTTTCTGCTTCAGTAAATGGAAACGTAAAAGGAACGCTTACAACCGGATCAGTTCCTGTGGTTTCATCAGAGAAACCTGAAGACATGACCGAAGAGGAATATGAAGATTTTATCGACAAAAAACTGAGCGGTAAGGCTAAAAAGCAGCTCGAGCAAAAAGCTTATGTAATTGAAGAGATCAAGGATTTCGTGGAGCTCAAACCTATAGAGGCAGCTCAGGTAGTGCGTGCAATCATTTCAAACGAAGGAGAGGGGTAACATGGCAGCTGCAGTGAAAAAAAAGCAAGGGATCATATCGGATGTGGGTGAGCTGACAGGAGTACAGAAGGCGGCGGTCTTTGTGATCACAGTGGGAGCCAAGACCGCCTCAGAGATGCTGAAATCACTGAACGAGGCTGAGATGGAGAAGATCACTCTCGAGATTGCCGGCATGCGCAATGTAAAACCCGAAGTGGTGGATGCCATTCTGAAAGAGTTTTATCAGATGATGGAGGCGAAACGGTATATCCTGGAAGGCGGTGTGGATTACGCACAGCAAATACTGGCCCAGGTAGGGGGGAATTCAGAACAGCTCATGAAAAAGCTGAAGGCGCAGTCGGGTACCACGGTGTTTGATGAATTTCAGGAGACAAAAATTATTCAGATAGCAAATTTTATACAGAATGAACAGCCTCAGGTAGCCGCGCTGATTTTTTCACAGCTTCATACCGATAAGTCTGCCGAAATCTTAACCTATCTGCCGGAAGAGATGCAGGGCGAAATTCTCTTCAGACTGGCTTCTATGGACAAAATCTCCGCAGAGGTGATACAGGAGATAGAAGAGGTAATCAAAGAGCATATGGGCGGACTCGATACGATGGGAGACAGAGTGAAGAGCGGAACGGCGACAGTGGCTCAGATTCTTAATGAGGCAGATATTGCGGTTGAAAGGAACGTGCTGGATCGTATTCAGGAGATCGATCCGCAGATGGCCGCCGACATCAAAGAGCAGATGTTCCTCTTCGAGGATATCATTCACTTCAACGACAAAACGGTGCAGCTCATCATCAACGAGATGGAAAAAACCGATCTGGTTATGGGCCTCAAGGGAGTGGTACCGGAACTCTCAGACAAATTCCTCAGCAACATGTCGGCCCGCGCATCCAGTATGCTCCAGGAGGATATGGAGGCGCTCGGACCTGTGCCATTGAAGGATGTGAAAGAAGCGCAGCAGAGAATTATCCGAAAAATCAAGGAGCTCGAAGAAGAGGGCCAGATTACTACCCGTAAGATGGATGAAGAAGAAGTTGTGGAATAGGATGTTTTATGAGTCTTTACAAAGTCAGACATACCGGGAGCGCCCTGAGCCGTGAGCAGGAGAGTACAAAACTGAACTATCAGATGATCTTTGAGGATCATGACACCGATAGCGAGAGCAGAATCAGTGAGAAGTACGAGAAAGAGATTCGCGACATTCTGCAGAAGAAGGAGGCAGAATGGGCGGTAAAGCTGAAGAGAGAATCCGAAACATCATACCTGAAAGGGGTGGAGCAAGGGAGGAAAGAAGGCCGGCAGGAAGCCCTGACAGAGATGAACAGCCGTTTTTCATTCCTTGAATGCATGATCTCGGAAGCGCACAGGGAATTTTCGGAAAGACAGGAGAGTCTCACTCCCGGTCTGCTGGATACCGTCTTTTTCCTCTCGGAGAAAATTCTGGAACTTCCGGTCGAAAACCCTGACATCCGAAAACGGATGGAGAGAGAACTTGAAGAGCTGATCCATAAAGCAGATCAGACAGCCCGCCCATCGCTGCTTGTCAGTCAGTCCGATTTCGAGTTTGTGAAAGAGCTGGTTGAAAAACAGCAACCTGAACTGAAGTTCCAGATTCGCCCTTCAAAGGAGTGTAATCCCGGCGAGTTTGTATTTGAAACAGAGAGAGGAAAAATTGTTCAGCAGTTCAGGCAGATCCTGCGTGATTTCAGGGAACGGCTGAATATTCCGTCCTGGAAATGAATTCCCATCCTGCCATATCAGATTCACTTTCTCAAATCAAGGCAGAAGCTATTGCTGAATCCCTGCGGCTGAAATATTACGGCAAAGTGTCCTCTGTTGTGGGAACCATTGTGGAGTGTACCGGTTTGGAGGCATCCGTGGGTGAACTCTATGAGATTCATACTATCACCGGTAAGAAGGTCATGGCAGAGGCTGTAGGCCTCAGGGATGGATATACACTACTGATGCCCTATAGCCGCACGGAAGGAATGAAGGCGGGATGTCTGGTCGAAAACCTGGGACACTCTTTGAATATCCAGGCAGGATTCGAGATGCTTGGAAGGGTAATCGACGAAAACGGGCAACCGATCGATAAACTGGGTCCGGTGATGGCAAATGAGCAGGTCCCGGTGTATAGTGATCCACCTGCACCGCTGAGCCGGAATCAGATCAACCGGGTAATGAAGACCGGTATCCGCGCGATTGACGCACTGAACACGATCGGGGTGGGACAGAGACTGGGTCTGTTTGCAGGTTCAGGTGTAGGCAAAAGTGTGCTTCTGAGCATGATTGCGCAGCACTCTGATGCGGATGTGAATGTGATTGCCCTGGTGGGTGAAAGAGGCAGGGAAGTGCAGGAGTTTATTGAGGATACTCTTGGAGAGGAGGGACTGGCTAAATCTGTGGTTGTTGCGGTTACATCCGATCAGGCTGCCATGAGCCGGGTGAAAGGTGCCTTCACCGCTACAGCCATTGCAGAATATTTCCGTGATAAAGGAAAAAATGTCCTTCTCATGATGGACTCCGTGACCCGTGTGGCAATGGCTCAAAGGGAAATCGGACTGGCTTCCGGCGAGCCTCCCACAACAAAAGGGTACACGCCGAGTGTGTTCGCACTGCTGCCCAAACTGCTCGAAAGAGCCGGTAAAACTGGCAATGGAAGCATCACAGGCCTCTATACGGTGCTTGTGGACAGTGATGATATGAATGAACCCATTGCAGATGCCGTGCGCTCTATCCTGGATGGCCATATCGTGCTTTCAAGGCGCCTGGCGCATAAAAATCACTATCCGGCAATTGATGTGCTGGAGAGTATTTCGAGGGTTATGCCTAAAATTATCAGTGAAGAAGAGCGTGCCGTGTCGATGAAAGCCAGAGAACTCATTGCTGTGTACAGAGAAGCTGAAGACCTGATCAATATCGGCGCCTATGTTAAGGGATCCAATCCGAAAATTGATGATGCTGTGAAAAAAAATCCGGAGTTGGAATCATTTTTGATACAAGATCTAAGAGAAGCCGACTTCAGTGAAGATCTCTGGGGAGCGCTTAAGAAAATCATTCAATAACCATTTGGTACCGGATATATGAAATTCAATTTTTCTCTTAATTCAGTCTTAAAAGTTCGCGAGCATCAGGAGACATTCCAGAAGCAGAGACTTGCACAGGAACTTCAGAACAAAAAGAAAATTGAACAGATTCGATCTGAAGTCAATCACAAGCTCAACAGTTACCTCCAAAAAAATGAATATGAACAAGTTGTTTCGATCCATACGATGAAACGTTTCGGGTGTCATATTCAGGAAGCGAATCAGCAGATTCATCAGTTGAGCCAGAAGGAAAACAACGCCGAAAAGAAAGTCCAGAGCGAACAGGTGAAGCTGGAGAAAGCTCATAAAGAGAAGCATATCATGGAAAAAGCGAAAGAGTTTGAATTCAGCATCTTCTCACAGAAGCTTTCCAGATCCGAGCAAAACAGCATGGATGAAATCGCAGTTCAGCTATACAGCCGATAATCGATGGATAAGAAGAAGATCATATTTGGAGCCATGCTGATTGTGCCGTTTGTCGTCACACTCGGGATCTTCTTTTTCCTCTATCCGATGCTGAATGAGGAAAAGATGGAAGAGATCCGGGAGCAGTCGGCAGCCGAAGAGGGTTTCGGTACTCAGACAGATACCCATATCACCTCCCGAAATTACGACTTTCTTACGGTGCAGCTCGATCTTCTGATGAGGGAACAGCAGTCACTCCGAAATTCAATCGATATATTGAGGGCCGAAAAAGAGCAGCTCGAGCATATGATAGCGGAACTGGATGAAATTGCAGAAGAGAAAATGACCCATCTTTCAGAACTGCCCGCTCAGCAGAGAGAAGAACAGCCTTCAGATGAATCCGGGCCAGTTGCAGAACAGCAACCGGAAAGAGTAGCCATGGAAACAGTCGCTGAGGTGATAGAGGAAGAGCAGGAGCCTTTTGCCGACAGAGTTAAAAGTCTGCTGAATCTTGATGAGGATGAACTCTCTCCGATACTGGTGAAAATGAACAATGATCAGTTGGTTCGGCTCTACAGAAATGCGGGAAATATTCAGAGAGAGAAGCTTCTCAGATCGCTCAACCCCGACCGGGCAGCTCTGCTCATGGAATCCATCATGCTATGATAGTAAATCTGATACATAACACATCCCGGGAAAACGGAGCCGTTACGGGGTCAAATCAGACCGTTGCGGAAGGCAGGAGTCAGTCGGTGCCGGGAGGAAACTTTCAGAGTATTCTGAAATCCCTCGAGTTTTCATTGGGAGAAAAACAAAGCAAGGAGAGTGAATCAACGAACGTTAGTGATAAATCTCTTCGAGCAGGCCTGGGGGGGCTTGTTTCGGAGGATTCGACAAGAGGGGAGACAGGAAAAAGACAAGAGAGCACAGCTGCACAAAGTGAGGCAGCATCAGGAGAGGTTTCAAAAGAGAGCAGCAACCAAACCACAGAAGGTGAGAGAGATAAAAAAGCAACAAGGCAGGCCGGGTCCGGGAGGAGAGAACTTCCGTCCGGCGAAGCCTTGTTGAACCAGAAAGAAGCATTCGTATCTGAAAATGAAAGTGTCGCAGCTGCCGCACCGGGGAGGGACCCTGTTACTGAGGGAGAGAGAGGGGTTCCGTCAGAGGGTGCTGATATGGGGAAAAATGAGAGTCAGATTCCGCTGCTGAATGAAGAGCTGAAAGCCGGTGTGATTTCAAGTGAAAAATCAGAGAGCGAAAGCGGACAGATTACTCGTTTGTCAACGGTAAAAAATGCGAGCCCTGAGAATCTGAACGATCCGGGAGATAGTGATCCGGGTATTGAAACGATTTATACAGAAGTTGCCAAAATGGATTTGGCAACTGGTAGTGAAGATGAAACTGTTGGCGAGAGAGGAGAAAAACAGACAAGGAACGCCGGATTTGAAGATAACAGACCTTTAACCGGCGGGTCCTTGCTGAATCAGATACTTTCCGATTCGGGTAACAAGACAGAGATTTTTAAACATTCCGATGGTACGCAAGGCAGTTCAGCTCCAATTAGCGGATCGGGCCGGCCGGAAACTGATTCTATTGCTGCAGACGGATTGGATCGGCCTCCGGCCGTTCACGCATCCGGGTTTTTATATGAAGCAACAGTTCAAAAGGAGCCAGTGACCTCCTCGCTTAAGCAAACAGCTCATCATGTGGTACGTGAAGAGATGGAGAGCCCGGTAAAAATCAAGAGTGAAACACTGTCCCGCGGGAGATCAGGGGCTCTCAGCCAGGCGGCAGCACCGTTGCATCAGGAGAGTTCCTCATCTCCGGCGTTGAGTGAGGCTCTGCGTCAGGAGGGCGGAGTGAATCCGAATCCGATGTCCGATGTATCACCCCGGGAAGGAGCAGATCCCCTTGTTCAGAAAGGGGACGTGACTCCGGTTACGATCGCTGAAAAAGCCGGCACGGAACAGGCGCAATCCGGTAAAGTATCCGGGCAGGTTTTATCAGATCAAAAAGAAGCTGTCGTTTCAGAAAAACCGGCTGAAACCGAAAACCGGGAGATAGTACGTAATCCGGTCAGTAATCCAATCCGTTCGGCTGAACCCTTGTTTGTAAAACAGGCCGCGGTTGCTGCAGCTCAAACGATGAGCAGCGACGTACCTCTTTCGCGAAGGGAACAGGCTGAAGTGCCAGTAACTCCGGCATCGGCATCCGCTCAGGCAGTGTCAACGCCACAGGTTGCCGCAAGTGCATTTGTCCCGCATGAAACCTCCGTAAAAAAAGAGAGAATGGATCTCTCTTCATTTGAGAGGGGCAGCAGCCGTGCAACCGGATTCGCAACGGAGGCTTCCGGCACTGCTGCCAGGGGGATCAATCGGATGGGCGGAGGGACAGGTCAGTCAGTACAGGATCTTTCGGCTGCCAGCGGATCGGTGGATGAACCGACAGAGGATGAGTTGCTCTGGACCGAACACACTGCCGAGGATGCAGAGCAGAGTGAAAACAGATCCTCTGATCTCCAATCCATCGCATTTTCAAGGCTCACAGATCTGCATGTGACCAATCTCTATGTGAGAAGAACCGTGCTTCCGGGTATCACACAAGCGGTTTTGAGTACAACAAGTGAAGGGAAATCGACAGAGAACTGGCAACGGCACAATTTTGTACTGGAAGATGGCAGCAAAATCAGTTTATCCGCCAGGGAGTCGGAAGGAGTGCTCCACATTAAACTGGCCGCTTCACTCGGCGAACTGAACAAGATTCTCCAGCAGTATCAGAACGAGATCAGGGAACATCTGGAGAAGGAGTGTAATCTGACGATTGACCTGCAGTTTGAGGGTCATAATCCCGAATCGGAAAACGGCAGTTTTTTAAATGAAAATATGATCGGAGGACGTTTTGCGCCGGCTCGCGGCAGAGATGAAACCGAAGAGGGCAATCAGCAGAAAGACCCCCCGGGTTATTCAGCGCGGATAAGAAGTTTCGGGTATAATCAGAATGAGTGGACCGCATAAACAGGGAAAATTATGAATATTCACAGCATCAATGCCAATACATCCATGGTGAACAACCAGCGCACCGGTTCAAAGAATGAACTGGGACAGCAGCAGTTTCTGCAGCTGCTGGTTGCGCAGATGCGGAATCAGGATCCGATCAATCCGCTCGATGGTGCTGAATTTGCATCCCAGCTGGCTCAGTTCAACTCAGTAGAGCAGCTGATCAGTGTCAATCAGGGGCTGAAGTCTCTGCAGGAGAGTCAGGATCTGATGAGTGCAAGTCTCAACAATTCAATGGCGGCAACGCTTACAGGGAAACAGGCCAAGGTGATGACCAATGAAATTCATCTGAGTGACGGTGAACCTGTGCATTTGAAATTTGAGCTGCAAACCGGCGCTGATGAGATCGAAGTGATTATCCGGAATGCATCCGGAAGTGAAGTAAGACGTGAAACGATACCGGGGATGCCATCAGGAGAGAACGAATGGAGCTGGGATGGTAAAAATGATGCAGGAGCCACACTTTTTGACGGAACATATACTGTTGAACTCAAGGCGAAAAGCAGCGGGAGCCCGGTTTCATCCATGATGTTTCTGGAAGGAGTGGTTGAAAAAGTGAGATTTACCGGAGACGGTGTCTTTTTGAGTGTTAACAATATTCAGGTGCCCATCGGGGATGTTCAGGAAATAAGGAATACACCGAAAGAGATTTAACAAACAAACAAAAAACAACGGATTTGCCGTAAGGTAATCCATGCAGGCAATCAAATACTGCAGTAAAAACAAGGAGAAAACATGTCATTAATCAGATCATTAAACTCGGGAGTCAGTGGTTTGAGAGCCTTCCAAACCAAAATGGACGTGATTGGTAATAATATTGCCAATGTGGAAACAGCAGGATTTAAATCGTCAAGAGTGTCTTTTGCTGAAATGATGAATCAGCGGCTTGGGCGGCCGGGCGGCGGCGGGGAATCCTCACCTCAGCTCAGCAATCAGGTAGGCCTCGGTGTGAGGGTTTCTTCGATCGACCGTGATTTTAGTCAGGGAGCACTTCAGACCACCGGAAGAACGACTGACCTGGCACTGGAAGGGGATGGTTTTTTTGTAGTGAAGAGCGGCACTCAGGATCTGATGACCCGTGCCGGCAATTTCGTATTCAATAAAGATGGATTTCTTGTGGATCAGGGCGGACGCTTTGTGCAGGGCTATAATGCCGATGTGAGAGGGAATGTACTGGCCGGGGGGCGGACAGATAATATTCGCGTCGATTTTGAAAATGCACTGCCACCCAAGCATACCGATCTGGTGACTCTGGCAGGTAACCTGAGTGCCAATACCAGCACCAACAGAGTGCTTCAGGCACTGAACTCATTCACCGTGGCAGGAGGGGGGGCAGCAACCCTGGCTACACCGCTGAATGACCTGGTGCAGACACTGGATGATTTGGTTGCAGGAAATACGATTGTTATAAACTATACAGATAACGCTGGAGCTACTGATAATGGTGCGGTACCTCCCGTTCCACATACGTTGACATTCACTTATGATGACGCACTGCCGGTACCGAACCCGGCTGGATTAGTACAAAATTCACTGGGTCATTTACTTCATGTATTAAACGATCAACTTGGCAATGAAGGCACTTTCTCACTGGTGGATGGTATGCTGATGCTTCGCTCAGCAGAGCTTGGGGACAGCCAACTGAACATAGACAGCATCGCGGTAACGGATGGTAAAATCAACATGCCGAGCTTCCAGACGATTAATGCGGGTCAGACCAATACCCAGACCATGAGCACCACGGTTTATGACGATCTCGGCAGAGGTCACTCGCTGCTCCTGGAGTTTGTACAGACCGCAGATAACACGTGGGAGTACACGGCTCGTTTCCTGGACGGACAGGTGATTACGGATGGTGCTACCGGACAGATCACTTTTGATGAACTGGGGCAGCTCACTTCCGCCAACACACTGAATATGACCTTTGAACCCGGAAACGGAGCCAATACCGTTACATTCGATGTTTCTCTTGGAGATACCGCGCAGGGTACTCAATTTACCCAGTATGCGGGATCCAATACAGCCAAGGTGATCAATCAGAACGGCTATACACAGGGTGCACTGGTGGATATGAATGTCGATTCCGATGGCAGGGTGCAGGGGATCTATGACAACGGCAAGAGCATGGTGCTCGCGCAGCTGGCCATCGCACAGGTTCAGAATCAGAACGGTATGGAGATGGTGGATGGCGGACTCTTTATGGCGACGTCTGCAGCCGGTGAGGTGTTTATTGATGTGGCACAGAATTTTGCCGGAACCAATATCAACGCCGGGGCGCTTGAGGGATCGAACGTGGATCTGGCCAAGGAGTTCACCGACATGATCACCTCGCAGAGGGCGTATCAATCGAATGCAAGGGTGATCAGTACCTCCGACGACATGCTCCAGGAGGCTGTGAATCTGAAGAGATAAGCGGAGTTAATCCCTAAATAGTAACTGTTACACGCAGAGCTTTGTTCAGGCATCCGGATGGTTGGGTTCGGATGCCGGACAAAGCTTTTTTTGTATACACCCCTTCCCGTCGCAAGGGGATCCCTCCACTGCGCTCCGGTCGGGATGACAGGGGAGCGTAGCGACAGCGAAGGCGCCGAAGTCGAAGAATCTCCCCGTTCGAAATCCTTTTTGCTGTAAGGGGAGGTCTGTTCATACCCCTTTAGCGTAAAAAATCCACACCACGAAACCACAATGTCAGATTAAAAAATCTTAATAAAACCATATATGCCACAGTTAAGGTTTTCCTGGATCAGACGATAATGACACTATGTTAGACCGTTCAAGTATCATAGGATTATTGCTGGGATCGGTCCTGGTTGTTGGCTCCATAGTAACACAGGGCGAATTGGGTCTGTTTCTCAGCCTGGCTTCACTGATGATTGTGGCAGGAGGGATTGTGGCTTCCACCATGGTGAACTACAGCTTTGAAAACATCAAGGAGAGTGTGCGCGCCATTTTGAGTCTTACCAGTGCTCAGAGTGTGGATCTCAGAACAGATATGGAGCTGCTGACCATGTTTGCGAGGCGGGTTCGGACGGATGGATTGCTGGTTCTGGACAGCGATATCAAGCATATCAAAAATGAATTTCTGGAAAACGGTCTGAGGCTGGCGGTGGACGGATTCAAAAAAGAGAGCCTCGACAGTATCCTCCAGGATGAAATTCAGAGCCGGGAGAAGCAGATTGACACCTCCATCAATGTACTGCACTCCATGGCGGGTTATGCACCGGCTTTCGGAATGATCGGAACGGTAATCGGGATGATTTTGATGCTTCAGAACATCGAAGATCCGCAGTCGCTGGGCGCCGGTCTCTCCGTAGCGCTTCTGACCACCCTCTACGGGACCATGTTTGCGAATATGCTTCTGGGACCCATGGCCGGAAAGCTGGAATTTTTAAGTGAGCTCGATCTCAACCGAAAAGAGATGATACGGGTGGGTATCCTCTCTATGGTTGAGGGCGAAAACCCCAGAATCATGGAAAAGAAGATGCTGATTTACCTCGATCCAAAGAGCAGGGCAGAATACACGATGTATCATGAGGGAATGAGAATCAGCAAGGACAGGGATGAGAAATTCTACAAATTGTGGGTAGAACAGCAGAACAAGGAATGGCAAGATCTAAAGGAAATACTGGAAACTGGCTGATGACATACAGCGACATGGTAACCCTGTTGCTTGTGTTTTTTGTGCTTCTATACGTCCTGACACCGGGAGTAGACCAGTCTGTGTTCGATAATTTCATCTCCTACTTTCAGAGTTCCATCGGTGTGATGGAGCAGCCGGCTACGATCTCAAGCAGGGGAGACCAGATTGAGGAGGTTCGGGATGAGATCGCAGCGGAGTGGATCGATTTCAGTGATTTTCTGGAGCAACACGGCCTGAGTTCGCATGTGGAGATCGAAAACACGGACGACGGGATCAAGATTACCCTGAGCGATTCCCTCACTTTCAACAGCGGATCGGCCGAACTGTTGCCTGCCGCACAGATTGTCCTTGCGGAAATCGCCGGGGTTTTTGGCGAATCGGTCTCCTTCACTGAAGTGCAGGGGCATACAGATGATGTTCCTATTTCCCAAAACTCATTTTTCATTTCCAACTGGCACCTGGGAGCAGCCAGGGCGGTAAGTGTAGTTGAGTTCGTCCGGGACAGGAGTATTCTGGCACCCGATATGTTTAAAGCCAGCAGTTTTGGAGAGTACCGCCCCGTGGCGCCGAATACAACACCCGAGGGTCGCCGGCAGAACCGAAGGGTGGAGATTTATGTGTCGTATGCCAGAATGGTGGAAATCAATCAGAATGTAAGTCCGTTTCTCTTCGATTTTGCAGAGCCGGGCGAAACCCAATAATTCAACAGAACGATGGAAGAGAAAAAAAAGCAGGAAACGGGTATGGATGAAGTCATTGAGTCTTCATCGAAAGTATCAAATTTTCTTCCCTATGGAAAATATTTCCTGATCGCAATGGCTGTTATCATACAGGTGTTGCTGGCTTACACTGTTGTGGATAAGAATTACCACCGGATCTATTCAGCACTTGAAAGCAGCCGTATCCCGGATCCTTTTATCTATCCCATAAATGATCTGATCGTAAATCCGGCCAATTCCAATGGCAAAAGATATCTTGTGGTGGAGTTAAGCCTTGAATTGAGGTCGCAAGAGTGTGCTCTGCTTGTGGAAAGGAATATTCAGAAACTTAGACATAATCTCAATGAGACACTCGCGTCCCGTACTGTGGAGCAGCTTGTACAGTTTCGGGAGAGAGAACTGCTCAGGAGTGAGCTTGCCATCGTTACGAATCGCACAATCGGCGAAAATTCGGTACAAAATTTGTATTTCACTAAATACGTAATGCAATAGTAACGAATTCCAATGATCACTCATGTCTTCAAAAAACGTAAAAGGGAGTGGCAGAAAGCGTAAGCGTGTAACAGGCTACGATTTTAAGCAGCCCAAGCTCTTCAGTAAGGAGATTATGCGTACCCTGCGCTCCATGCATGATGTGCTCGCAAGAAGCCTTGCAAGGGTCTTGGGAAACGCTTTACGCAAGAAAGTGGATGTCTATGTTCAGAAGATAGAACAGGTTTCCGCAAGTGAGTTCCTTCTGGGTGTGGAGAATCCATCGGTGATCTTTATGATGAATGAAGAGAAGCTGACCGATGATCTGATCTTTGTAATGCCGACCGGTTTTTGTATTCATATGATCGAAAAACAGAGCGGTGGACGGGGTGATAATATCTCTGAAAAACGGCCGCTCACCACAATTGAGGAGAAGATCGTCAACCGGATCATGGGCGGGATCAATAAGGAGATCGTGGCAGCCTGGGAGCCCTATGAGGAGTTTCGTATTCTGGGTACACATTACGAGAGTAAACCCGAAAATGTGCACCTTTCATCCGCCGATCCGATGCTGATTATCCATCTGAAAGTGGATATGGGAGAAAAGCATACCATTCTGAAAATTTCCTATTCCTATTCGCTGTTAAAGCAGGCGATGAGCAGCTCACTGATGAAAAAAAGCAGCCGCTTTATGGCAGAGAAACTTACTGATGATGAAAAGAGGGCGTATCAGCTCACCCTCAGCGCTGCCGGAATGCGCATCCAGCCCCTGCTGGGCTCGTGCACCCTTACTGTGGACGAGATCATTAATCTCAAAGAGGGAGATACAATCTCACTGGATCAGCGAACCGATCAACCGTTGCAGGTGCATGTAAACGGGGTGAAAAAAATGACCGGATATCCGGGACTTATCCGGGGACGGAGAGCGGTGAAGGTGTATGAAATTGATGAAGAAATTAATGAACAAGAACTGATATAATCATGGAAAACTGGAAAGAGAAGATTCAGGGCTTTGTGCCCGTCATTGAAGAGTTTTTAACCTCACAGCTCTTGGAGGAAACCACCATTATCTCCGGCGAACCTGAAACAGCCGGGTCAGAAACCCTTCTGGAAAACCTAAACAAAAATGATGTCTTTATCTGCGCTGTGGAAGAGATCTCCGGCAGGGATGTGATGATCTATCTCGATGAGGAGTGGTATGGCCTCCTGTCGAGTATCATGCTTGGGGTGGAGGAGAAGAAATTCAATGAGATTACCAGCGATCTGATCCGGAAATTTACGAGTGACCTGATCAAGGCACTGGAACCGGCGCTGAAGGATAAGGGCATTGAGTTATCCCTGGCCTCGATTGAGGTGGTAACCAAAAGTCAGCTGCAGAAACAGTTTCATCATACAGAGTATGACCTGATCAGACTGGAGGTGAAGGGTCTTGCAGATGATAATGTGAAGGCGGGTTTGCTGTTTGGTAATCCTGAGGCTCTGATACAGCCGGAAGAGCCTGAACCGGAAGCGGAAGAGATTGCTGAGACCTCAGCCAAAGGGGCACCGGCCGGGGAAGAGGAGTTCCGGGAAGAGGCAATGGACAGCGAATGGCTTGAGGAAGAGGGGGAGGAGGGAGAGTATCTGGATCAGGTAGTCTCGGCAAAACATGTGGAATTTGATGAGTTCAAGGACGACGACTCCTTCTATACCAACGGCAACGGTGATACAAGAAGCATGGAACTGCTGAAGGATGTGAAGATGGATGTATCGGTTGAGCTTGGCAGGATTGAACTCCCTCTCGGGAAAGTGCTTCAGCTGGCCAAGGGCTCGGTTATCGAGCTGGAGAAGCTTGCCGGTGAACCGGTCGACATCCTCGTCAACGGACTTTGCATTGCAAAAGGGGAGGTTGTGGTAATCGATGAGCATTTTGGTGTTCGGATCTCCAGCCTGGTTTCAACCAAACAGCGAATGGCAGGAATAAGCTGATGGATCTGAGGCAGCTCCTTTCCTCCTCAACGGTGAGTCCGCGGAGTGTACTGAAAATTGTCATTTCCATATCCGTGGTATTGCTGGTGATGTGGCTGTTTATGGTATCGAGGATGCAGCTTGATAATCAGCGCAGTGCAGACAGAGCCATCGACAGAATTGAGAGAAGCGACACGCTACGGGTAGCATTCCGGGGTGAAAGCAGACCTTCAGAGCGCCCTGACCTGGCCGAAAGTGAGCAGAAGCCCAACATCTTTTTCAATGCGGTGACCACTTTTTTTGTACTGCTCTCCATTCTCGCGATCGTATGGGTCTGGATCAGAAAAAAGGGAACCGTACAGAGTACGGATAAACAGGGGTTGGTGATCAGGGAACAGTCACTTGGACAGGGAGCAATGATCAGGATCATTGAATTGAATGAGGAGATCTGGGTTCTCGGGGTTACCGCTTCCAATGTGAACCTGCTTCACCGATACAGCAGAGAGCAGTGGAAGGAGAGAGACCGCAGCAGTACTTCGGAGAGAGTAGATGAAAACAGCTTTCTTGATTTTTTTAAAAAGCAGAACAGAGAGAACTGAGCTATGAGTTACATGAAAAAACGATTCATTTCTGTGATTTTGGGATCAGTGGTGCTGTTGCTTCTGCCCATGGCAGGTATGGCATACTCCCTGCCCTATTCAGCTGTTCCGGTAGTGGCACAGGTTCTGCCGCAGATCGACCTCTCTATAGGTGGTGAAGCCGAAGATTTTTCCCTGGCGATTCAGGCTCTGATTCTGATTACCATTCTGACGTTTGGCCCTGCCATGATTACCATGATGACCAGCTTTACGCGCATCATCGTAGTTTTCTTCTTTCTGAGAATGGGTCTTGGCACGCAGCAGTCACCGCCTAATCAGGTACTGATCGGGCTTGCGCTCTTTATGACGATTTTTATCATGATGCCTGTATTCAATCAGATCAATGAGCAGGCCATTCAACCCTATATGAATGAGGAGATGACCCAGGCGGAAGCACTTACCACAGCAGCCGTACCGCTGAAGGAGTTTATGGTAAGGCAAACCCGTGACCAGGATCTGCTCTTTTTTATGGATATGGCGGAGATCAATACGGTCGGTTCAATTGCCGAACTCCCCCTCTTTGTAGTGGTGCCTTCATACATCATGAGTGAACTCAGAATCGCATTTCAGATCGGTTTCATGATCTATCTGCCGTTCATGGTGATCGATCTGGTGGTGGCTTCGATATTGCTGGCTATGGGGATTATTTTTCTGCCACCGGTTTTAGTATCCCTGCCATTTAAAATACTGGTGTTTGTACTGACTGACGGCTGGTATCTGCTTGTACAGTCTATGGTGAGAAGTTTTAATTAACCGATGAGGAGACTATGAATCTGGAAACGGGTATTTACTGGCTTCAGGAGATGCTGATGGCCATTGTGGTGCTTTCAGCCCCTGTTCTGGCAGGAGCCCTGGTGATCGGGCTGATGATCGCCATATTTCAGGCGGCGACCTCTATACAGGAAATGACTCTCAGCTATGTACCCAAGATGGTTGTTGTTGTGATTATCCTCTTTTTTTCATTCAGTTTTATGCTTCAGTTCGCCATCGATTTTATGTTTCGGATTTTTGAATTTGTGCCGGAAATCAGCAATTAGCCGATTCCGGAATCTGAACCGGCATGTGTAAAGGAGGATTGCAATGGAGATCTTATCAGTAGAATACATGCTCGCAACCTTTCTTATTTTCGTGAGAGTGAGCAGCCTGATCATGACCGCCCCCTATTTTAGTTCAGCAGCATTTCCGGCACAGGTTAAGATCTTTTTCGCCCTCATCACCAGTATTCTGCTTTTTCCGGTGATACCCTCAGAAAACCTCATCATCCCCACAGATGCCGGATTTCTGTTTATCGGCACAACCATACTGATCGAGGCACTGATCGGTATCAGTTTCGGGCTCGTTGGGCAGCTGGTATTTGCCGGACTGGAGATGGCCGGCCGGCTTATCAGCCTTAAGATTGTGCTCGGCTTCGCAAGTGTGGTAGACACGATGACACAACAGCAGAGCACGGCCATCAGCAGCCTCTTCAGTATGCTTGCCGTACTTGTATTTCTGGCCATAGACGGCGACAAGATCTATCTGAGTGCGCTTGCTCAGAGCTTTGAAGTGCTGCCGCTCAGCCAGGCAAATGTTCATCTGGTAGGGCCATATATGGTGGATATCGCCGTCTATATTTTCCTGATTGCAGTACAGATATCCGCACCCTTCATTATTGTGCTTTTTCTGCTCGATCTGGCTCTTGCCATCTTTGCCAGAATCATGCCGCAGGCAAATATTATGTTTATTGCTCTGCCTATTAAACTGGGCGTCGGTTTTATTCTGCTCTACTTTGTTGCCCCTTACCTTCCAACAGCGTTTACAATGATGCTTCAACAACTCTTTGACTATCTCCAAAACATGATGGAAATTCTTATGGTGCAATAGCAGGGCGGGCGGTCAGATGGTCAGGTCGATGTAATTTCCGACGCCATCTTTAACGGATCGTTTTTTTTCAACTGGCGAAGGCTCTACTTTTACGAGTGCGGTTACAGGCGGCTTTTTCTTGAAACCATCTTTTTGTTCCAGTGAAAAATAGGAGTCCTCTTCAGAATCAGATTCCTGCTTCTGCTGTTTCGACTCTTTATCTCTCTCTGCCTCCCTCTTCTTGTTCAGCAGGTGAGGAATTTTATTGAGCCTGTTAATTTTGTTGATTGAGTCCATGAAAGTGCGTTATACATGCGATTTCTGCATCCCGCATGTGATGTAACTACTTTTTTAGTGCATCATACCACCCTGCATATACCTTTCTTATCGTTACTGATGTATCTCTTCTTTAATTAATTGCGCTTTTAACTGAATTAAAAGCTTGCCAACAATCTGAGAAATGCGAGCTTCGGAGAGATCCAGCAGGAGCGCTACTTCACTCATTGTGAGATCTTCATAGTAGTAGAGAGTCAGAATCAGCCGTTCTCTCTCATTCAGTTCTCCGATTTTCTTCTTGAGCGTTTCTGCGATCTCCTTGCGTTCCATGTTCTGATCCGGACTGCTGCTTTCAGGGTCGGCCTGGATGTCGTAGAATGAGCGGGCGTCATCACCAAATGTATTGTCGAGTGAGAGGGCATTTCGCTGCTGAACGTTGGACAGAAGCTGATGATAATCGCCCAGGGGCATATTCAGTGCCTTTGCAATCTCTTCATCGCTGGGTTCCCGCCCCATCTCCTGCGACAGCCGGTCGCGTGTGCCCTGTACCTCTCCGTACGATTTCCGCTGCTTTCTGGGCAAACTGTCCACTTTTCTGAGATAATCGATTACACTTCCCCGGATCCGATAGTAGGCGTACGTATTGAACTGAATATTTTTCTCCGGTTCATAGGTATCCAGCGCCTGTATCAGGCCGGTGATGCCCGCACTCTCCAGGTCCTCTCTCTGGGAGAGAGGCTTGTTGGGTCTGTTGATCTTACCGATAATGCTGCGAATGAGAGGCATCGATTTGCTTATAATCGAATTTCTCAATACATCCGCAGGACTATTGCAGTACGATTCAACCAGTTCCTGTAGAGTAAGATTACACATACTCAGTGGCTTACCTCATTTTGTTTTTTTTTCGCATCCGATGCAGGCCGGGTACTCTGGGGATTCTCTCTGATAACATTAAGAAAAAAAATGGTAAGATATACAACCCCAAACAGAACCATAAAAATGAGTACACTTCTGTAGAGTGCAGTTTCAGTACTCATCCCTGCAATCATCAGAAGCAAAAAATTGATGAGTGATATAATTGTAATAAGTCTGAGCAGCATAGCTTTATAGTTGATTAATCGAGTTGGCAAACTGCTGCTGAATAGCCCGCGCATCAGCAACAATGTTCTGTGTAATAAAGGTAAAATCTGTTGTCAGTTCCCTGCTGTCATCGTAACTGAAGATACTTCGCTGGTCCGAAAGAGCCTTTCGGATTTTTCCACTGAAGGGAATAAATCCCAGGTAGCGAATCTCTTTTTTGAGAAAATAATCCAGGATGTGGTTAAATCGCAGATAAGTACTCTCTGCTGTGGTATCGCTCTCGGCAAAATTAACGATCGCGGCAAAACGAAATGTCGGATCCATGCTGTAAACATATTTGCAGAGCCTGTACACATCGGAAATTGCGGCAGGTTCATCGACAAGCAGCAGTACACCGGTATCGGCCCTGTCGAGTGCCCAGAGAGTGATTTCACCGGCACCTGCCGGGGTGTCGATAACAATAAAATCGTGCTTTTCCATCAGATTCAGCACCACCTGATCCAGTGCATTCATCAGAGTATTGGAGTCCACTGACATCGCCCCGGGATCACTGGATGCGGTTACCAGTGTAACTGAACCGACAGTCTGACTCAGGTCATCCAGAAGGCAGTCGCCTGCAATCCAGTCCGTGACTGTGTATCCGGTCGATTCATTCATCATGGTGGCACAGTTGGAGAGACCAACATCGGCATCCAGCAGAGCGGTTTTATACCCAATGGCACCCAGCATCTCCGCCAGATGGGTACTTGCCATACTTTTACCGACACCGCCTTTTCCGCTGGTGACAGTGAATATATAGGGTTGATCCAGATTTACTTTTTCTCTCATGGCTTTACTCTTCCTGAAGTAGTTTTTGGGCAAACCGTTTCGGTTTGAACGTATCAATACTGCCGGGAATCTCAGTTCCTGTGCTTACATATCTTGCACTGGCATCCATCTGATTCAGAAATGGAATGACTGATCCCAGCTCTGCAATTTCATCCAGATGCGTGAGCGCAATATAATCGGGCTGAAGCGGATGATGAGCGGAGCTGGTACTGCTGAAATAGTGTTTGTTCCTGGCTACATTCACCACAAAATGGACCTCAAGAGGTGTGAGCGGAGCCATCATCTGCCGCACTTTCCAATACTCCCTGAATGAACTTTCCTGCTCAATTTGCAGGGAGGGGGTATCGATGAGCACAAACTCATAATCGGACCATTCTTCCATTCTGTCCGTGATATCCATCCCGCCGGTCACCTCAAAAAGCGGGATCTTGTGATCCTTGCAAAAGGGCTTGAGAATGGTATAGTAGGGTCCCTTCTCCTTTGGGGGAGTCAGGGTAATCACACATGCTTTTCTCTCTTTAAGAAAATCGGAATGCAGGAGGAGCTTCATGATCAGATGTGTTTTACCGGAACCTGCGGGTCCGGTAAACAGCTGAAATTTCCGCGGCTCTGCGCTGCTGTCAACCGAAAGCACTCCCTTTAAAATCTCGGAGAGCCGGGCCATAAATCGCTTTGTCTGATCGTGAGGATCGATTCCCTCATTCAGAATGGCAGTGAACCATTCAGTTACGAGACTGACCGGAATCCCGGTACGAAGAAGCTGCTGAAAGGCCGGATGGGAGATATAGCGGATATTTGATGAGAGAAGATGCTGTCCCAATAGTGATTCAAGCCTGTCGAACCGCTTGTGAAGTGCACTGATTTCCCGCTCCTGAGATCTCGAAGGCGGGGTCTCACTCTTCTGCTCGGCAGGTTTGGGTTTCACGAGTGGTTTTTTCAGTCGGGGACCCGTCTGGTCAAACTGATTGAGAAGAGATCTTCCGCTCTGATCCGGATCTGCGGTCTGAGTGATTTCAGAAGCCCTGGCCGGTGATTGTTTATTTTGTTTATTCTCATTCATACTGCTTTCCGGTAATGCGGCAGCAGGACGTACACTTTTGCGTGAGTAGGTCGTAAGCGGTGTCTCTTTGCTGCCAAAGAGAGACTGCTGTGTTGCCATGGTATCGGTTGGTTTGGTGAGCACCTGTCTGAACTGCTGATTCTTTCGTTTTTGTACGGTTCGGGTTTCCTCTTTTTTCCGGCTTTGTTCCTCCGCAATTTTCCGCAGCGCTTCCAGCTGCGGAGCTATCTTGTTTTCGTCAATCCCTTCGGGAAGATCTGATCGTTCGAAATGCACACCTTCACTTTTTTTGGGTTCCTGGTGCGGATTTCTGCCGGCTCTTTTTTTCTCATCCACTACAACAGTGATACCGGCTTCCTCTTCTCCTTCGCTCTCATCATATACCTTGTAATTTTCGCCATACATCTGCATAGCACTCTTTTTCGCTGCATCCAGTGTTTTGCCAAAAATCTTTTTGAAAATCATGCGGGCACGGTTTCTTCTAATTCAGCCTGGGTGATCCGAAGTCTGCCAAAGGTTTTAAATTGAACATCGGGACTTATATCATTATACGAAAGTACATTAATATCAGGCAAAATGGGTGCCAAAAACTCATAGATCGTGAGCCTGAGCACCGGTGAGGTGAGCATGATCGGTTCATATCCCTGTCGGATCATACTCTGGAACAGCTCTGAGGCATTCTTATAGAGGGTTTCCACGACTTCCGGCTCCAGTCCCAGAGTGTTGGAGTTGAGTGATCCCTGCTGTGCTTTGGCAATCAGGTTCGATTCCAGAGCAGCATCCATCATGGTCAGCGTAATTTCGTTGTTCTCATTCACAAATTTCTGAGTGATCGTTTCAGCCAGAGCGGCTCGGCAGTACTCTGTAAGTACATCCGTATTACTGGTTTGATGGCAGTAATCGGCAAGTGTTTCAAGTATGGTAGTCAGGTCTTTCACCGGAATACGCTCTTTCAACAGCCGCTTAATCACCTTTTGAACTCCGCCAACCTTGAGCCCTTCAGGGATCAGTTCATCGATCAGCGCGGGTGAGGTTTCCTTTACATTATCAATCAACCGTTGTGTCATCTGCCGGTCAACCAGTTTATAGGCATTCTTTTTGAGAATTTCCATCAGGTGGGTTGTGATTACCGCACCGGCCTCAATTACTGAGAGGCCATATTTTTCAGCTTCCGCTTTATTCTGACCGCTTACCCAGATGGCATCCATCCCGAACGTAGGATCTTTGGTTTCGATTCCCTGAATGTCCGGTTTGAAATCGGAGGGCAGCAGTGTAAGGTGATAACCGGGAATCAGTTCTCCATCACCCTGTTCTATCCCTCTTAGTTTAATGGTGTAGCGGTTGGCATCGAGCTGCACATTGTCTCTGATGCGGATCGAGGGAATAATAATCCCCAGTTCGGCAGCCAGCTGCTTTCTGAGAGACGCCATCCGTTCGAGAAGATCCCCGCCCTGATCCGACTCCACCATAGGGATAAGGCTGTATCCGATTTCCAGCTCAAGAGTATCCAGCAACAGGTAATTCTCAACCCTGTCTTCAGTCTTTCCGGCCAGTTCTTTCGTCTGCCGTTCTTCCTCGATATCAAACTCTTCGTTTTGCAATTTATTCTTTTTGTAGGCAAGAAAGAGGAAGAAACCGGCAATAGACCAGAATGGAAGGATCGGAAGACCCGGAAGCGCTCCGATAAAAAAGACAAAAACGGCGCCGATGATCACTGTTTTGGGATTGCCGAGCAGCTGACTGGTCAGCTCTTCACTCAGATTACCCTCAGAGGCCGCACGGGAGACGATAATACCCGCGGCCGTTGAAATCAAGAGAGCCGGTATCTGAGATACCAGCCCGTCACCAATCGTAAGCAGGGTGTAGACCTGGGCAGCCTCTCCCACACTCATTCCCTGCTGCATGGTGCCAATCACAAGGCCGCCAATGATGTTGATAAACGTAATGAGAAGTCCGGCGATCACATCGCCCCTCACAAACTTACTGGCGCCATCCATCGCTCCGTAAAAATCGGCCTCTCTTGAGATCTCACTTCTCCGGGCTTTCGCTTCATCATCGGAGATGAGTCCGGCGCTCAGGTCGGCGTCAATCGACATCTGCTTTCCGGGCATGGCATCCAGGGTAAAACGTGCTGCGACCTCAGCAATACGGGTGGCACCTTTGGTGATGACCACAAAATTGATGATCACAAGAACTGCGAATATGATAATTCCGATCACAAAATTACCCTGGACAATAAACCCGCCAAACGATTCGATAATGGATCCCGCATATCCTTCACTCAGAATCAGACGTGTGGTTCCGACGTTTAATGATAGCCGGAAAAGGGTAAGAATGAGCAACATTCCCGGGAATACTGCAAACTGAAGCGGTTTCAGCGTGTAAAAAGCGACAAGAAGAACCACCAGGGAGAGAGAGATGCTGATGGCAAGAAAAACATCCATCGCTGCCGCCGGAAACGGAACGATCATGATCATCAGAATCACAATAATGCTGGATGAAATCAGAACATCTGTTTTAAAAAACATCTGTTTGAACTGCTCCATACCTTTTGCCTGTCCAGCCATCTTCTGCTTTAAATCTTATGTTTGTTTTTCAGTTTGTAGACGTAGGCCAGAATCTCCGCAACCGCCTTGAACAGATCTGCCGGTATGTACTCATCTTCCTCAGCCGTGGCAAAGAGCGCACGTGCTACAGCTTTATTCTCTACAATTGGTATGCCATATTTTTTAGCGAGCTCTTTAATCCGGAGAGCTTTAAGCCTCTGGCCCTTCGCCATCACAATCGGGGCATCATTTCTTTCAGGGTCATAACGCAGTGCAACTGCGTAGTGGGTTGGGTTGGTAACCACCACATCAGAGGCCAGTACAGCATGATCCAGCCTTTTTTTCTGTCTGAGCTCCATTCCAAACCGTTTCCGCTGACTTTTAATCTGAGGGTCTCCCTCCATCTGCTTGAATTCATCCTTCACCTCCTGTTTGGTCATTCGCAGATCCTTGTGATGCTGAAATCGCTGATAGAGTGCGTCTGCAATCGAAAGTACAAGAAGTGCAGAGAGCACTTTCGTCAGAAATGCAAGGATATGAACTCCTGATTCCGAAAGATTCTGCTCCATAGGCATGATCACAAACGAGACAAAGGTTTCCATGTCGTTCTTAACCGTATAATAAACCACCACCACCACGATAAAGAGTTTTACAAAGCCCTTGGCCAGTTCTACCACTCCCTTCATCGAGAAGATCTTTTTAATGCCGTTCGCCGGATTGATTTTACTTCCCTTGGGCTCAATAGCCTTGGTTGAAAAGGCTCCCTGAGTCTGGATCACATTCACCAGTATGGCAACAATAAAGAGGACGATGAGTGCCGGTGTCATCATCTCAAACCCATACCAGAGAGCCACCTCCAGATACTCCATCGCATGGGTGGTGTCTTCCAGAGCCATACCGGAGTGGAACAGAAAGGTTTCAAAAAGTGCGGTGAGCCGGTTGTAAATCAATCCGCCTGAACTGATGAACATAATGATGGCCATAATCATCAGCACCACGGAGGAGACCTCCTTGCTCAGGCTTACATTGCCCTCCTCCCTGGCCTTCTCAATCTTCCGGTGGGTCGGCTCTTCGGTTTTTTCCTGATCTGATTTCTGCTGTGACATACACTCTCTATATCAAATAGAGTACCAAACAGAAAAGAAGGGCAGATTCGCTGAGAGTCAGAAATGGGAGAGACCAATGTGTTAAAAGCTTCCTTCGGAGGGAAAACATTTCCGAACAAAGACCAGACCCCCGCCGGTACTTCTTTTCCTGCGACATGGAAAAACTTTCTGTCAGGATCACGGTATCCGTAATCTTCTCTTTTCCGTATCGGTTCGCATCAATTCAGTGGCGCTGAAACCCCCTGTAAGCAGGCAGGCGAACGAATGCAGGGCAGAGGACTTCTCCCTGAAAGCAAGATATACATCCTCTGCAGGGTGTTGCCGCCTGAATGGCACACATTTTGATTCTACTGAGAGTAAATGCACTCCGCCACTGCGCTTTCGGGCAGAAGCGGGATCAGAAACCGGAAAAGGACCACTGTATGATGATCGACCGATTTTCTTCACAAATGCAGGCAATGCAAATGCTATCCAAAGCCCAGGAGCTTACAGCGGATAATCTTGCAAATATCAATACACCCGGTTTTAAGGGAAGTACACTGTTTTATCGGCTGGTTGATGAAAACCTTAACGGGGAAGTGACAAAAAAAACGGTCCCTTTCCAGCAGGTGAACCTGGCGCAGGGAATCCTCGAGATGACAGGCAATACCTTCGATCTGGCTGTTAGCGGCGACGGATTTTTTGTAGTGGAAGAGGGGGGAAGGGAGTTCCTGACCCGTGACGGGCGTTTTCAGATCGATCCTGACGGCTATCTTGTGAACAGCCGTGGGGCGATGGTTCAGGGAAATGCCGGGCCTGTTCATCTGCCGGCCCAGGTCAGATCCGGTGACGGAAACTCCGGTGAGATTCAGATCGATATCGCAAAAGACGGTTCTATCCGCATCAACGGCCAGATCCGGGATCAGATTCAACTGGTATCTGTGAGTGATCCCTCTACGCTGCAGAGAAACGGAAACTCCTATTTCACAGTCAAATACGCCGCAGCACTCAATGAGGATGCAAAAGGCGAGATTATGCAGGGATATTATGAAAAAGGAAATGTGGATGCACTCCATGAACTTACCAGCATGATGAAAACCATGCAGATGTTTGAATCGCAGCAACGGGCCATGAATGCTGCAGATGAAGTTCTCTCACAGGGCATCAATAATCTCGGAAGATATTAATTCAAATAAATCAGAAAAACCATGTTCAGAGCATTAAGTACAGCCGCTTTAGGGATGAGTGCACAGCAGAAATCGGTGGATAACATCGCCAATAATCTTGCTAACGTGAACACTACGGGATTCAAGCGGAGCACCATCGCCTTTCAGGATCTGTTCTATGAAAACCTCTCAGCCTCCACTCACGGCTCCTCTATGAATGGCGCAAGATCCGGCAATGAGGGTTCACAACTGCAGATCGGGCACGGCTCCAGAGCTGTCGCTACCATCCGGAATTTTATGCAGGGCTCTATTGCAGAGACGGGCAATGCCCTGGATCTGGCCATCAGCGGAGCCGGGTTTTTCCAGGTGGATCTGCCGGACGGAACCATTGCCTATACGCGTGATGGGAATTTCAGCCGTGATGCGAACGGCATGCTGGTCAACAATTCGGGTCTGCCGCTCAGCGACTTTATTGAGGTTCCGGTGGATGCCCTCTCTGTGGAGATCTCTCAGGACGGTCTGGTGCGCGCGAGGATGTCGGGCGATAACCGGGAGGTGGAACTTGGACGGCTTGAACTTGCCAAATTTGTAAATCCCGGCGGACTCGAGGCACGGGGTGATAATCTCTTTGCTGAAACCGAGGCTTCGGGAATGCCCTTTTTTGGAGTGCCGGGAGAGGATGGTTTTGGCGTGATCCGCCAGGGATATCTGGAGCAGTCGAATGTGGATATTGTCACCGAAATGGTGCGGTTAATCGAGGCTCAAAGAGCCTACGAAACCAATTCCAAAATGGTGCAGACAGCCGAAGACATGATGAGTGTTACCAATTCAATTAAACGATAGTAATAAACGATAGCCTAACGTGATTCTGATGATGATCATAACAAACCTTACCTGTTATCAAAACCTGGATCAGGCCTATCTGAAACTGTTGTCAGGAAACTACTGTACCGGCGAAATTGCAGAGTGGCAGATGATGCACAGGCCGCCATCCGGTGAATTTGGAAAACGTATTGCCAGTGAGGCAGAGAGTGCAAAATCGTCTCTGATGACGGAGAAGATCGGAGAACTGGCACTGGAGGAGCTCTACAGCAGATCGGATCCGGATACCTACCGGTTTGAGGTGACGCCGCGATGGATTCCCGGAAGTCTGGCTAATACACCCTCTGAACAGTTGATCTCCGTGACGCTGGTCGGAAATATTGAACGTTACACCGTATTCGATGTGGCCTATTCGGAGAGAGGGCAGAAGCGGAATGTGCAGATACAGATGGCTGTGGAAATCGAGAGACTGATGCCTGTTGCCGGACGCAGGATTATGAACGGAGATAAAATTTACGAAAACGATATCACCATGAACTGGATCTCAGTTCCCTACGAGAGAGGACAGCTGGTATCGGCTGGTGACTACCTCGAGGGCAAGACCAGCCGGCGAACCATGTCTGTAGGCCAGCCTTTCCGTTATGCCGATCTGAGTTCGGAACTGATTATTGAAGCGGGTGATATCGTTCGCCTGATTTTCGAACAGGCCGGAATACAGATTGAAATGACCGTGGAAGCCCGTCAGAGCGGTGCCCAGGACGAAGAGATCCACTTCTACAGCCATGAAACCAGAAAACGATATGCGGGCCGTGTTATCGGACCGGGAGTTGCACAATGGACAAAAACATTATGAAGATCGTAAAACCGTTACTCTGCTTTTTGACTCTGCTTTTTGCAGGAGAGTCGCTCTCTGCACAGCACTCACTCTACAGCGATGTGAAAGCGCGGCAGGTAGGAGATGTCATCACCATTGTACTGGTGGAGAATATTTCCGGAAGTACCACATCCGATGCCCGGTCGGCCTCCAATACTGACGGCTCGGTAGGCGGCTCTGTGACAGGCAGTTTTCTGCCTGTGGAACCTACATTCGGTGCGGGAGCTCAGGTTTCATTCGATTCCGACCAGAGGAACCTGGCCAGCCAGCGGCAACTTCTGGAAGGGTATCTGAGTGTTCAGGTGATGGAAGTGGATGCCCGCGGAAACCTGATTGTGGAGGGGAGCAGAAAAACTGAAATCAACGGCGAACTGCATGAGATGAGTCTGAAAGGCCTGATCCGTACCAATGACGTGGACAGCATGAACCGGATTCTCTCCTACAAACTGGCAAACGCTGAGATTACATACAAGAAAAGGGATGGCCCGTCACAGTTGCTTTCGAAAAGCAAGAGCTCTATGAGCAGAAATATTTTTAAAGCTGTGGCTGTGGGACTGGTGGCAGTCATAGTTGCGGACCAGGTAACCAATTAGAAAAATAAGAGCGATGACTGTGAAAGAAGAGAGAGACAGAAAATACCTCAAAGTACTGTTATTGATGATTGTTGCGATAACTCTGTTAATTCTGGCGGAGGAGCTTGCAGCACAGACTCAGCTGGTGGATCTTGTGGAGATACAGCATGCGCAGCGAAAGGAGCTGATCGGATATGGGCTGGTAACCGGCCTCGACCGCACCGGCGACCGTACCACGAGCAGCAGGGGATCGGTTTTCACCGTACAATCCATAGCCAACATGCTCGAAAATTTTGGGATTACGGTAGAGGCAGAACGGCTTCGTACACGTAATGTGGCGGCTGTAATGGTAACAGCCACTGTAAGCCCCTACCATGTTCCCGGAAGTCAGATCGATATCACCGTCTCCTCTCTGGGAGACGCGAGCAGCCTTCAGGGAGGAGTCCTTCTTCTGACGCCCCTTCTGGATCCCGACAGCAGGGATGTTTACGCAAGAGCACAGGGGCCGCTGGTTGTAGGCGGTTTTACCACAGAACTGGCCAATTCGCGTGTTTCCAGAAATCAGACATTAACAGCCACCATCCCGGGAGGCGGCATGGTCGAGAGCAACAAACTATTGGATATCAATACAGACGTACCGCTGGGGCTGGTGATGAGAAGTCCGAATTTTACCAATGCAAGGCGTATTGCAGAAGAGATCAACTCAGCTTTTGATGAAGAGATCGCCTCTGTCTATCATGCCGGGCTTGTACAGGTGGATATCCCGGCAGTTTTCCAGGACAGGGGCGCGGTGAATATTTTCACCAGTATTATTCTTGAGCAGAGAATTGAAGTGGATACACCCGCGCGGGTGGTGATCAATGAGCGGACAGGAACCATCGTCGCAGGCGGGAATGTGATCATCGATGAGGTGATGATCTCCCATGGCAACCTGCAGGTGAGAACACAGATCACCCCCTTCATTAGTCAGCCCAATCCGTTCGGTGCCGGTGAGACGGTAGTGGTTCCGGTCACTGAAGTGGGGATCAGCGAAGAAGCTGCCCAGACCATTCTTCTGGAACCGCAGTCCAGGGTACAGGACCTCGCCGTGTCGCTGAATGCACTGGGCCTCAACCCGCGGGATATCATCTCCATTTTCCAGGCTCTGGACAGAGCCGGCGCGCTTCGCGGACAGCTGATTGTGATGTAAACACCAGAAGACGAAACGAAAATGAATCAGGTAAAAAGTTGAACCGTCACTTTACTTTTTCAAAACGGAAACCGATAAGAGTGAGTATGCAGATCATGCAGTTCATTCAGAACAGAACGAAAAGATGAAAATCGATTCCTTTATTCCGATCGCAGAACAGAAACTGACTGAAAGCCGCCGGGAAGAACTGCGGCAGGAGAAGGCAGCAGTGGATGTTGAAAAAATCTTTGCCCGGCACCTGATCCAGGAGCTGACCAAAAACACCTTTAAAATGGCAGAGAGCGATAGTCCGTTTGGTTCGTCAAACAGCGTTTACCGGGAGTTTATCACAGACGCACTGGCCGACCAGCTGGCTGCAGAAAAGAGACTCGGCATGGCCGATATGATCTCTAAATACTGGGATACATCAAAAGAGCAAATCAAATAAAATCATCTAACAGAGAAAAACATGTCAAATCCGGAACAATCAAAACAGGTTCTCAATAAGCTATCCATGTATGTGGATCTTCTGAATGACACTTTTGTTCAACTGCATGACACAATGGAAGGACAGATTGAAGCCATAGTTTCTGCAAATCCTCAAAGGATTGAAGAGCTGACCGAAGAGCACTCTACGCTCAGCTTTCGTTACAAGCAGCTTGAAAAAGATTTTGTTCTTGAACTGAGGGATCAGCTTAAGGAAGAGCCGGATTTACCGATAAGACTGGTAAGCCTTAAAACCGTACATCCAGCTCTTTCTGAGAAGATAGACCACTGGAGAACGATGCTTACTGAAAATACAAACCGGTTGCAGCAGAAGCATGAACATGTGGTTCGCCTGCTGGAGTTTGCACTGTTGCGAAACTCCAACATGATGCGAACCATCTATTCGGTACACAATTCCAAAACGAGTCACTATACCCTCGACGGGCAGAAGGAAAACAGCTCCTCAGGAATGGCGATCAATCAGGAAATATAGATGCGAACCCTATTTGAAATATCGCGGAGTGGCCTGCGCACGGCAGAACGTTCGCTGTCGGTTACTTCCAACAACATCTCCAATGCGAATACGCCGGGCTACACCCGGCAGCGTGTGGAGATGTCGCCGGCCGGTATGCAAAAGTCGCAATTTCACACAGGTCTGGGCGTGAACATCACGGATGTTTCAAGAATGAGAAACGAGATGACCGATATTCTGCTCAACGAGAAGCGGCAGGATATGGGGTTTATGAGAGAGCAGGCCCGGGTCTATGAGCAGCTCCAGACCGTAATGTCTACCGATACCGGCGGAGATCTGGACCTGAGGCTGAGCCGGCTTTTTGATGCATTTTCGCAGCTCTCGGCCGATCCCCAGGACCTGAGTGTCCGGAACAACCTGTTGAGTGAAGCCACCCAGCTTACTGCAAAGCTCTCTGACCTGGACCACACACTCTCCCGCTCAAGCGAACTGCTCAGGAATTCTG
Organism: Balneolaceae bacterium; assembly: GCA_007693745.1. Lineage (GTDB taxonomy): Bacteria > Bacteroidota > Rhodothermia > Balneolales > Balneolaceae > Rhodohalobacter. Next base: position 127,675 of record REDA01000045.1, read on the forward strand.
CCATCAGTACAGTGGCATCCGTGAATAAAATTGTGAAAGAGATCAGTATTCTGAATCAGTCGATCACCATGGCATCGGGACAGGGGAAAGCGGATCACGCCAGTATGGACGCACGGGTGCAGAAGCTCGCTGAACTCTCTGAACTGATCGATTTTGAAGTAACCCCGGCCGATAACGACAATCTGCTCATATCCATCAATGGAATTAGGATTTTAGATGAAAACCGGGCGATTCCCTTTAAGCCGGAGGTGAATGATGTCGATAAAACATTCAGGCTTAGACTGGAAAACGGCAAGCTCTTGCAGTCTTTTTCCGGAAAGCTTGGAGCGGAAATCGAAATGTATCAAAAAGGGATTCCGGAATTGAAACAGCGACTGGACCATTTTGCGGCGACACTGGTAACTGAGTTTAACTCAGTACATACTCAGGGTTATGGTTTGGAAGATGCCACTGTTCGAAACTTCTTTGACCCGGAGAACACAACAGCTTCGGATATCCGGGTAAATGCGGCTATCGTCCATAACCACAAACATATTGCGGCTTCCTCGGAGCCCGGTGAAGCCGGCAATTCAGATATCGCAGTAAAGTTTGCCGAACTGCGCGACAAGGATCTGATTGACGGAGTGAAACTGGTGGACTATGCTATTGGTGTGATCAGCACACCCGGAACCCGGCTGAGTGACCTGAACGGCCAGATTGAAGCCCGTGATTCAGAAATTCAGATGCTTACTGTACAGCAGGAGCGACAGTCGGGTGTAAATATCGATGAAGAAATGGTTCTGATGATTCAGTATCAGAATGCTTACCAGGGAGCGGCAAGAGTGATGGCTGCAGCCCAGCAGATGTACGATACACTCATCTCAATTGTGAGGTAACCATGCGGGTAACACAACAGATTCTTTTTAGTAATTTCATGCGGGACATGAACAAAAACCGCGGTGAAATGGGCAGGCTGCAGTCTGACCTGTCGAGCGGAAAGGCGGTACGATATCCCTCCCAGGGACCTGTTGAATTTCAGCGAAGCCGGGTGATTGAAGAAAATATCCGGAAGGAGGAACAGTATCAGGATAATATCAGTACAGCCCTGAGGCAGAGCCGTGCCTCTCAGGAAGCCCTCGATGAAACGATAGACAGGCTGATCGATGTCAAAAGGACGATGGTGCAGGCAGCCACAGGGTCCACAAGCAGCGGCGCGCATAATACCATGGCCAGTGAAGTCCGGGGTATCCGCGATTCACTCATCAATACACTGAACCTTAGTTCAGGCGATCGCTACCTTTTTGCCGGAACAAACAGCAGCGAACGTCCGTTTGAACTTGTTGTACCCGATCCGGACGATCCCGACCCTGAAGTGATTCCGGGTAATGTGGCCAATCACAGTAACAACAAATCCCCGAGTGTTCTGGTGGGTGACGGTATTCGTCTCGATATCGGTATCAGTGGAGTGGAACTGCGTGAAACAGCAGCCGGAGATCTTTTCGAAATTCTCGGAAATGTGATTCAGGCGATGGAAGAGGGAGACAGCGAAAGGGTCAACGCCATGCTCGGTGATATCGACACAACCATACAGCATGTATCTCATCTCACCTCCAGGCTGGGCACCAATATCAACCGGATGGACTTTATGTCGGAGCAGTATGAGTCTGCGCGGATCACACAGAGGGCTGAGATCAGCAACATGGTGGATACAGACTATGCACAGGCATTTTCCGACCTGCAGCGAAATCAGGTAGCCTATGAAGCGGCAATGGCCGTCCATGCAACCATGTTCGGAAATACACTTCTTGATTACTTGTAGCAGGGTGTGAACAGGACTGAGGCAAACTAAGAGAGTAAAAGCAGAGCAGTTCAAGGGTATAACGTATGCAATCGAGGCAAACTATGAAAAAGGAGAATAGGGTCAGGAATATTGAACCGCAGGACTGGATTGAAATCATCCACTTCATCACAGATCCGGCTCTGTTGGACATTCAGAAAATTGAGCGCTGGATGGAGCGATGCTCCCATATCACGGTGGCACTTCCGGAAAGCAGTGATCTCCTCAGATTGCCTGAGGGTGTGAACCGGATGGCATACAACAGAGAGATGAGCCGGGCAACCATCTGGAACCGGCTGGCAAGAACCTCTCACAGGGAGTGGATTCTTTTCCTTTTGGATGACGAAGAGCCCGATTTCGACACACTGCCGGATCGAAGAGAGATAAACCGGAAAAAATGGGCGCCTCTTCTGATTCGACAAAAGAACCAACATCAAAGAGGAAGGCAACTGTATCAGATGCGCCTGGTATGCAAAACCGACTCAGCGATATTTGACGGTCACATGCTCCCGGATGCGACCCGATACATCTCAAGCCGAAATATTAAACTAACAGAGAAACCTGCGGTCGCATACAGGGAATCGGAACTCTTTGCAGATGTAAACGAGGAAGAAGAGATGAGAGTGAGAAATATCTCTCCGTCACTTTATCTGGTACTTGGATACCACCTGCTTCATGAGCGGAAAATCGCCTATGCAGCAGCCAATTTCAGGAAATTGCTGAAGATGGAAACACTGCTTCCGTTCGACCGGCTTGCCGCCGTGAACGGCCTGATGAGCTGCTTCACTGAACAGTATAAATGGGATAGGGCTCTCTACCTGGCTAATGAAGCCATTCAGGCAGAACCGCGGCAGTACCTTCCCTATCTGGTGAAGTTTAAAATTTTTCAGCTGAACAAGCAGTGGAATGAGGCGATCGGTGTATTGAAAATCTACCAGGAAATTCTCTGCTCAGAGGGGTACTCCCATGCCAGTTTTGAGAAATACATTTCGGAGGAACAGACTTTTTCCATTCTGGGTGAACTGGCTATGAAAACCGGCCTGAGAAAAGAAGCCCTGGTATTTTATGAAAAACTTTGCCGGCTGAAGAGTGAAGATGTAGATCAGGAGTTGTTGCATACACTGCTTGTTCTCTCCATTGAACTGCTCGATTATGAGAAGGCAGTGTTCTATTTCAAGCAGATTTTTGCCGCGTCTCTGCCGGATAAGCTCTCACCGGAGATGAATGAAAAGCTGAACGATTACCTCTCCATGTTTATGGTAAACGGCTGGTACGACTACCCATCGGAAGTGTATGACCTGCTCTATGAGCAGGAATCTGAAAACGGTGAATACCGGCGAAGGCTCATTGTTACCTTAACCAAAACGGACCGGCTGGAACGCGCCAGAAAACTGATCGTGAAAAACCTGTAACGAAGATCAGATTTCGTAGTTCTTCAGCTTGTTTCGGATGGTGCGATCAGAGATCCCCAGGATTTCGGCGGCCTGTTTCTGATTGCCCCGGGTGTGTTCAAGCGTTTTTTTGATCAGCTGAAGTTCCATGTCCTCAATCGACATCAGCGGCATGTCCGTAAAGATGTCGCCGGACAGGTCGTCATCTGCATTCGAGAAGAGATTGTTTTGAATGTGTTCCAGTTCAATGGTTTTACTCTCGTGAGAAAGGATGATGCCGCGGTGAATTTTGTTGTCAAGCTCCCGCACATTTCCACGCCATTCATGGGTTGTGAAATAGGTCATCACTTCTTCTGAGATCTTCTTTTCACCCAGCTGATACCGCTCTCTGTACCTCTCCACAAAGTAGTTGGCGAGTACGGGGATATCCCCGGGGCGGTTTCTCAGGGGCGGGATGGTGATGGGGAAGACGTTCAGACGGAAATAGAGATCTTCCCTGAATTCCCCGTCGGTGATAGCCTTGGCAATATTTTTATTGGATGTGGCGATAATACGAACATCAGCCTGAATCGGTTTCTGACTTCCCACACGATAGAACTCTTTCTCCTGCAGAACACGAAGCAGCTTGGCCTGTACATTGATATCAATTTCAGTAATCTCATCCAGGAGGAGTGTGCCGCCGTTGGCTTCATCAAAGGCCCCTTTCTGATCTGATATGGCTCCTGTAAAGGCACCCTTCATATGGCCAAAAAGGGTGCTTTCCACCAGTTCTGTGGGCAGGTTGGCACAGTTTATTTTAATATAGGGCTTGCCGTGCCGGTTGCTTTGTGCGTGCACCTGGTGCGCAAACACTTCCTTGCCTGTACCGCTTTCGCCCTCAATCATCACCGGAGCATCGTTCTGTGCAATACGCGGAAGGATCATCATCAGTTTTTTCACCATGGGATCTTCACCCACAAATTTGAGCCCCCCGGTTTCGGGTTCTGTATCGAGTCGTTTTACGTGTTTTCCGGCAGAACTTTTCCTGTTTGAAAATTCAGCCGCACCCTCCTGATCATCCAGCAGCACATCCTGCAGGGAAACCTGTTCTGTCTCAAAAAAGCGTTCAATGCGATGGCTCAGTTCCTTCGCCTTGAAAGGTTTGGTAACGTAGTCAAAAGCTCCCTTACGCAGTGCGTTAACGGCATGATTTACATTGCCAAATCCGGTGATCATGATTACACCGGTCTGCGGGTAGTTGGAGCGAACTTCGTTGAGAATCTCATCGCCGGTCATCTCATTCATTTTCACGTCCGTGATGATCAGGTCTGCGCTGTTCTCTTTCAGATAATCAATGGCTTTTACCGGTGAATTGAATGCTTTGGTTTCATAACCTGCCATGGAAAGATGCTCATCCATAAAGCTGAGCAGCAGTTTATCATCATCAATAAGAACAATACGGCCTTTCATAGAAAGAAAAGAGGGGGAGGTCAGCTTGTTGTTTAATACAGAAGTTACTATGAGATGAGATGTAAAGCAAGAAGGGTTGGGTTTGGGGGAGTTTATTCGTTTATGGGGTTGCACGTTAGAGGTTTGGGGTTTCTGGTTTCTTGTT
>REDA01000007.1 GCA_007693745.1 Balneolaceae bacterium
CTCTCAGAAAGCACGTTTGAGGATACTCTGTCACTCTATATATCCGAATTTGAAGCACTCAACCATCATATCAATCCGGATACACAGATTACGAGCGTGAACAAGGTGATCAGCACGCTTGATCGGTACCGCTCGGAACTTCAGAGCCTGCAGTCGAATCTGACATGGAGAGACTTCCGGATCGCTGAATTTTCGATTGAAGTGCATAAGAAGTTTTCCATACCGTTCGCATGTGTTGTCTTCGTTCTGCTTGGTGCACCCATCGGGATGATGACGCGCAAGGGAAATATCGGGATTGCAGCCCTGATCAGTTCCGTTTTGCTTACATTTTACTTCACTGCAATTATACAGGGTGAAAAACTGGGTGACCGGATGATTATCAGTCCCTTTGCAGGGATGTGGGCCATCAATCTCTTCTATCTGGCACTGGGTTCAATCCTCACCCTTCATGTCACCACCAGTTATAAAATCACCAATCTCTTCCGGAGAAATGAATAAAATTGACAGATATATCATTTCCCGCGTACTCTACATCAGCCTGTTTATGCTGGGGGTACTGATCTGTATCTTCATCCTGATCGATTTCTCCGAGAACAGTGACGATTTCACAGACAAAGGGGCTTCCCTTTCCGATGTCTGGAATCTCTATTACCTGAATTACATTCCGGAAATGACGCGGCTTGTAATGCCGGTTGCCGTTTTTACAGCCATATTATTTCTCACCGGTCAGATGACTGAGCGTCTTGAAATGACCGCTCTGAAGGCTTCGGGAGTGAGTCTTTACAGACTTTTGGTTCCTTATCTCTTTCTCGGTGTGATTCTGGCAGGGTTGATCAGTTATCTCGACGCGTTTGTGATCCCAGCCTCCAACGCCGAACGCATCGAATTTGAACAGAGGTATCTCTCCCGCTCCGGAGAGCGGATCGATCGGGGCGGTATCTACCGTCAGGATTCAGACAGCACCATTATTAATATTAATTTCTACGATGCCAATGCGAATGTTGGATACAGAATCTTTCATGTTGTGTATGATGAGGACAGAATATCAAAAATTCTGCAGGCCAACAGAATCATGTGGGTCGATTCCACCTCGAACTGGATTACCGACAGGGCAAGAATCCGGCACTTTACCGAAGAGGGTGTGGTGGAGAGTGAAACAGAACGGGAATTTTTTGATATCAATATCCTGCCGAGGGACCTGACCCGCAGAACCACCGATATTTATCAGCTCACCTATCCCGAAGCACTTGAGTATCTGGACTCGATACGCAGAATCGGAGCCGGGGGGATCGAACTTCCTCAGGTTCAGCTGTATGGAAGAATGGCTTACCCGTTATCTATTCTCACCGTTTGCCTGATCGGTTTTGCCCTGGCAGCACAGCGCAGAAAAGGAGGAAAAGGATTCTATATCGGTGCCGGTCTTGGAATCAGCTTTATCTATCTCGTGATGATGAAAGTGATCGAACCTTTTGGAGCCGCCGGAACACTATCGCCACTGGTTGCAGCGCTTTTCCCCCATGTTTTCTTCTTCGCAGTGGGAATCCTTCTCTTGCTTGCCACCCGAAAATAAATCTGAATACCTCGTCTGTTAAGTGTCAGGCTTCAGGTTGCGGCCCCCTGTAATTTAAGGGCATATCCAGTTTTTCCTTCATCGTGATCACCCCGTTTTCACTCTCATACTTCCGGATGTTTTCGATCAGTGCATTGGAAAGGCGCTTGGCGTGATCCGGAGTAAGAATTAATCTCTTCACAACCTTCGCTTTTTTAACAGCCGGCATCATGGCGATAAAATCAAATACAAATTCTGAAGGTGAATGCGTGATCATCACAAGATTGGAATACGTTCCCGTTGCCTCATCCTCTTTCAATTCAATCTCAATGGGATTACCTTGTTTGGGCGGATTTGATGGATTCATTCTATAATCGATAGTTATATTGCACTGTCAAATTTCAATGTATTGGAAAGATAGTGAAATATTCTTCCTTTTTCTGATATTGCAGCAATGCGGGATGAAACTGAAGGGTATGCAGCATCGGAAAAAGATCTTCCCTGAATGGAGATGAACCGGGTATCTCAAGAAAACCGGTTCGTTGATTCAGTACGGCAATGCATCATCGGATAAAAAGACAGGTTATAAAGCGACCAGATCAAAAAGAAGACTTCCGGGGATATAGTGAAGATCTCTTCAGATACCCTTACCTTCCATAAACCTGCCGGCAGACGGGTATGCGGACTTACTTAATCTATTTAATTAATACATATGTTTTTAAAACAGGATAAACCGAAAGACTACGATTGCGGATACAACCTGGATCTGATGATTGAAGCGATCCCGAGAATTGAAGACCCGGAAGAGCAACTGCGTTATGCAAAACGTGTCGTGGGTCTGATAAAACAGAGCCACCCAAACTGGGTTGAAAAAAACGGGAACAGTAAAATGGCCTGGGACTACTTCTTTGAGCTCGCTGATTATGATCCGCGGGAACATGGCATTCTCAATCCCTATGAAAGTAATCTGCCCGACGACGCTGAGTAGGCAGAACTGCTCTCATTCTGATTTCTAGGCGTGCAAAGATGGCTTTTTTCTGTTAAACTCATTATCTTTCAATAATTACTGAAAGTATTGAAATTATGATCTGTTCAGCATTCAATCCGGTTGACAGACCCGCTGATTCGGAATCTTTCATGATCCGGATCACTAAAGAAACAGTGACTGAATACTGACTGACCCGGCCTAATCAATTTCCGGTCCACCGTTCCGGTTTTTTTTCAATGAGTGAATCAAACGTACATAACGTCACACCCACAACATTTATCAGATCGATTGAATCACCTGATTTTACGCTGTTTCTAAAGTCAGTAACCGGTTCATCAGCTCCATATTTGAGCATCACACTGCCAATTGCAGGAATCGATCCGCTTGCCGCTCTTGAATTACATCAGAACTATGAGGAGAAATTTTACTGGAACCATCCGGAACAGTCTATTTCGATTTCTGCCGCCGGCAAGGTCAGGGAGCTGAAAGCCACGGGCAGCTGCAGGTTTGATGAAATCTCTGAGCAGACAGCCGCCCTCAAGGATGAAATCGATGCCTATACTGCTATTGAACATACCATGGCAGGCCCGCTTTTCCTGGGAGGTTACTCCTTTAACCATCACAATTCAGGTCCTGTCTGGAAACGGTTTGGGGCGGCCCGCTTTGTGCTGCCCGAATGGATGCTGCTTCAGATCGGGCATCTGCATCTTCTCACGCTCAACATCGAAAAAAAAGCCCGTGCGGCAGATGAAATTTTCCAGGAGGTGATTTCCAGAATCACCGATTTTCTGAATCTTGCCGGAGCCCTCTCCATCTCTTCCACCGGAAAGAAAAAACAGCCCAATATCCTCTGTACTCATCAGTCAGTTGACGATAAAGATAAATGGGATGATGGTGTGAAGAGAGCAAAAATCATGATTGAAGATCAGCGGTTTCAAAAAATTGTCCTTGCCCGGTCTGCCGTTTTTGAATCCAAGTGCCCTATTGAACCCACCTTTCTGGCTCATCATTTAAGGGAAGCCTATCCGGCATGCTACAATTTCATGATTCAGCCCGATTCCGATACGGCGTTTATCGGGGCAACACCCGAAAGGCTGGCTTCATTTAACAACGGGATTTTCCTTACAGAGGGTCTTGCAGGAAGCATCTCCAGAGGTGCAAGTGCCCTTGAAGACGCAACACTTGCTCAACTGCTGCTAAGAAGTGGTAAAGACAGGGATGAGCATAACTATGTTGTGGAGGCGATCCGAAAAACACTTCGGAAGTACAGTGACCAGGTGGTTCTGCCCTCTGATCCGGCTGTTAAAAAGCTGAAAAATGTTCAGCATCTCTTCACTCCGATACGTGCCTCCATCCGCTCGGGAGTAAAAATCCACAAGCTGATTGAAGAGCTTCATCCCACACCGGCTGTTGGTGGTTTTCCCAGAGATAAAGCTGTGCCTTACATTCACGACCTGGAGAGGATAGACAGAGGCTGGTATGCCTCTCCGGTTGGCTGGTTTAATCTGAATGGCTGCGGTGAATTTGCCGTGGCAATCCGAAGTGCTCTGATCCATAAAAACCGCGCTGAACTCTATGCCGGCTGCGGTATTGTGTCCGATTCTGACCCCGATATTGAATGGGATGAAACATTGATGAAGTTTAAACCGGTGATGCATGCCATGAACCAGCTGCAGGATGATGATGAGTAGTCCGCTTATCTGGTCGGCAGAGCTCCTTCAAACCCTTGTGAACAGGGGTGTGTCTCATGCCGTCATCTCACCGGGTTCCCGCTCTGCCCCTGTTACCATGGCTGCTGCACTGCACCCTGCGTTACAGACCCATGTATACCTGGACGAACGCTCAGCAGCCTTTACGGCTCTCGGTATTGGTAAAGCGACGGGGAGGCCCGCCCTGCTGATCTGTACCTCAGGTACTGCCACAGCGAACTATTTCCCGGCTGTCATCGAAGCGCGGCAGTCCGGCGTGCCCATGATTCTGCTTACTGCCGACCGGCCACCACATCTGCGCGGAACAGGGAGTTCTCAAACCATTGATCAAATCAAGCTTTACGGGGATTATGCCATCTTTTTCCACGAAACGGGTGAACCCCAAACCGGGCGGCCAGACCTGAAAAGATTACGTGAGGCCGGCAAGCAGGCGGTGAGGAAGTCGATTTTCTTTGGCGGACCCGCTCATATCAATCTGCCGTTCCGAAAGCCTCTGGAACCTTCAGCCGGTGATATTAAAACCGTGCTGAATGAAATCTACACTAACGGAACCAGCAAGTCACTGACATCTCAACAGCAACACGATCTCACAGAGGCCGTATCTTCCGCTACAGGCGCCGAAAGTGAGTCTGCAGCCCTGTGCTTCGGTCAAGCCATGCATCTGGCGCCCCCTGTACGTTCCCTGCTCTCCTCCTCAAAAAGGCCTCTCATCGTTGCCGGTCCGGCGATGCCCCATCACTGCCCCGTCGGTTTTCTCCAAAACCTGAAAACGGCGTTGAATGCGCCCGTGATCGCGGAACCAGGAAGCTCTGTTGGTAAAGAAACCGGTACTCTGCTCCGTTACGAGCAGTTTCTCAGAAATGCAGTGACCCGGGAGGAGCTCAGACCCGATCTGATTATCCGTTTTGGAGACCAGCCTTTCACACGCTCTCTTCTCGATGCTTTTGAACTTTGGGACAGAACTCCGGTAATTCATTTCCAGAGCCGGATTTCAGATCAGGATCAGGTTCTGAGTATTACTCAGCATCAGCAGATCCATCCGGCCGGTCAGGCTGATCTTACCTTTTTGGTGCAACCCGCTGATGAGAAATGGCTGGATAAATGGAAAGGGTATGAAACGGAAAGCGAAAAACAGCTTGCAGCAGCTCTTTCAGCTCAAAGCGGGTTTACTGACGGACATGTTTTTCACCATCTGGACACGGTGTTTCCGACATTCTGGAACCGGATGATCTCAAATTCGTTTCCGGTGCGGGACACTGCACTATTCGGAAAAACAACCGGCCGGCAGTTTGTAAACCGGGGAGCAGCGGGTATCGACGGTATCATCTCCACCGGACTGGGAATCCATTTCGCCTCAGAAAATCCAACTCTCGCGGTTACGGGAGACCTCGCCTTTTTGCACGACAGCAACGCACTGCTCTCTGTAAAGGAGAGCGCGAACCCTTTTGTCATAATCGTAATTAACAACGGTGGGGGTACCATTTTCAGAATGTTGCCGCTGAACAGGGCCGGGGCTCCACTTGCCGGAAGTGACACCTTTCGCCGGTTTTTTGAGACGCCCCAGCACGCAGATATCGGAAAACTCGCCGCAGCTCATCAGATCCCCTTTTTGAAAATCACGAAGACCACCGAATTACAATGCCTGCATCCGGATCAACTCACCGGCAACCTGATCGTTGAGTGTGTCACCGATGCCGATGCCAGTATGGCCCTCAGGAACCGGCTTTGGGGGACCTGAGATGGTTCTGATCGCCGACACTATTCACTATTCCTGTCACATTCATGCGAATGATCCCGGAAAGCCCTGGCTCTTAATGCTTCACGGTTTTATGGGATCGAAACGCTCTTTCTCTCATCTGACTGAATCCCTTCAATCGTTTTGCAATCCTGTTACACTGGATCTGGCCGGCCATGGAAAAACCCTGGCTGCGGCTGACCCATCTCTCTACTCCGCCGGCAGGCAGACCCGTCAGGTTTTGTCCGTCATAGACCGCCTGGCTCCCGACCCTCTCTACCTTTACGGATACAGCATGGGAGGCAGACTCGCTTTCCATCTGCTTGCAGCCAATTCAGCTCTTTTCCACGGCGCATTGATTGAAAGTGCCCATTGCGGAATGCTTTCCGAAGAAGACCGCAGCATACGCCGGGAAACCGACATACTTCGGGCAGCTGCCATCCGGGAAAATTATCCCGCTTTTGTGGAAAGCTGGGTCAAGATGCCAATGTTCGGAGGTTCTGCCTCTTCAGCAGCCTTCAGCCAGCGGGAGCTCATGCTAAACCAGCGACCGGAATGTATGGCTGCATCCCTGCTCGGCTTTGGCGCCGGAACCATGCCCCCGGTATGTGGCCGCCTGGCTGAACTTCGGCTCCCCATCCGTCTTCTGGCGGGTGAGCAGGATAAACCCTATGCAGAGAGAATGGATTCCATTCGAAGGCTAAATCCCCGGTTCATCCTGGAGGTGATTAAAGGAGCCTCTCACCGGATTCATCATGACGATGCGGAAGCGGTAGTTCATGCCATCCGGCGGCTGATTACGGAAACGGAGGAAAGCCGGGTTCCGCAAAAGAGCTGAATACTCTATATTTATCCAGCATTGGACTTTTTAAAACCAGGAATTTTGTTCAGGACAGGGACAGAAGTAAATTATAAACGAAGCGAATTAGTTCTGCGTGAGGATTTTAAATTTGCGACAATGAAGTTATGGGCAATAGAACCGTTTTAAAAAGCCCTCAAATACAACTGAACACAGTAACAGGGTACTTTCAAAAAGCAGGGATTTTGCACAAGATCAAGGCGAAATCAAATGTAAAACCGCAATCTGTTTGCGTAAATTGAGCATTTTGAATTTGCTGCAATGAACATATTGGCAACAGAACAGTTTTTAAAAGTCCCCCCGAACACTTAATGAAAAATCGATGTCTGATTGGAAAACCGTAAAAGAGTACGAAGACATTACCTATAAAAAACGCGATGGGGTAGCCCGCATCGCATTCAACCGGCCGGATATTCGAAATGCTTTCAGGCCAAAAACCCTGTTTGAGCTTGAAGAGGCACTGATTGACGCAAGAGAAGACACCCGGATTGGAGTCATATTACTCTCTGGTGAAGGTCCCGCTAAAGACGGCGTTTACTCCTTCTGTTCGGGCGGGGATCAGAAGGTTCGTGGAGCGAAGGGCTATGAAGGAGGTGACGGAGTACAGAGGCTGAATGTTCTGGATATTCAGCGCCTGATCCGCTTCATGAGCAAGGTGGTGATCTGTGTGGTACCGGGCTGGGCGGTGGGAGGCGGACACAGCCTGCATGTGGTGTGCGACCTGACTCTGGCAAGTCGTGAACATGCTGTTTTCAAGCAGACCGATGCGGATGTTGCCAGTTTTGACGGCGGATTCGGATCTGCCCTGCTGGCCAGGCAGGTGGGTCAGAAACGGGCCCGTGAGATCTTTTTTCTGGGCCGGAATTACACTGCTCAGGAAGCATTTGACATGGGCATGGTGAATGCGGTTGTACCCCATGAGGAACTGGAGGAGACCGCCTTTGAGTGGGCTAAAGAGATCATGGGCAAAAGTCCTACGGCCATCCGAATGATTAAATTTGCGTTCAACCTGGTGGACGATGGCATGGTGGGTCAGCAGGTCTTCTCCGGAGAAGCGACGCGTCTGGCTTATATGACCGAGGAGGCGAAAGAAGGGCGTGATGCGTTTCTGGAAAAACGAAAACCCGATTTCAGCCGCTTCCCCTGGCTTTCGCTGTAGGATTCCCGTTTGTGGTTTGGGGTTTCAAGTTTCTTGTTTCACGTTTTTTCGCCAGATAAGAGACAGGGTGAAAAGAGGAGAAGTGAAAAGCGCCCTCAACCTAAACCTCATTCTCAACCTAAACCCTAATCCTCAAGTAAGTATCGAATCCGTGATATAGTCCGGGATAATCCCGCTGGAGCGGATCTTCATATAGACATTATCGGGACGGGTGTTACCAGAAAGAACCAACAGTGTTTTAATCCCGAATTTATTCCCACCGAGGATATCGGTATTCAGGGTATCTCCTACCATCAGTATATCCTGTTTTTCAAAGGTGCCGTACTGGTTGAGATTGTCGAACGCATACATAAAAATTTGTGTATCGGGTTTGCCAAAACGCATAAACTTCTGATTCAGTACCGATTCCACCAGCCGTGAGAGACCTCCGATGGCCACCGCCACATCGTTATTTGAGGTTGGATAGTACTTATCCGGATTCGCGACAATAACCGGCAGATTTTTGCGGCGGAGAAAATTGACGGTTTTGTTGATATCCCTGTTCCAGTCAAATCCTTCATCATCTACAAAAACAAATGCTTTTACATGTTCAAGATCATCCAGGTCAAGTTCACTCACCGGAACGCGCTCAATCCCCGGGTGAAGGATACACTCGGCTGAACTCTCCGTCCCCAGATAGGCGATTTTCCCGGCCTGCACCTTCAGTTCAAGAAACTGGCGTGCCATCATCCCGGAGGTGATAACTTCATCATCCACCAGAGTGTTCAGTCCAAGTTGCTTAAAAACATCTACCTGTTGCGACTGACTCCTGGAAGCATCATTGGTGAGTACGCGTACGGCAAGCCCCTGATTGCGGATCGATTGAAGGGTATCCTGTACGCCGTTAATGAGACCCTGATGATTTTTAAGCACACCGTAAGAATCAAGAAATACGGCCTTGAACTGTTTAATGACTGCAGAAAAAGAGACACGTTCCATATCGTAAATTATAAATTCAATGCTTGTAGCAGCGGATCGGGATTAAAGCGGGTGTCAATGCCCGGCAGATGTTCATTGTAGGCTTCTTTCTGAAGCCTTGTGGCAAAAATTTCATGGAAAAAATAGCGTCCGTATTTGATTACATAATTGAGCAGGAAAAAGCGATAGGCTTCCTTTAAAAAGCGAATTTCGATTTCCGTTAAAGGATATTCCTGATGATACGCCTGAAGGAAAAGGATAAATCGCTTCTCCATCAGGCGGTCGATCTCGTAGCTGAACGTTGTTTTGTCGCCAACCTGTGAGACGATTCTGCTAAAAAAGTAGAAATCCATCATTCTGGAGCTCATCCTGAACCAGTCGTAATCCCATCTCGAAAAGAGCTCGAAGTTAGAGGTCACCGAAAAGTTGCCGATGTTCCAGTCCACAAAAACCGGAATCATATCGAGTCCCCCAACCCCAAGTTCATTCACATTATTCAAAAAATGATGACACTGATCATGTATCAGCCCAATATGCATGCGGTGCTCATGCTCACCCTCCGGTGTTTCAAGAATATCGAGCAGGTGCTGAATATCCACTTCCAGGGTTTTGGACGAGGGAGGCAGTGAGTTCTTGATACTTTCGCACGATTTATGAAATCTTGCAAACGACCTGGCAAGTTTCACGATCTGCTCCTCGCTCATGATTTTCGGAAGCTTTCTCTTGATTTTCATGGGGCGGTAAAAAACAACCCATGCATCAAAGAACGAGCTTTGATGCCGGTGCACAAACAGCGATTCCCCCCGGATCAGAGAGCGGGCAAGAACATTTTCAAAAGGGTAAGGCAGATTATTGGCCATGGAGTTGATGATGGTATGATCTTCCACAAAATGCTCATATTTCCCAAAGTAAGAGAGTTTGGCGATCAGGACATTGTCGTCTGTAAGCTGTATTCTGTAAACGTGGTTTGTGGAGACCCGGGCGCTGATGTCGGTGATAGAAGCGATGGTCTTTGTGCGGTCGTAGTGAAAAAGGGCATCCTTGACAATCGCATTAAAATCGATCTGAATCATATCATTTCCGTTTAAATAATTTCAAAATAGCGTCTGCGCTCCCAGTCTGTCACTGCTTTCTCCGACTGTTCTGCTTCCCACTCCCGCGAAGCGATAAAATGATCGGCAAACTCCCAGCCAAAAAACAGAGAAGGCAGCTCCGATCGTTTCATCTCCCGGATAGCTTCCCTCAAATTTCCGGGCAACCTGATTCCCTCCACCTTCTCATATTCGTTTCCTTTTGTGGGCGGTATATTGAGCTCCAGCTTGTTTTCAATCCCGTAAAGACCCGATGCCAGGGATGCGGCCATAGCCAGGTAGGGATTAAGGTCGGAACCCGGTACCCGGTTTTCAATCCGCATCTCCTTCTGGGATGCGTGGATCACCCGGAACGCTGTGGTTCGGTTATCCACTCCCCAGCTCACTGTTGTCGAGGCCCAGGATCCCTCCCTGAATCGTTTAAAGCTATTTACGGTAGGTGCATACATCGGCAACAGCGATGGAAGGCAGTGAAGCTGCCCGGCAAGGTACTGTTTCATGATCCGGCTGATGGAATCGGGCTCATCCGGATCATAAAAAAGATTTTTCTTTCTGTCTGCATCCCAAAGGCTCTGGTGAATATGGGCACCGTTTCCGGGGAAATCTTCGGACCATTTGGCCATGAAACTGGCGATCATACCGTTTTTGTATGCCAGTTCCTTCACAAAATGCTTGAAGAGAACAGCTCTGTCGGCTGCCTCAAGAATCGTTGCCGGCTCTATACTCGCCTCACATGCTCCTTCTCCGGTCTCCGTGTGCAAGGCGGCCAGCGGGATCCGGGCGGATTGAAGCTCATCAAACAGGCTATTGAAAAAAGCGGAGTAGTTACTCAGCCTTAGCATCGAGTAGCCAAACATTCCGGGACTGACCGGATCCGGGGGTAAAAAATTCTTCTCCCGGAGCGACTGATGCGATTCGGCGAAGTTTGTCCACTCATATTCAGCTGCAAAAACCGGGTTGATTCCCATGGTTTCCGCCTTCATTGCAACTCTTTTGAGCAGAGAACGGGGACATATTGCACTGAGCTGTTCTGATGGCTCAAAATCGGCGAGATAAAATGGGGTATCCGGCTCCCGGGGAATCAAACGGCCTGTATCCAGATCGATCGCAGCATCTGAGTCGGGATAACCGGTATGCCATCCGGTAAGGCCCTCCCGGCTGTAGATTTCATCGTTGCTGTCCCATCCAAAAATTACGTTACAGAACCCGAAACCATTGCGGATCGCCTTCAGAAATTTTTCCGCAGAAATGATTTTTCCTCGCAGTATACCATCGATATCAGTGATGCCATACTTCACTTTATTCACTTTCGAAGACCGGATATACTGAATTAATTCATCTCTTTCCATAGAGTGTAATATAGCGTATCTCATCCAAAATCCGATCTCATGCTGCCAAATCAGTCCGGGAATTCCTGTTATGGTTTACCTGAAAAAAACAGTCTGATCTGAAATTACAACCTCAGTAACTGACCGGCCAGCCGGCAGATGAGATCCTGCCGGAAAAAACAATAAAAAAAGCCCGGCTGCTGAAAAAGAGAGGCCGGGCTTTGAAACGAAAGTACGAAGTGAGTTAAAATGAAACGCCTCTCAGGGTTTTCATAATCCGTGCACTCACCAGATAGGGATCAGCATTGGATGCCGGCCGCCGGTCTTCCAGGCGACCCTTCCAGCCATCTTCAATGGTAGAAACCGGTATACGAATCGACGCACCGCGATCGGATATGCCGTAGCTGAACTTGTCAATGGACTGTGTTTCATGCTTCCCTGTGAGTCGCAGATGGTTATCGGCTCCATACACATCAATGTGCTCTTTGATGTATTTGCCAAACTCTTCACAAACCTTAATCATGTTGGCTTCGCCGCCAACATCTCTCATGGCTGCATTTGAGAAATTGCAGTGCATTCCTGAGCCGTTCCAGTCGGTATCACCAAGCGGTTTCGGATGCAACTCCACAGCCACACCATACTTTTCGGCAGTACGCTCGAGCAGATAACGGCCTACCCAGATCTGGTCGCCCGCATCTGCAGCACCCTTGGCAAAAATCTGAAATTCCCACTGCCCGGCAGCAACCTCTGCATTAGTACCTTCAACATTGAGACCTGCCTCCAGGCAGATATCCAGATGTTCATCCTTAATGGCTCGTCCGAAAGCATTCCTTGCTCCAACACCACAGTAGTACGGACCCTGAGGTGAGGGATAACCCCCTGCCGGGAACCCAAGCGGAAGATTGGTGTCCGGATCTATAAAAAAGTACTCCTGCTCATATCCAAACCAGAATTCGTCACTGTCATCTTCAATTTTAGCCCTGGTATTGGTGGAGTGCGGCGTTCCGTCTGCATTGAGCACTTCACACATCACCAGATAACCGAAATCTACATCGGGATCGGGATAGATCGCTACAGGTTTCAGCACACAATCAGAAGAGCCTCCCTCAGCCTGAAGCGTAGAGCTACCGTCAAAAGACCAGTTTGGGGCATCTTCCAGCTTTCCGCTGAAATCGTGCCTGATCATTGTTTTACTGCGAAGGAATTGGGTAGGCTTGTAACCATCAAGCCAGATGTATTCAAGTTTTGAATAAGCCATAATTTATCAGGGGATCTGTCTTTTAAAATGTTTTGGTTAAAAAATAACTGTTGTCACACTCCCGGATAAGATTCGGGGGATTGAACGTATAACTGCTCGTGAATCATGACGAAGAAAATATAGCAAGCGAAGCTTTTTAAAAAAAATATTTTAGGTGAAAAAATATCCACATCTTATTTTATTTTCCATAAACCCATTTCACCTTATTTATTAATTATAGAAGCGCTTTTAATTTTCATTTCTTCAGAAGTGGCGTCCAACTTCAACCTTCATCCTGAACTTTTTTAAGCGGCGGGGGATTAGCTATCTTTCTACTCTCAAAATTATCCACATTAAACGTTTCCCACGGGTCTCTATGAATAGATCTCTCTCTGTATGGCTGAGCGCATCCAGGCCTCAAACACTGCCCGCCGCTGTCATTCCGGTGATGGCAGGTGCTTCACTCGCTCTGGCTAAAGGAGCGCTGCAGTGGAACGTAACCCTTGTGATACTGATCTGCGCCCTGCTCATCCAGATCGGCACCAATTTTGCGAATGATTACTACGATTTTATAAAGGGATCCGATACAGAGGAGAGGATCGGATTTACCCGTGCCACTTCGGCCGGACTCATCTCCCCTGCGGCCATGCTCAAGGCTGCGTGGATTTCGATGGGGCTGGCCTTTATAGCCGGGCTCTGGCTGATATGGATTGGAGGATGGGTGATTCTGCTGATCGGACTGCTCTCCATTCTCTTTGGATTTCTCTATACCGGCGGACCCTACCCACTGGGGTACAATGGCCTCGGGGATATTTTTGTATTTCTCTTTTTTGGCATCATTGCAGTTACAGGAACCTACTACCTCAATACCCTCGAGTGGAGTCTGCTCTCTCTCAGCGTATCCCTTCCGGTCGGAGCCCTCTCCGTGAATATACTCGTGGTAAACAACCTGAGGGATGTGGAACAGGACAGAAAAAGCGGCAAACGGACGCTCGGCGTGCTGCTTGGTGACAAAGCCCTGAAGGTCGAATATCTTATGATGCAAGGGGTGGCTTTTATTACACCAGTACTGCTTTTACTCTTTTCCCAAGCCGGCTTTTCAATACTTTTACCGCTGCTCCTCATTCCTCTCGCACTAAAACTCCATAAATCAGTCTGGAACCATACTGACAAACGATTGCTGAACGGAACGCTTGAAGAGACAGCCAGATTTATGGTATTCTACGGTATCCTGTTTGCTTCAGGTATCCTATTTTCCGGACTATGACAGACCTCTATCATTATCGCCTCCCGTTTGCAGAACCGCTTAGAACTGCAAATAAGACCATTGCAGATAGGGAAGGACTCATTCTTCGTTTTCGTACCAGAGAGGGTGAGTGGTGCTCTGAAATCGCTCCGCTTCCCGGCTTTTCTGATGAAACCCTCGCCGGGGTTCAGGATGCACTTGCCACCATTCTGCCGCTTACGGATCAGTTTTTCTCGAATCCATTCACCAGAGATGAGCTGCAACTGTTTCTGGATTCACTGCCCCGGATTGCATCCCTTCAGTGTGGATTAAGCTATCTGGGGATTTTAATCCTGGCTTTCCGAATCGGTACTTCCCCGATGGCAGTACTTTCGGACACCTTTAGTGAGACCGTTGGTGTCAATGGAATGACCGGTGCCGAAGAGCCTGAGAAACTCAGGCAGTCGCTGAACTTACTGGCTGGTGCCGGGTTTAAAACCCTGAAAGTGAAAGCCCCCTGGCCTTTGAATGCACTGGTTGAAATACTCACAGCGCTTCAAACAGAGTTTCCGGATCTGCGCTTCCGCCCCGATGCCAACCGCTCCTGGCCCGCCGATGCAGTTCCTGAAGCCTGCCGGTTACTTGAACCACTTCATATTCAGTATATCGAAGAGCCCTCTCCGGCTGACTCCCCCGGGCACTTTCTCGCTCTCGCTTCCCAGTGCTGCCTGCCACTGGCGGCAGACGAAACTGTTGCGGATATGGATGCTCTTTCTGCATTCTTACAGAACAGTCCCGATACCTTTTTGATCCTGAAACCGATGCTCACCGGAAGCCTGCTGAAACTCTCTGAGATGATAGATTCCTCCCGCCCGGATCGTAAAGGTGTTGTGATCACATCGGCTTTGGAAACATCTCTCGGCAGAGAGATGGCGATACTTGCCGCATCGGCACTGGGGGATCCTCAACTGGATCACGGCCTCAATACAGGCACTTTATTCAGAGACGACCTGATGAAAACCCGGCCGCAGAACCAGCCTCGTATGGTTCTGAATCTCTCTTCAGATACCCGAATGCCGTTCGACCGGCTAAACCACCAGTTTATTAAAAAGATGGTGTTGCTGTCATGACCCTCCCAGGCCATACCCCTCCCCTGTTTTCTCTGCCAGATGCATCTCTCCCCTTTCTGAGAACCGGCATCAGGGAATACAGCTACGGGCAGCTCTACTGTTTTGCATCACATCTTTCAGAAGCATTACACACCAGGGGCTGGCAGTCAGGTTCCGGGCGGCCATTGCTTCTTTACACCAGGCCGGACGCTGCAACACTGTTTATGATGGCTGCCGCTTTTCTTTTGAAACTGCCGGTACTTCCGCTGCCCCAAAAAACCAATGAGAAGGAGCTCCAGCACATTCTCTCAAAGGTTGCTCCTCTCCTCTATTTCTGCAGCGGGGATGAGGTAACCGGGCGCATAGAGGGGTGTTCATGTCTGATTCCGGATCTGAGCAGTTGGATATCAGACAGTGTGCCGCCTGATCATCGGTTCAGCCTGGCCGGGGCGGACCAAACCGCCGGTCTGTTTCTAACCTCGGGTTCAACGGGGTTTTCAAAACTGGTCCCGCTGAAGCGGAGTCAGATCTTCTTTGCAGCACACGCCTCTTCCGTTCATGTGAAAGCAGAACCTGCCAGCCACTGGCTGCTTACGCTGCCGCTGAATCACGTGGGTGGTGCAAGCATCATCTACCGGTCGCTGTTGTACCATTCGGCGATCTGGCTGCAGGAGGGTTTTGATTCAGATGCTGTCCGAATTCTGCTTTCGGAACAGCCTGAGATCTCTGTGGCTTCCATGGTTCCCACGATGCTGCATCAGATAATGAAAGATCCGGTGTTTCAACCCCACTCCGGATTCAGGGCGCTGCTTCTGGGGGGCGGACCCATTACCGAGAAGCTGGTTCTGCAGGCACTTTCGCGTAAGATACCGGTGGTGACCAGTTACGGCATGACCGAAACCGCGGCTCAGATTGCATCCAATCCGTTGACCCTTTCAGAAACGCCTTACACCGGCGGCGATGCGGGACCGATATTCCCTCCCAACGAGGCGGAAATACGAGACGATGCAGGCCTGCCGCTTCCGCACGGATCCTCCGGGAAAATCTGGCTCAGAGGGCCGCAGCTCTTCGGCGGCTACCACGCATACGATGAGGCTCAGCCATTCGATCTGCAGGGCTGGTTTGATACCGGGGATTTTGGCCGAATCACAGAAAAGGGCCACCTGATCATCCAGAGCCGCAGAACAGATCTGATCATTACCGGAGGGGAGAATGCGAGTGCGGCCGTGACCGAAGAGGCTCTCGAAAGGTTTGAAGGGGTGGCAAGGGCTGCAGTCATCGGGGTGCCGGATGAAACCTGGGGCCAAAAAATGGTGGCGTTCATTGAGCCTGAAAAGGAGATGGAGCCTGATCAGGCATCCATTCTCGCTCAGTTGAAAGGTGAACTATTGCCCCATCAGATCCCGAAAGAGATCATACTGACAGACCGGTTGCCGGTCACCCCGGCACTAAAAATTAAAAAGGCCGAGCTGCGGGAGAGGTATGCTCAAACTCACTCTTAAATAAAGCGGCTTCACCGGCGGCACTACTCCTCACGGTAGGTAGCCACACCGATGCCCGAATCCCCCATCCCGTAGTAGAGAAACCAGGTATCCCCCAGTTTTGCCAGCCCCTCGATAAAGACCACATTCGGAATCTGTCCGTCCACTTCCATCTCCAGGTCCGGTTCCAGGAAAAAATGGTCCGATCGTTTCAGCAGACGGGTCGGATCGTTGATATCAAAAAGAGCCTGGCCGGTGCGGTACACAAGATCATCATCGGCTGAGTTGTAAAGCATCAGAATACCCTGGTCGGTAATCAGCGGAGTGGGGCCCGGTTCGATCAGTCCGCTGTCGAACATCCCGGGACGCGGGCGCATCACCGGTTCCTCAATGGGTGTCCAGCGGATCAGGTCTTCGGAGTGAGCGATCCAGATATTGGTATCCCCGAAATACATCCAGTATTTCCCGTTGATCTGAACAGGCACGATTGCGCCTGCCTTGGTCCAGCCCAGCTGCGGAAAAATAAGGCCATGCCGCTCCCACTCAAACAGATCCGGGGAAGAGGCGAGTGCCTGGCGGGCCGTTTCGCCGTCGTAGGCGGTATAGGTAAGCCAGTAGGTATCTTCAATTTTCACAATACGGGGATCCTCTGCCCCACCGGGAAGTTCCCAGTCGGATACCGGTTCATAGATCGGATCGGGGTGGCGGTCGAACTGAAATCCGTCGCTGCTGGTAGCCAGTCCGATACGTGAAGTGCCGTTCCAGATCCCGATACCGGTGGAGTCCTCTGCGCGGTAGAGCATATAAATCAGATCATCCTCTGCAAACGCAGCCGGATTAAAAATATCCTTAGCTTCCCAGGTGTCGCCCTGCGGAACCATAATCGGGTTGTTATCATACTTTACAAATGGGCCGAGTTGCCACTCATCAGAATCAATTACAGCAGGATCATTGCATGCGGAGAGTAGCAGTAAGGGGGGAAAAAGAAAGAAGAAACGGAAGGGTTTATTCATCGTCAGAGCCATTTTTTTGTGAGAGAAATATCCATTTAATATACAAAAATGGATAAGAAAGACGACCGGAATCAGGAATTAAACCCTGCCATACCAGAGACATTGGATCCGGAAAAAGAAACCCGGCAGACCCTTTGAAGAAGAAGCGCTTAAAGTGTTATATTTGGAGATCAAACGCCCGGGTGGCGGAATTGGTAGACGCGCCGGACTCAAAATCCGGTGGCAGCGATGTCGTAAGGGTTCGAGTCCCTTCCCGGGTACAAAAAGCCTTGTAAGTGGTTGACTTGCAAGGCTTTTTTGCCTGAAACTGCCCCGGAGTTTAGAAGTTCTGCTGAATACTTAGGGGAAAGCCGGTAGGTTTTGCTGCTGATTTTCTTGATAAAAAAAGATCCATCCCGATGGAATTTAGCCGGGCGAACGCGGCAGAATAAAGTCCGGTGTAAAGTTTAGTGATTCATCTGATTTTAAAAGCCCCCTTGAACTGAATAGCAATAATGGGAAAAAAAACTTAGTTTCAGCCGATGAGACCGGCTACATATCTACTCCCTCTGTTTTTTTTTCTGTTTTTATTCTATCCTCTTGCTTCCTATGCGCTTCAGGAGGCTCATCCGGTTTATTTCTACAACTCCGACCCGCATTTTATTTCTGAGCATTGGACTACCAATAACGGCCTTCCAATCAACCACATCAACCAGATCTACCAAACACCGGACGGTTTTATCTGGATGGCTACATTTAACGGACTGGTCCGATTTGATGGTATCACGTTCAGGGAATTCAACTCCGGAAATACCCCGGAACTGCCATCGAACCGAATTCTTTCCATCCAGCCCGGGATCGGTAATTCATTCTGGATCAATACGGAGCAAGGCCACCTCGTACTGGTTGAAAATGGAAAATTCAGATCATTCGAAGACGAATTCCTTACTGAAGACGGCATCATAACGATAGTGAACAGAATCCGGGTCCGTATTCATGGTGACAGAACCTGGATTAGCGCAAAAAACGGGCTTTTTTTCTATCAGGACCATGAAATAATGGCCTTCCGGCCAGATCTATTTGACGTCTCCTCCAATCCTTTGATTGATCGGAAAATCTCAACCATTCATGTCGGGAGTGATCAGATTGTTCGAGTGATAGATGCAAATGGCATGATCTGGGAAATTGATTCAAATCTGGAAGTAACAAATACAATTCAAATTCCGGAGATTATTGGTGCTGATGCGATTATGCAAGATAATAACGGTATCTATTGGATAGCCAGAGATCAGATCGTCCGGTTGAATCAAGTTGAACACCGGATTCTATCTGAGCCGGAGAACCTAAAAGATGACTGGAACCGGGTACACCCTTATTACCTGAGCTTTAAGGAAAATCCGGACGGCACCATTATGGTTTCAACCCTCAACGGGATGGTGAAAATTGAAAATAACTCCCTGTCTGTACTGGATTATATTGAATCCAGAGTTCACGGAACTTTTCCTGATATGCTGGGCAGTTCGTTCGCGGAGTGTACTGATTCATCCGTCTGGGCAATTGTACAGGATCGTGTTTACAAAAATGGTGAGTTTATCTTTCAGGCTGGTGCACACGGAGTAGGTATTTACTGCGACCGGGAAATGAATCTTTGGATCCCCACCAGAGGAAATGGCCTTTTCAGATACCGGCAATCACAGCTCGACAACTTCTCTTTTCAATATACCACACCCAGCTTTTATGGGATATTCATTGATTCCTACAACACCTATTGGACTGGTGGTTTTTCTGAGTTAACCCAGGTTGATTCGAATGGAACAGTCCACGAAAGTGTAAATCGGGGTGGTGACGGAGCAACCGCCACATTTTTTGAAGCTTCAGACGGTTCTCTCTGGAACGGATATCATCGGTGCAGAGCCTCGAACCGTTCCGCAACCGGAGCATGTCTGGAGTTTGAAACGCTCAGTGAATTAAACAGGGATAATGTTTACTCAGTTTATGAAGACCCCAGGAAAAGAATGTGGTTTGGCACGGATGTGGGATTATTCCGACTTGATAACGGTATCCTTGAAGAGGTTATACTTTCCGAAACCGGCTCTCAGCGACCGGTTCGCTACATCCTGGAAGGTGCCGATTCCGCACTCTGGATGGCTACAAACGGGAGTGGGATTTTCCGCTATCACAATGGGGTATCGGATGCCTTCACAAGGGATCAGGGTCTGACAAGCAACAACATCCGCGCACTTTTCGAAGATGAAGAAGGTTTTATCTGGATTGCCACGGAAGACCTGGGCTTAAACCGGCTGAATCCCGTTACCGGTGAAGTAGTCATTATTCAAAAAAGTGATGGTCTCTTTGAAGACGGTCTCCACAAAATGCTGTTGGATGATTACGGAAGAATGTGGTTCAATACAAATCAGGGAATTTTCTGGGTACCGTTCAACCACCTTCAGGAATTTGCAAACAACGAGAGAAACCGCATCCACTCTACCTATTACAATGAACGAAATGGTATGCTCAACCGCGAAGGCAATGGCGGTTTTCAAAACTCCGGATTTAAATCAGAAGACGGCCGGTTATTTTTTGCTACACAAAACGGAATAGTAGTGATCGATCCAAGCCGTATCGATGTTCAAACACCTTTTCCCGCTGTTATCATCGATGATTTCCGCGTGGGTAATGAATCCCTCTTTACCGGTGAATCCGCCACACTACTGACTAAAGATCAGCGTAGTTTTTCAATTCAGTTTACCGCCCCCTTCTTTATGGCTCCCGACAGGGTTCGTTACCACTACAAACTGCAGGGCTTTGATGATGAGTGGAATGATGCCGGCAGCCGCCGGGAGGCCATTTACACGAACATCCCGGCCGGAACTTATCACTTTTCTGTCACCGCCGACCTTGGAAACGACGACACAACCTTCATTGAAACCACTCACGCTGTTGTTGTTGCTCCCTTTTTCTATGAAACCACCTGGTTTCCTGTTCTCATCTTTCTTCTGTCAGGTTTCATGATCGCCACAGGGTTCCGGTTGCGATTAAGGCATCAGATCAGAAGACAAAGAGTCCTGGAAGGCATTGTTGCAAAAAGAACAGAAGATCTAAGATCGGAAAAGGTTAAAACTGAAAAGCAGGCTGAACAACTCCGGATTTTATCACAGGAGAAAAACCGGTTCTTTACCAATATCAGTCACGAGTTCAGAACCCCTCTCACACTCACCATCGCTCCCCTCGAAAACCTGAAATCCAGGAAGTATGGTGAGCTGTCACTGCAGGGTGAAGAGCAAATTAACATGGCCATTCGTAATTCAAAGCGGCTCATCAGATTGGTGAATCAATTGATGGACCTGGCCAAATTCGAAGCCCATCTCTTTAAGCTGAAACCTGAGGCCGTCAATTTAAATCAGTATCTCAAATACATCTCAGCCAGATTTATCGGAGTCGCAGAAAGAAACCACGTTCATTTTGATGTTGAAATTCCTGATGAAATAATCATCGTCAATATTGATCCTGAGCAATTTGAGAAAGTGATTTTCAACCTGCTTTCCAATGCGTTCAAGTTTACACCTGAAAATGGCACGATCTCAATTTCGCTTTACTCCGAAAACAACCGGGCAACCATCAAAGTAAATGATTCCGGTATCGGTATATCAGAAGAACATCTGCCCCGGCTTTTCGATCGTTTTTACCAGGTTGAAAAATCAGAACTACAGCCGGGCAGCGGAATTGGTTTGGCTCTGGTGAAAGAGATAACGGAACAGCATGACGGACAGGTTCAGGCAATAAGCGAAATGGGAAAAGGAACTGAGTTTACAGTCTCTTTGCCACTCACAGAGTCCTTCCACCCCGGAAAATCGCTCATCGACAGACCCGCCGATCTGGAATTTGATCTTTATGAAGGGCTTTCTGAAAACAGTGAAACCGACCAATCAGACAAAGACCTGACGAATGATGATGACCGAAAAACAGTCATGGTGATTGATGACAATCCGGATATCCGTTCCTATCTCAGAGAACAGCTCTCTGTCGATTATAATGTCGTGGACGCATCAACAGGATCCGAAGCCCTGGAACGTATTCACAGACTGCTTCCGGATGTTATTGTTTCTGATATTATGATGCCTGATGGTGATGGTTTCAGTTTATTAAAAAAATTGAGATCCAATAGTGAAACCAGTTTTCTGCCTGTCATCCTGCTCACTGCACGCGCAGAGGCTGAGGACAAATTGGATGGCCTCGGAATTGGAGCCGACGATTACATCACAAAACCGTTCAGCATGGAGGAAGTAGCTGCAAGGGTTCATAATCTCATCGAACGACAGAAACGGCTTCAGAAACATTTTGCGAAAGAGTCTGAGAAACCCACATCACCAAATAAAGAACAACATCCCGATCCTGATAAAGCGAAATCGGCCGATGATATTTACCTTGAGAGAATCAGATCCATTGTACAGGAGAGAATGCACGATGAAGATTTCAGCGTTGAAGATCTCTCTAACCTGATGTTTCAAAGCCGAATTCAACTTTTCCGGCGGATGAAGGAGCTCATCGGCGAGACTCCAAGTGGATTTATCAAACGGATCAGACTCGAACACGGCGCCGATCTCCTTGTCAGGAAAGCCGGAAATGTCAGCGAGATCGCATACTCAACAGGGTTCAGAAGTGTCGCTCAGTTTTCAAAATCTTTCCGCGATCACTTCAATGAAACGCCCACCTCATACGCTGCCTCAAAAACAACCTGATAACACCCAGCTGTTATTCAATTTTACATACGCCGCAGTTTGAAGTCAATTCACTTCAACCGGAGCTAAACTCAGAAAAAAATCAACTCCAACTCCCTGTTTGGAGTCATTTAAGCTGTTTGAACGGTAAATGTAACGAGAGAACAACAAAATGTAACGTAGTCAAAAAGAGAAAATCCATCACTGAAATACATTGTTTGCAGGAGTACAACTTTCAACAAACGACTGGTAAAACAATGAAAACATTACAAACTATCATTTCTCTCACACTTATCATTAAGATCTTTTCTGTATCTCTGCCCTACGCACAGGATACACGCACCTTACTGCCTCTCGATGCTAAAGATTTTCAATGTCTGAAGTCTGTTGATTGCATCAAAAACAGCGAGAGCCTTAAAGAAAAAGGGTGGTCTTTCATTTTTGATGATACCGTTGAAAATTTTCCGCAAGAATTAACGGCGAAAATGGATGGCGAAAATGTATCTTTCTTCGCAATCTACAATAAAGAAGGCGACTTGATCAGATCTGAATATAAGCGTAAAAACATGTCCCTTCCCACCTCCCTGTTCGCATACCTTGCAGATAACAGCCAGGATGGCTGGATACTGACCGGAACCCAGATGGTGATGTACAATTTTGACGAATCTACTGTTACCTACGAAGTATTTCTTCAAAATGGCTCTTCATCAGAATCCATGAACTTTGATATAGCTTTTATCGAAGCATTAACGAAAGATGAAATTATACTGTTAGCCCCTTAATTCGTTGAAAAGCCCAAACACCTTTAAGAGACGGGTTGTTTGGGCTTTCTCTGTTCAGCAGTAAGAACATGTTCAATTCCCCTGTTCTTTCGATTTTTATTGCAACTTTCCCCGTTATTGAATAACCTGAAACTATGTAAATCATCGATTCCGACTGCCCGGGCAGCCCGGAATTAACTTTTTCCATGTAAATTAAGAGCGGGTTTTAAAAACCGTAATTTTGCACAAGATCAAGGCATTTGCAAATTTTAAAACGCAGCCTGTCTGCGAACCGTGAGGACTAAAAATTTGTGACAACCAAGAGATTGTTGAAAAAAAACAGTTTTAAAAAGTCCGCTAAGACAATTTTGTCTGCCAACGTATTCAAAGTAATGAGGGAACTTTATGTCTAATCAATCTCGAAAAAACTTTCTTCGGAACAGCGCCCTGGGTCTTGCCGGCCTCTCCATGGCACCTATGTTTGCCAGAGCCGCTGATTCAGTCACCCAGCTCGAACAGCAACCCTGGAAATCCAGATTTGCTGCAAACGACCGCATCCGCGTAGCCGCTCTCGGAATGGGTATTATTGCACATTACAACGTGCGAACCGCACTGCAGGTACCCGGAGTGGAGTTCGTAGCCGCCGCAGATGCGTTCGATTCGCGCCTTGTCAGAGCCAAAGAGATCTGGGGAAACCAGTTATTTACCACCAGGGACTATCGTGAAATTCTGAACCGGCCCGATGTGGATCTGGTTCTCATCAGTACACCGGATCACTGGCATGCAAAAATGACGATCGACGCCCTTGAAGCCGGTAAGCACGTCTTCTGCGAAAAACCGGTTGTACAGCAGATGGATGAGGGACATGCTGTCATTGAAGCCCATCGCAAAGCCGGAAAAGTGGTGCATGTGGGAAGCCAGTTTGGCAGTAATATGATCTTTCTGAAGGCCGCTGAACTCTTCAGGCAGGGAGCGATCGGTACCCTGAATCAGATCGTGGCAACCTATAACCGAAACTCATCACTTGGTGCCTGGCAATATACCATTCCCGATAACGCTTCTCCGGAAAATCTCGACTGGGATGCATTCCTCGGTCATGCAACGAAAAGGCCGTTTGACCCCACACGCTTCTTCCGCTGGAGAAATTACGACGACTACGGCACCGGTGTAGCCGGTGATCTTTTCGTTCACCTCTTTACCGGAATTCACACCGTTATGAACTCCTACGGACCTACACGCATCTGCGGATTTGGCGGCCTGCGATCGTGGCTCGACGGCAGGGATGCGGAAGATGTTGTGGCCGGCCAGTATCACTACCCCGAAACTGAATCTCATCCGGAATGTACCTGCGTACTGCAGAGTAATCTCGCCGACGGCGGCGGCTCGGGAACTCAGTTCCTGTTCATCGGTGATGAAGGCTCCCTTGCTGTTGATCCGGGATCTTCCATCAAACTTACACGCATACCCCGTCGCGATCCTTCCATTAATGAAGTGATCAGAGGGTATAACTCTGTGATGACCTTCTCGGAAGCCGATCAAAGAAGGATTGAACAGCAGATGATCAGAAATCAGCAGGAGACCGTTTCATTCGGTCCCGAAATGAATCAGACAGAAGAATATCGGGCTCCCGCAGGTTATGACGACCGTCTGGATCACTTTGTGAATATGTTTAATTCTGTCCGAAACGGCGCCCCGGAAGTACAGCCGCCAATTGTCGGCTTCAGAGCCGCGGCACCTTCCCTGCTTACAAATACAAGTATCCGGGAAAACCGCGTGATTGAGTGGGATCCGGTAAACCTCCGGGTTTCCTGACCAACCCAAAACAAAAGTAAGTACAACCCGCATCCCTTTCTGAGGTGCGGGTTTTTTTATTTCAGTTAGTAAACAGTGAATTGCTGCCAGGTCCATTTCCTCCCAGCAGGCCCTCATCTTTCGGGGCTACTTTTCAGCCGGTATCTCCGCACGCCGGTGCTGGTATAGGTGAAACCGGGCCACCGAAATCTCCATTCCTGGATCTGCATAGATTCCGACATAATTACCATAAAGTGGCAGAGTTCGCGCATCAAAGATGAGCTCCTTATTCAGGAACAGATAATACATATCCCCCCGCCTGTACACTCCGAGTTCATTTCCCGCCCGCTGAAGATTCAGGTTTTCAACAGGGAAAAACAGATTCAGATCATCACTGCTTCCAAAGTTCACCGCCTGAAAATCGATTCCCTGTTCAATAACATTCAGTTTCAGAAGATAGTAGTTCTCACCCCCGTCGGATCCGAAGATGAGACCCGCAGAAGGATTCCAAACCAACGGCCTGTAACTCACCAGCTGAAATTGAACCTGCAGGTAGAAGTCGTTATCCGGAATAAAATCCGTTTGAAAGTGAATTTCAGACGCCGTCTCTGATTCCCCTGTCTGGAGTCTTGTCCCGAAATCTGACGTCTCGAACCGCTCAAATTCGCTTTCGTTCTGTAAATACCCGCTATGTTCCCTGATGAGATCGATCGGCTCTGCATACTCCCTGAGCAGCTGTATCTCCCGGTCAAACAGCTCCCGCTCTTCAAGATCCAGCAACAGCTGCCGTTCCAGCTCAATCGCTTCTGTAATGATATTTCGGACATTCTGCTGTATGATCGCCATCTGATCCAGGCTCCCGGTGAGATTTCCGCGCCTCAGTAAAATCGTAAGATACTGATCGTGTGAAGTGAGCTGCCTTCTGAACGATTCATCTTCTATCAGTCCCTGATAAAGGTAGATCAGTGCCGAAAGTCTCACAGCAAACGCAAAGGCAGCCTGCTCCAGCGCCTGTATGTCTTCCGGATTCTCAATTTCCAGCGTGAAGGGTGGCTGCAATGCCGGAAGTGTCTGGGATTGAACGGGCGCTACCTCAAGGATTAAAACACATACGATAAGAAAGGTTTTGATTTTCATGGCAGTTATCCCGTAAAATCAAAAAAAACCTGGCAGAAAACAAGGCCGGCTATCCCGCATCCATCTCATGGAGAGCTCTTAATTGCGGATTTAAACCTTATTCACCTTTCGTCTCAGCGCGTTTCTGCAGTATATGCCCTACCGTCTGCCGCAGGGCATCCGATTCAACAGGCTTGATCAAAAAACCATTCATCCCTGCATCCAGGCATTTCTGTTTGTCCTCCTCCATCACCGCCGCCGTCAGCGCAACAATTGGAACTCCTTTTCGGCCACACTGCAGCTCCCTGATCGTTCTTGTCGCCTCCAATCCATCCATCACGGGCATGTGAATATCCATTAAAATAAGATCCGGTTGCTCCTGTTCACACTTTTGAACCGCCTCCTCACCGTTTTCAGCTTCAATAATGATCACATCCGGTACAATCCCCTTCAGAAGCGACCTGACCAAAAGCCTGTTGAGAGGTACATCCTCTACGATCAAAATGACCGGGGTTTCTTTGTGTCCACTTTCGGGTTCGGTATTGATTATCGCATTTGATAACCCCGTTTCTTTTTTAGTGACCGGCCCGCCCGGCACAGGAACATTACGGGTACTTTTCTCAATCTCCTCCAGACCAGAGATCAATTCAGGATCCATCACCAATTCTGCTTCGATGGTGAATCCAAACAGTGAACCCACCCCGGGCTCGCTATGCACCTCAATCACCGTATTCATCTTTTTGGCGAGTGAGCTGGAAATCACCAGCCCAAGGCCGCTGCCGCCATAAAGTCTCGTCGTAGAGTTATCCCCCTGCATAAAAGGCGTGAAGAGTTTCTCCAGCTGTTCCCTGCTCATTCCGATACCCGTATCACGGATTTCAAACCGATAACTTCCACTGTTTTCACTGCTCTTTTTAAACGTTACACGTATCTCAACCTCCCCTTCTTTCGTGAATTTCACCGCGTTGCTCAACAGATTGAGTAGAATCTGTTTCAAACGCAGGGGATCTGCAATGGCGTATTCCGGTATTCCAGGCTCAATATTGATAAGCAACTCAAGATTCTTCGAAAAGGCTCTGTGCTTCACAATGTCTGCTGTCTGTTCCACCAGGTCTGCAATGTTCACCGGGATCCACTCCAGCTCCATCCGGCCTGCTTCAATTTTTGAAAAATCGAGCACATCATTAATCACACTCAGCAGAGACCTGCCAGACTGCCTGGAATTCGAGACAAACTCTCTCTGATTTTCGGTGAGGTCTGTATTTTCAAGGAGTTCAAGAAATCCCAGTACCCCGTTGAGCGGTGTACGGATCTCATGACTCATTTTTGCCAAAAACTCCGATTTGGCGGCGCTGGCGCTGTCGGCTTTTTCCTTCGCATGAACCAGTTCCGTCTCCAGTTCTTTTCGGTGGGCGGCTATACCAATGTTTCCTGCAAATCCTGAGAGCAGCTCCAGTTCTGTCTCGTCCCAGTACCGCTCACTGTGCAGGGTTTCAAATCCCAGAAAAGAGCGCACATCCGATTCAAAAGAAACCGGTATAAAAAGATATGAACCCACGCCCTGACTCTCCATGATATTGTGAAGGGGTGAGCCCTGTTCCATCTCCTTTACATGTCCCTGAAAGGATTTGCCTGATAATATTTTTTCGCCATACACCCCAAACAGGGGAACCGGTAAATTCTGCAACCCCTCCTTTTTAAATTCCGGCGGACGTCCGTCAATGAAAACTTCAATTTCATGAGAACAGTATATTTCATCCTTCTCTGCCTCAATGGAGAAGTAAAAAGCCTGATCAGACTCAACTACCTTTGCCAGCAGCTGAAGAGCATTTGTAATGGCAAAAATAAGGTTTTGGTTTGACAGAAGTTCTGTTGCTGATCCTGAAATCGCTTTAATCATGCGCTCATGATATTTCAGTCTCTCCACCTGAGAAATCCTGTTGAAGATGTTCACCAGCATCTCGGAAAAAAGAGTGAGCAGTGCTTTTTCAGATTCTGAATAGAAGTGGTAATTCTTTACTGAGTCAAATCCTACGAATCCGAGAAGCAGTCCCTCCGACAACATTGGCACCGTAATCAGGCTTTTTATCCCCTGTGGTTCAAGAATAGATTTTAACCCCCCTTCACCATCATCTTCAAGTTCCTGAACATTCGGTACATAGAAAGGAAATCCTCTTTCATGCTGGTTGACCGACTGGGGAATATACTCAAGCGGAACACACTGCAGATTATCAATCTCAGGAGAGATCCCCTCTTCACACCATTCATAAGTATTGTTTGTGGTGTTTTTAACAAAATCATAATCGAAGATGTAGGCGCGGTCTGCCTCTACAAACCGGCACATTTTCATCAGTGCCTTATGGATCTTCTCATCAAGTGCATCCAGGGCGATATTGATAAAATCTGTGGATATTTCAAGTAGCAGTTCCTGAAACTGCATCTGCTGATGCAGGGAATGCTCAACCGCCTTTTTGTCAGTGATATCAAATCCGATGCAGAGAAGCTCTTCCGGCTCACCATCTGTGTTGCAGATGGCTGAAAATTCCCAGTAGGTAGAAAAAAAACCTCCCTCCCCGTCCGGCTTCTTCAATGTCACAGGGTATCTCACCTCAGGGGTTTTCAGACACTGCTCAACCACCTTATGGCATTTATCCCAGTCCCCTTTCAGAATGGAGTGTAAGGAAAGCTCTCCACGCTCTTCATTTATATTGAATTGTTTCCGGAAATAGTCGTTGATATAGGTGTAGCGACCTTTCAAATCCGTTTTTACAATAAATATATGCTCGGAATCCACAAGTTTCCGGTACTGTTCCGCCAACGCATCTGCATGGCTTTTCTGCTTTTCAAGCTCCTGAATGATCTCAGCAGCCTCCATCGTTTTTCGACGCAACTCAAGCAGTTTTACGGTCTGCCGGCCGAGTGCAGTCAGTGATTCTTTCTGCACTACTGTAAGCTTTCTGGGTGTATCATCCACCGCACAAAGCACCCCAAGCGCATGTCCGCGCTCTGTAACCAATGGTGTACCCGCATAAAAAATAATTCCGGGTTCTCCGCTAACGAGTGGATTATCGTGGAAACGGGGATCTGATCTGGCATCCTCAACAATAAACAGATCTCCAGGCTCATTAATGGCATGCGCGCAGAAGGCATGCTCTCTTGGTGTTTGCCTGGTATCGGTTCCCACTCTCGACTTAAACCAATGCCGGTCCCTGTCAATCAGGCTCAGCATCGCCATTTTTGTGCCGCAAATTTCGGAGGCAAGCCGGGTCAGAAAGTCATAGTCATTTTCATCCATCGTATCCAGAATATGGAGAGAGTCCAGCTCTTTCTGTCTTTCCTCTTCGTTAGAAGGCAGCGGTGGCTTCTTCATTTTTTTTTAAATTTACCTCAGTGTCAGATTCGATGACATCGGACCGTTCCCCGAAACAGTTGTACTGCTTCAAGGAATGATAATGAACAGTTTAAACGCTTTCAGCCCGGGACCTCTTTAATTCTGAATTTTATCGTAAAATTTTAATCAGAATGATCGTAACTTCCAAAAAATATGAATGAAATAGTGATACTTTTTTTCTTTTATTAACAGCAAGGGGGTTTTGAAAAACCAGGAAATTTGTTCAAGATCAAGGCGGAAGCTACTTTAAAACCGCAGCTTATTAAGCATACGTGAGGATTTTAAAGTTGCGACAACAAAGATATCGGGCAAATGAACAGTTTTTCAAAGTCCCCGACAAGAGAATGTCTTCCATCTCCAAATCATTGGAGAATAATCATTTAAAGAAAGCATAAAGCATTTTATGAAAATCATCACAGCCGGAGAGGCATTGAATAAAATCAAGCCGAACGACAATATCTATGTTCATACCGCGTCGGCGGCTCCGCAAACTTTGGTGAAGGCGCTCACCGCCCGCTATAAGGAACTGAGCAATATTACCTTATACCACCTCCATACCGAAGGAGAGGCCCCCTATACGGAGCCGCAGTACCGTGATACATTCAGAACACAATCCTTCTTTGCCGGGGCAAACGTAAGAAGAGCCATCCGGGATGGAGAGGCGGATTATATC
Source organism: Balneolaceae bacterium (assembly GCA_007693745.1). Classification (GTDB taxonomy): domain Bacteria; phylum Bacteroidota; class Rhodothermia; order Balneolales; family Balneolaceae; genus Rhodohalobacter. Next base: position 29,870 of record REDA01000007.1, read on the forward strand.
CCCGTTTTTTTAAGTGAAGTACCCGGGCTCTTCAACAAAAAGATTATCCACCTGAATGTAGCACTTATGAATGTGAGTCCGCCGGATAAACACGGCTTCTGCTCTCTTGGCGTCTCTGTGGATGCCTCTAAAGCTGCTGCCCTCAATGCAGATCTGGTGATTGCCCAAATTAATCCTCACATGCCCAGAACACACGGCGACGGGATCATCCACAGTAATCAGATCGATTTCGGCGTGGAGGTAAACGATCCGCTGCCCGAACACTACCCTTCCAAATTGTCAGATATTGAACTGCGTATCGGAGAGCATGTAGCTGCCCTTGTTGAAGATGGAGCCACTTTACAACTTGGTATCGGTTCGATTCCGGACGCTGTACTCTCTTCACTCACAAACCATAAAAACCTCGGTGTGCATACAGAGATGTTTTCGGATGGATTGATACCGCTGATAGAATCGGGTGTGGTCAACAACTCCCTGAAACGAATTCATCCAAACCGTACCGTCTCCTCTTTTTTGGTAGGCTCACGAAAGCTGTACGATTTTGTTGACGACAATCCAAATATTGCCATGCTCGATTGCGCCTACGTGAATGACACAGCTGTGATCCGAAGAAACCCGAAGGTGACTGCCATCAACAGTGCCATTGAAATCGACCTTACCGGCCAGGTATGTGCCGACTCCATTGGCACCAGGCACTACTCAGGTGTGGGTGGCCAAATGGATTTTATCCGTGGTGCTTCACTTTCCGATGGCGGAAAACCTGTAATTGCCATACCTTCACAGACCCGTAAGGGTCAGTCGCGTATTGTTCCATTCTTGAAACAGGGTGCGGGTGTGGTCACGACAAGAGCCCACGTACAGTATATCGCAACAGAATTCGGAGTCGCGTTTCTCTATGGAAAATCTCTGCGTGAGCGCGCGAAAGCGCTGATTGCCATCGCTCATCCTGATAATCAGGAAGAGTTGGAAAAAGCTGCGTTTGAACGGTTTAATTTTATTTAGAAAAAGTTTCAGAAACCCTTTAATTTTTCTCGTTATATGAAAGCTAACGCTGAGTCGCATATTTTTAATTCTGTAAATAAAACTCAGATGGCCGGGCTTCTTGACAGGCTCAGTCAGATTGATCTCACCTCATCTCACTACATGATGGTGCTCGCAGGACCCAATCAGGCTCTCAAAAATGAGTTTCTGAAAAACATATCAGCTCTTCTTGGCGATTTTTCTGAAATAGATCTCCGGTCAATTATCAGCATTGATGAGGAGGAATCAAAACGGAAAACAGACAGCTTTTTTAAAGCAATAAGTAAAAGTGAAAGAAATATTCTCCTGAGAAACGGCGACGTGCTGGCAGGTGAGTACACCGGATTTACCTACTCAAATGTACGCTATGCCACACCTCAGGAGAAGTATCTGCTGAAAAGAATTAAAGGGAGCGAAAAATTCTTTATCCTCGATCTGAAGGAGACAGAGAATATTGACATGACACTCAGGCGTTTTGCCCAGTCAGCTATCCTCTTTACAGCTCCAACATCTCTTTTGGGCCGTCTCTTCTGGGCTCTGAAAAGTATCCGCCTTAACGGCCACACCTTTATCAATAAACGCAAAAGCGTGCAACTTGTTTAAGGGATCTGCTCCCTGCCCGCTTAAACAGTTACCTTGCTCTCCTGTCGCGGATCCAGATCGTACAGAGAGGAGGCTGTAGCCTGAATCGTTTTGTACCAGATATTCCCGAACTTGTCATTGATTTCATAGTAGTCTGAGAAATCCGGTTTACGAAGCTGCATTTTCCACTCCTGGTTTTTTGCCTTGAAAACAGGATCTACATGAAGAAGTTCATGATACAGCAGCATCTTACGGGTATCTTTATCCAGCATATCCCATAACTCTCCGGACACCTCGATCAGATAGTCGTGTCCCGAGTAGTATTTCACTTCACGGGTCGCTTTCATGCATTTGGCGGCTTTCAGTTTTGAGATATTGGGATAAACAAGCAGGTATCCGATCTGTGCCGGACCCAGGTTGATTTTGTGGGTTTCAATAAGTTCCTGTGCAAGTTGCTGAAGTTCAGGAGATTCAATCAGCTCTTTTTCTGTTAATCGTATATCACCTCTCGGCTCTAAAAAATCATTTTCTGCCATAGCGTTGGGTATCTTTTTCTATTCTGTAGTTGTGTGAATAAGCGTGTGGTTCATGTCCAGCTGTAATTCTCCTTCAGGAGCCGTATAGAATAACCTGCCTTGTCTGGCGGCTTTTTCCAATCATTTGCGGCTTGCTGCGGATTTGCAGCGGGATAAATAAAAGAGGATAAAAAAACGTGTGCTGAAGATACAAATATTCCCGGCAAGAGATACTTTTTATCCCATAACTTCTTCCGGTGTAACACCCCTCCACTCCGCAAGTTCTACTGCAATGCACTGCCGAACTCTCTCCATCAGCTCGCCTGCCTGCGATATCTCCAGCCCCCTGGTATCAACCGGTTCAAGAACCTTGAGCTTTACATACACATCCGGTTCAAATCGCCAGGATTTTTTTGGAAGGCACTGCTGAGTACCATCGATGACAAGGGGTAGTACAGGAACACCCTCCCGTATGGCAAGATCAAACGCGCCGGAAGCGAATCTGTTCAATTTCCCGCTTTTTGAACGGGTCCCTTCCGGGAAAAAAATGACCGACATATTTCTGTTCAGATAGAAAGAGCAGCGCTTGAATACCCCTGCTCTGTTCCCCCCTTTTTTCCTGTTAACAGGTATATCCCCGGCAAGCTTCAGCATCCTGCCGAGCAGTGGCAGATCGAACAACTCCTTTTTCGCGATCCACTTCATCTCCCACGGAAGATTCGAAATCACAGGGATATCTGCATTGGAGAGATGATTGCTCACAATCACATAAGGGTTGCGCACATTGAGTGAAGTTCTCCCCTCTATGGCAATATTCCAGTTTGGATTCAGCTTCGTGATGGCCAAACCGAGTCTTCTGAACATTCGCCCCGTCCTGTACCGAACCGAATCCCTGTCAAAAAGACGGGTTACGAACAAGAGAGGAACCCACATTAAAACAAGAAGAATAATTCCGCTCCAGATCAGAATTGAACCGAGAAACTGCTTCATCTTTTATTGGCTTCTGAATCGCGGTATGTAGCTTTTTATGAGACCAAATAAGCCCTTGGATGGTTTTCTTGTCCTCTTGTTTCTGGATACCGCTTTCTCAATCACCGGTGGTATGATTACACTTCTCGGAGCAGACCTGACCACAGCCGGCTGCGCGCTCACATCAGAAGGTTTGCCCTGCTCTTTTTTACCCCTGCTCTTCTCTCTCTTATCCTCCTTGCCGCGATTCCGGGCAAGAGCCGGATCCTCATCACTTTTGGCAGCAACCTGATGCCTGCCGCTGTCTGAAGAGCCCTCCGTCTGGTGATCCGTTACTGTTTTCTTTTCATTTCGTCCGGCAGAACGCTTATCCTGAACTTTTGAGTGTTTTCCACCCTTTCTGGAGCTGGAATCTCCGCGATTCGGACTGCTCTTTTCCTCATGTGACGTCTCCCTTGCAACTTCACTTGCAGAACCGAACCCGGATTCCCAGGAGAAACCGGATTTTTCATCAAACTCTGAGGGCACCTCAATATTTTTAATACTGTTCCCTTTAATCGACAATATCTCCTGAAACGTACGGCTGTCTCTTCTTGTCGCAAAAGTAATGGCGATACCACTCTTGTCATACCTTCCCGTCCGCCCGATCCGGTGGATATAGTCATCCGTGTTGTTGGGTACATCATAATTGATAATGATCGACACACCCTTGATATCGATTCCGCGAGCCAGAACATCCGTTGCGACAATCACAGGAACCTGCCCGTTCTTGAATGCATTCAATGCGCGGTTTCTTTCATCCTGCGTACGATCCCCATGAATACTCTCTGCCTTGATGCCTTCCTTTTTCAGTAACCGCTGCAGTTCATCCGTTCCTTTCTTGGTAGAGGTAAATATGATGCAGGATTCCCATTTCAGTTCCTTGAAAATCATCTTGACCAGCGGAATTTTTTGCTGACTCAGCAGTGTGTAGCCTCTCTGCTCCACCTGTTGTGATGGTTTCGATCTCTCGATCTCCACACTTTCAGGATTTTTCATGATTGAAGCCGACAATTTCTGAATTTCAACGGGCATCGTTGCAGAGAAGAGCAGTGTCTGGCGATTCTCTGGCAGCCAGGAGATAATCTTTTTCATATCTGGCAGAAAACCCATATCCAGCATTCTGTCCGCTTCATCCAGTACAAGAAATTCCAGCCTGGAGAAATCTATGCTCACCACTTTATTCTGATCTATCAACCGGCCCGGAGTTGCTACAATGATATCCACACCAGCCTTCAGCGCTTTAGCCTGAACAGAGAAATCACTTCCTCCGATTACCGTTGCAGATGAAATACCGGAATGATACCCGATTGCGAATATCTCCTGATCAATCTGAGTAGCCAACTCTCTTGTGGGACTCAGGATCAGAGCTTTCACTCCCTCTCTGTCACTGTTGATGATCCTCTCCATTAACGGAATGACAAACGCACCCGTTTTTCCCGTTCCGGTCTGAGCTGTGCTGATTAAATCTTTACCCTCCAGTACGATCGGGATGGATTGCTTTTGTACCGGTGTCGGCTCCCTGAAGTTTACATCATTGAGTCCGGCCAGGAGTGAATCGGACAGAGAAAAGTCACTGAATTTCAAATGGTTTATTTTTAATTAAGCATTTACTGAATAATCCTTACAATATACGAATTTATACGGTTATTGGTAAGTACTGAAAAACCGGCTTATTTAATTGGAACAGTCAGTAAAAACGGGGCAAACACTAAACTCATCTCTTTTTCAGAAGTGTATTTCCATTTCAGAAGTGTATTTCCATGAAAACGGAAAAGTGCTCCCGGGGCAGGCTGAACGGCATTTCCCTGGTGCGTGGTTTATCTGATTCAGCCTGAGTCTTTTCATGATAGAACAACACCCTCATACCGGGAAACTGATAGTTTTATTAGGGCAGAAAATCTGTTAACTTTCCCGGATTGAATTAAAATCAAACAAATACTATGAAAATTATTTCCATCCCCCTAATAACAGCGATTCTCTTTGCTGGATTTGCAGTTTCCTGTAACAGTTCAATTGAATCCAAAAAGACGACACTTACAAGTAAAAGCGATTCACTCAACTATACATTCGGTTTCCTTCAGGGCGGCAGTCTTGTCGCGGAAGGGATCGAAGATATTGATGTGCGTCAGTATCTGGCCGGATTCAATACCGCACTTGACGGAGATACATCACTGATCAGCGATGCTGCAATGCAGCAACTGATTCAATCCTTTTTCCAGGAGCTTCAGGTTGAACAGATGCAGCGGCAGGCCGACGAAGCTGAGGTTAACATCCGACAGGGACAAGCCTTCCTCGAGGAAAATCTGCAGAACTCTGATGTCTTCCAAACAGACAGCGGACTTCAGTATCGGGTAATCCGGGAGGGAGACGGTCCTCGCCCGACGGCAACCGATCAGGTGGAAGTACACTACCGCGGCACCCTGCTTTCCGATGAGGTGTTCGACAGTTCTTACGACCGCGGCGAACCGGTTACATTCCCACTGAACAGAGTAATAAGCGGCTGGACGGAAGGACTGCAGCTCATGAGCGTTGGTTCCGAGTATCAGTTCTTTATTCCGGCTGACCTTGCCTACGGAAACAACCCGCCTCCGGGCAGCTCGATTCCTGCAGGAGCCGTGCTTATTTTCGATGTTGAATTACTCGATATCAAATAGAATTTCGCTGCAGAAGATCCGTAAACCGTGTAACCGTTTACGGATCCCTTCTGCACGATCCATCCCCACCTTTTCCACTGTCACAGATACTTAAGGAACATGAATGTTCAGTCACGATCCGATCTGACTCTTTCTGTGCGGAATAAAGCCCTGGAACTTGGGTTTGACGCATGCGGATTTGCCCGCGCTGAACCCCTCGACCGGGAAGCATTTCGGCTTGAGAACTGGCTGCAACAAAACCTTCACGGCTCCATGTCCTGGATGGAGAGGAATTTTGATAAACGTGTCGATCCCACTCTCCTGGTGCCGGGCGCAAAAAGTGTGGTGAGTGTGATCATGGGCTACAGAAACGAACTGAATGAACAGAGTGACCTCAGTAATAACGGACCAAAAATTGCCAAATATGCGAGAGGACGCGACTATCACAAGGTTTTTAAAAGGAAACTGAAAAAGCTGTTTCAGTTTACCGATGAGCTCACCGGGGGTGTGAACGGCCGCTTTTTTGTCGATTCGGCGCCGGTAATGGATAAAGTATGGGCTCAAAGAGCCGGACTGGGATGGATCGGCAAAAACAGCAATCTTCTCAACAAGAAATTTGGATCCTGGTTTCTGATCGGTGAAATGATTACCGACATTCCTTTTGTCCCCGATCTTCCTGTAACAGATCATTGCGGGAGCTGTACACTCTGTATCGATGCATGCCCTACAAATGCCATCCACGAACCCTACCGTGTCGATGCGCGGCGCTGTATCTCCTATCTGACTATTGAGCTGAAGGAACGCTGCCCGGAGCTTTTTCAGGAGCAGATGAGCGGCTGGATGTTCGGCTGTGATATTTGTCAGGATGTCTGTCCCTGGAACCGAAAGGCTGATTATGGCACAGATCCCGGGCTGATGCCCAGGCAGGAACTTCTGACCCCTCCGGATGATGGATGGAGCAGAATTACTGAGGAGCAGTATCTTAAACTCTTTGAAGGTACAGCCGTAAAACGCGCTTCATTCAGTAAGTTTGCCGGGAATGCGCTCATTGCAGAAAAGTCTCTCCCCACGAAGTGAACCTGTCCCTTCTTTCGCTTACATCGGAGCGACTTTGCCTCCCTGAGGCTGCAGAGAGAGCTCTTCTACCACAGACCGCTCACTCAGCGCTGTGACAGCCAGAATCAGTGAAGCCACATCTTTTGGATCAATCAGCTTTTCAGGACTCATATCCGATTCTGCCCATGAAGTGGAGTGGGTTTGTCCCAGATTGATGGCTGTAACCGCAATGTTGCTGTGCATCAGCTCCTGCCGGAGTGAACGAGTGTACCCAAGCAGGGCATGTTTGGCCGCCGCATAGGCACCGCTGTCTCCAAAGCCTTTCAGCGAAGCCACAGAACAGATGTTCACAATCAACGCCCTGTCGAGCCTGTGCAGTCCCGGTAAAAAACGGTTCGTCACATTCACTGCCGTATAGAGATTGGTATCGAGCTGAGCCCTGAATTCCAGTTCACTGGTTTGAGCGAGCGTTTTGTAGAGATAGCTGCCGGCATTGTTCACAATCACTCCCGGTTCAGGGAACCCCTCCGGTATCACCAGTTGCCCGGTCTCTTCAGCTGAGGTGGCGTCGCATGGCAGAATGTGAACTCTCTCAGCTCCGGCCTGCCGGCACAGTTTTTCGGTCTCGAGCAGGTTTTGCTCATTTCGCGCCAGCAGTATCAGTGGCCGGTCGGAAGCGCCCGCAAAAGCGAGCGCTATACTTCTGCCAATACCCTGGCTGGCTCCTGTAATCAGTACCGATGAGTCTTTGTAAATCATAGAATGCAAAGTGTATAAGAAAGATGAATGAATAGTTTTTTTGGCAAGTGTTCACTCAAATTCCGATTTCTGACAACACAACTGCCGGTCGGTATGCCATGGCCGGGGGATCTGAGTTCCGTTTGCTACGGTACATTCATGAACTTATGCGTTTGCAAACTAATTCCCCAGGCGGGATTATTTTTTACATACTCCACAATCAGCTCCACAGAATCCGGTGTATCCCACTCCGGCTGAAGAAGCAGGCGCGTTTTCTCCGGACATTCAGCAGCGTTCTCTTCCGCCCATTTCAGGTCTTTTTTTGTCAGTACCACCACTTTCAGCTCATCCACCAGTGGGAAGATTGCAGGCAGGGGTTTCTTGAACCGTTTGGGTGAAAGCGTAATCCAGTCAAAAGTCCCGCTCAGGGGCGATGAACCGCTCGTTTCAATATGCACCTTCATGCCTGCTCCGGAAAGTTCACCGGTCAGCAGATCCAGATCGTGAAGCAGTGGCTCACCTCCGGTAATCACGGCGATGGGGGCTCCGCTTACCCGTGCCCTCTCCACAATTTCACTGCAGGCAACCCGCGGATGTTTTTGCTCATCCCAGCTCTCCTTCACATCGCACCACCAGCACCCGACATCGCAACCGGCCAGGCGGATAAAGTAGGCCGCCCTTCCGCTGTGCGCACCTTCTCCCTGAATGGTGTAAAAATCTTCCATCAGAGGGTAGATTCCGGAATCCGTTTCTCTTTCAGTCAGCATCACGTCCGAATACTTATTCATCCCTGTCTGTATATTCCACCCAGCTTGTTTCTGTTTCCCAAACGGTCACCCGCAGTTCAATCCCTTCCGGAATCCTTTCACTCGTCTGCTTGTGGATATATTCTGCAATTCTCTCCGCGGTAGTTGGCACCGGGATCGATTCATTCAGTACTGTATGATCCAATCCTCCTTTCCCGCCATCGGCTGCAGCCCATTTCAGCTCCTTAAAGTCGCAGACCATGTCCGGAGTCGAGAGATATCTCGAAGGATTCAGTTTGTTGGATTTGGCAGACACTTCAACCTTGTAGGTATGCCCGTGCATTCTGCCGCATTTTCCATCGTACCCCTCAATCAGATGAGCGGCATCAAATTTAAATGTAGTAAATAGTGTCCAGGTTGGCATAAGCTTCGTTTATTCCGCTATATATTAAACAGATTAGTTCATTACTGCATTCAATTTTTCCAGATTCTCCTCAACCCGAAGGGCCTTAATCACATCCCCCAGATTCCCTTTCATAATGTCATCGAGATTATACAGGGTTAAATTGATGCGATGGTCAGTAAAACGGCCCTGGGGATAGTTGTAGGTTCGTATCTTCGCACTTCTGTCGCCGGTAGATACCTGACTTTTCCGGTCCGCCGCCCTTTCACTTCGAATTTTCTCCATCTCCTGGTCATAGAGCCGGGTGCGAAGCATAATCAGTGCTTTTTCCTTGTTCTGATGCTGCGACCTCTCCTGCTGGCACTCCACAACCAGACCGCTTGGTTCGTGGGTAAGGCGTATGGCTGAATCGGTTTTGTTCACATGCTGGCCTCCGGCGCCACTCGACCTGAAGGTATCCACACGGATATCCTTCATGTCCAGATCAATTTCAACATCTTCACTCACCTCCGGCAATACGGCTACAGTAGCCGCAGAGGTGTGGACCCTCCCCTGAGATTCTGTTTCGGGTACACGCTGCACTCTGTGCACACCGCTTTCATATTTCATTTTGCCAAATACCTCATTCCCGGAAACCTCAAAAATCAGCTCTTTAAACCCACCTTTTTCACTTTCTGCAACGGAGAGTACATTCAGAACCCACTTTTGGGAGTCTGCATAACGCCGGTACATATCGAAAAGATCTCCCGCAAAAATGGCTGCCTCATCTCCCCCGGTTCCGGCTCTGATCTCAACGATACAGTTTCTGGAATCATCGGGATCCTTTGGAATGAGTTTAAATTTGATCTCCTCTTCCAGCTCAAGCTCCATACGCTTCAGTTCACGGCTTTCCTGCCTGGCCATCTCGGTTATTTCCGGATCCTCATTCAGGTCTATCAGCTCCTGATTCCCGTTAAGCTGGTGCTTGATATCCATCAACTTGCCGTAATCTTCCACCAGCTCCCTTAGCTGTGTATGCTCGATGGTAAGCTCTGCGTACTCTTTTGGACGGTCGAATATGGAGGGATCAGACATCGCCTGATTCAGCTCGTCATATCGCTCCTTTACCTGTCTTAATTTATTTTCGAGATTCATCATCTTCTTTTTTCCTGTGGGCAAAAGATAAGGAATTTAGAAACAGGAATGAATGCAGTTATCAGGAGCTTCAAAAAGCTGTCTGAGAACCCCTCCATTCTTCTTTATCCTGATTCAGGCAGTCACTTTTCGCAGATGATGTGGCCCTAAATCATGAAAAGAACGGCATCCGAGGAGTGTCAGGATCAGCCGGCACTCTTTTTCAAACCTGTCGAGAAGTTTGTGAAGAGACGGCTCTCCACCATCAAAAACAGCTTTAATCAGAGGTTGTGCCATTGCAGTGAAGTCAGCCCCAAGTGCCATTGCCTTTACAATATCTTCTGATGAGCGGATCCCTCCGGAGGCGATCAGCCCAAAATCGAAGGAGTCTTTCAATCCGGATACTTCTGAAATACATTCGGCGGTCGGAATCCCCCAGTTATCCAGGAAATGAAGGGGGGCTTTCTGCCTCTCCCTAAGGTTTTCAACCCTGGCCCAGCTGGTACCGCCTGCTCCGGCCACATCAATGACACGAACTCCGGCAACAGCCAGTTTTTCCGCAACCTGGAGAGAGATTCCCGCACCGGTCTCTTTTACAATCACCGGGATTGAGATGCCCTCTGCAAGGGAGTAGATGCCCTCGAATATCCCTTTAAAGTTTCGGTCACCTTCCGGCTGAACAAGTTCCTGCAGCGGATTCAGATGCACAATCAACGCATCCGCCCGAATGGAGTCGATGAGACGGGCAGCAGCCTCTTCCCCAAGCCCTCCGATCAGCTGTGCACCCCCGATATTGGCGGCTATAAACGCCGTGGGTGCCATCCGGCGTACAACAGCAAATGATTCAGTTTCTGACGGATCTTCCAGCATGGCTCTCTGACTGCCAACACCAAGCGGGAGGTTTCGGGCTTCACAAAATGAAGCGAGTGTTGCATTTACAGCTTCAGCTCCCTTGTATCCCCCCGTCATGGATGAGACAAAAACAGGAAAAGAGAACGTTCTGTCCAATAGTTTCACCGACAGTTCCACTTCATCCATGTTCACTTCGGGGAGCGCATTATGCTGAAAGTGATACCTCTCAAAGCCCGTTCCCTTCTGATAAAAGACATCCTGATTGAGTGTCAGTTCCACATGCTCTTTTTTTCTGTCCCGTATCGGCATAAGTTAAACCCGTTATGTTGTTCACTTTGGACGAACTTTGAAACACTGTGAATGTTGCACAAGTTCAAGGCAACAGCAAATTATAAACCGCAGCGCATTGACGGTACGTGCAGATTTCATAAGTGCGAGAATAAAGTATTTGGTCAAAAGCACAGTTTTGCAAAGCCCTCTATGATTCAGTTCTGCGAAATAGTAATTTTAAGAGCTGAATCAACCTTAAAATATGAAAAAAGAACATACACTCTATCTGATTCCCACACCGCTGGGAAAAGAGAAAGAGAATCATACTCTTCCGGAATATACACTCTCCACGGCAAGAAGATTGTCCACTTTTATTGTGGAAAAACCACAAACTGCAGTAAGCTTTCTGAAATGGATCAATCATCCGCTCCCCGATTTTAAAATCACATTCAGGGTTCTGAATAAAAAAACACCGGATCATGAGGTGCTCAGCCTCCTCAGACTATTGGAGGAAGGAGATGTCGGCTTGATGTCGGAAGCCGGTTTACCTGCTGTAGCCGATCCAGGTTCCGGGTTTATCTCACTGGTGCACGAACAGGGCTATCAGGTAGTTCCACTCACGGGCCCCTCTTCCATCTTTCTGGCACTGATGGCGTCTGGTCTCAACGGCCAGCAATTTTCATTTCATGGTTATCTCTCTTTAAATGAAAAAGAGCGGATTTCTGAACTTCGTTTCATGGAAGATTTTTCATTGCGCAGCGGTCACACGCAGATCTTTATCGAAACCCCGCACAGAAGCAGCATGCTGGCTTCTCTGCTGATTGAACTTTTGAGTCCGGCAACCCGGCTCTGCATTGCTACAAATCTGACACTGCCCGGGGAACAGATCACCAGTATGCGGATTTCGGAATGGAGAGAAACCGGTCTTCCCGATCTTCAGAAACAACCCTCCATCTTTCTGTTTTCAGCCGGGTAGTGAACCTTCAGTTTTCTCTTCTCCTCTTCTCGGATTCCACACAAAGCCGAAGCATTTCAACAATTCTCGACTTTTTTGTTCTGAAATTCTGATGGGAAATCCCCAGAAGTTTTGCCGTATCCTTATCTTTCTTATTGATGTGTTTCATCACTTCGGAAAAGAAGTCTGTTTTGTCTGCAGCCATTTTCTCAAGACACTTTTCCAGCAATTCTTCCCTCTCTTGTTTCTCAGCAGCTTCTGAATCATCATGAATGAAATCCGGATCATTGAAATTGCTGTATCGCAACGGAACTTCTTCGAATTTCTTTTTTTGCCAGGCGAGAAAACGGTGACGGGCAGAGGTAATCATATAAGCCATCAGGGAATTCACTCCTCTGACTCTTCCGCTTTTTACTTTTTCAAAGATATCTGCATAGACACTTTGTGAAATATCCTCGATAACAGATTCATCCGCCTTGAATACCTGTCTGAGATAGAGAGAAAGCCTGTAGATAAACAGATCCGAGTAATGATTCAGCTCCTCCCTTTGCCCCTTCTGAATAAGCTTCAAAAAGTCATCTGAGGAAATATTATTTACTTTCAAGACGGATTAGGTTGAGCACTTTTAGATCTTCATCACCGGAAATCTGAAAAGGAAAATGCCTGAGCAAAACATTTTCTTCCGGTAACATGAAAAAAGATCCGCAATTCTTGTAACATTATGAAGCATTATTCATCTTTACTTCAGAGACATAGGTTTTGAAGCACACTCTGCAAGTTATATACCCCGGGATTCGGCCTGATCACCAGCGGTGTTGCTGCTCTGTTCGGAAATCCGAATGGCCCTTCAGGATATGACTTGACAACAGATAAGTCGAAAAGCTGTTTTTCAAAGCCATTGAAATGTATGCTTACAATAGCAATCGAATTGTAAAAGGAAAATAAGGGGCTGATTACACACCAAAAGAACAGAGCATACTTGGCTGCCCCTTTAAAAGATCATATCTCGTTTTGAAAAGGATACTCAAAACGATCAACCAACATACAAGGAGGGATCACTTCAGATCTTTTATTCACTTATTCCAGGCAGAATAGAAAACTGGATTTTGATTGAGTAGTACAGCATTTCGGACAACCAGATACAGATTTGTGATTCTGCGTGGGATTTATGTTTGCTGCTACTCTGAAATCATGGAAATGAATGTTTCACAAACTTCACGTACAGTTTCCCGTCAGATCAGCTGACATACTGCTTAGGATTCTCAAAACAGAACTTCTCACGGGTAGCCGGCCTCAGTACACAAAAGCCGGATCCGGCCAACAACAACCAACCAACAATCCAAAACGCTCATGAAAAATCAAATCAAAGCCATCATCATAACATTATTATTCATTCTCGCTGCCGGTTGTGCAGGGATTACAGAAAGCACCTTGCCTGTCACATCAGAACCTGTTTCCACAGAGCTTGAAATGATCGACATGGATCGCGGCGATATCTTTAATACCGGAACCAATGAAGAGGTTGTAACCGGTGAAACGACATCTACTTATGATGACAGAGATTGAAATCGGGCATGCAAGCTGATTTGAGTCTCCGGTCATTCAAAAGGAGCCAGGGGTTTTAGCCGAATCTTAATTTCGTTTCAGAGATGAGGAGAAGATCCTGTATTAGAGGATCTGAACTCTTTCTGTCCGCTTCCGGATGCGAAATTATTATTTAGAATGGTGCTTTATTTAGTACATTCACCAGAGGAAAAGTCTATTTTCCCCGTTGAAATGTCATGTTTTGTCCGATTTCGGGAATAAACCACCCTATGTATCACAGATTTTTTTTTCTGATTATTTACATACTGAGTCCGGCTTCAGAAGCTTCCGGTACTCATTCCGTTTCTGAAACCCGGAATGATCCGGAGATATTCCGCAACTGGATTTCCATACATCAGCAGACAGAGCAGGATTCACTCTCTTCAGAACCTCTCTGGAACACTCTCGCAGAGGAGTTCTTTCAGCTCTATCTGCAAACGAATGAGGTGATTTACCTCAATTTTGCTTTCAGTGAAGCCGGAAGGGTGAAAAGAGCAGAGATAATTTCACGCCCTGAACTGAATCTTGAGAGTGTGGATCCGGATTATGCAGCCCTTTACATTCTGCGGACTGATGAAAGCAAAAGGTATGATCTCAGGGATTTCACTGCAGACGAACTCTATATTTTTTTAATTCACCGGATCCCACCGGAGCAGGAAGAAAATGCACGGAAACTATTGGATCACTGGTATAAGCAGTTTTACTCTGAATGGGAGCAGGACAAATTCAGAGCTTCTTTTACAGGCCAGGCGCTACTGTATGGTTTTTACAGGGTCGGGGACATGCGAAAAGTAGTTGAAATCGGAACCCTTCTTCTGGATAATCACCCTTTCCCCCCCTCTTTGTACACGATTGATCTGTTTCGAAATCTGGCAAATGCATCCAACAGAATTGGATACCAGCGGCTCACTGCCAGGGTTTACAGTGAGATCCTGATTCCATTGTCAGAGGAGTTCTACCGCAAGGGAAATCCTTCTGAACTTGCTGATTTCCTCTATCTCTACGGGACATCTCTCTATCTGCTGGGTGAGCTGAATCGCGCCATAGAAGCTTTTGAACAGGTCACGGAAATGATGCTAAATGATCATGTGTTTTCTTTTGAGGAGAACCTCTATAACAACATGGCTGTAAGTTATTTAAATATGGGGTTTTTTGACCGCTATATCCGCTATCAGCTTCGCTCACTCGATCTGGCTTTCGAACGAAATAACATCGATATGCAGATTCTGATTCTCAGCAATCTTTATAATTTTCACAGGAATCGAAATGATTTCAACGAAGCGAGCGGCTATCTGAGAATGGCGCTGGAGACAGCTACTCAAAATGAACTGCTCTCCGAATCAGCAAATCTTCTGATTATCTCCGGAATTCACCAGCGGGAAGACCGCGGAAATCCGGAGGAGGCTCTGGAGTATTTTTATCGGGCCGTGGATGCTGCAGCCATTTCTGAAAACTACCGCCACCGGCTGAACAGCATCCTGCAGCTTGCGGAAACCTATTACGAAACCGGAGATCCCGAATCCGGAAAAAGCTACTTCCTGAAAGCAATTGAGACCACAGACTTTCAACAGGATCCCATTTATCATCTCACGGCGATAGCTGCATATGCGAATACGGCAACCCGGTTTGGAGATTTTAAAGATGCAGAGGAACTACTTGCTATCCTCAGATCGAATGACCTGAGTTCACTGAGCCAGGATATTCAGGTAGTGGCCGCAAATGCAATCACCCGCCTATATCTGCACAATGGTGATCAGGAACTTGCATACAGGAGTTCCCGGGATATTACGGACAAGGTCATGACCTGGCTGACTGAGAGCGTAGAGGAACAGAGCGGGATGATTCGGTTGCGAAAGGAGTTTTCGCAAGCACTCTATCTCTATTTTACATCCGCTGCAGCAACGGACAGGGTGCACGACGCACTGGTTACTGCAGGGCGTTTAAGGAATATCAGCCGATCCGGGATCTACAATAACCCACTTCTTAAGGCAAGCCTGTTGACAGATGAAGAAATCTCGCGAGACAATCAGCTCTCCTCCGAGATACAGCAGCTGCGAAACCAATTACGCAATGCGGCCGCAGATCAGCGCCCTTATCTGAACAATCAGATCCTTCTGGCACTGTCGGAACGCAATGAACTGCTGAATACACGTATGCCAAACCGTGAAAGCCTGAACTACAGTGATCTGCTTGGCTCAACCCGCTCCCTGTTGAGGCGCGATGAAATGGTAGTCTATTTCGCCCGTTTTGAGCAGTCTCTTTTTCAATTTTTGATAACACGGGAAAATGTTGAACTCATCACACATGACGCCGGCCGGATTGACCTTTTACTGAACCGCGCGATTGACCGGTTCGGCAGAGGTACTACCGACCTCTTACTCCTTTCCGAACTCTATACCCTTCTTTTCAAAGAGAAGATTCCTCCATCTGTAAGAGGGCTCTATATCGTTCCCGACGGAGAGCTCTACAGACTTCCGGTGGAGATCCTGCCTGTGAACAAGGTTTCCTCATCTCACAGTTTTGGATCTGCCCGTTATCTGATTGAAGAGTATCGCATCAGTTATCTGAATACACTTACAGATCTGAAGTTAAAAGACAACCGCACCAGTTATTCCTATTCGTTTGCAGGCTTCGGTCTCAGCGATTTTCCAGGCGCAGGCCATTCTCATTTATCTGTACTGCCCTACACGAGAGATGAAATCAATCAATCAGCAAAAGCATTTCCAAAATCTGATGACTGGGTTACTTTCTTTGAGGAAGAGAGCACAAAACGCCGGCTCGTTGATATGGTTGGAAAAAGCAGAATTCTGCATCTTGCAACGCATAGCCGGGTTAATGAATCGGATCCGCTCTTTTCGGTACTCTACCTCCACCCCTCTGAAAACGATTCTGAAGAAAAAAGTGATGCCGGAAGACGAAGCAGGGAGCCGCTGGATCCAAACCTCTATGCCTATGAACTTTTCGATCTCAATCTAAACGCAGAGCTGGTATTCTTAAGCTCTTGTGAATCGGGTTCCGGCGGTTATCTGAAAGGATCCGGAATCCTGGGATTGTCAAGATCTCTCTCCTATGCCGGTGCCAAAAGGCTGATCCTGAATCTCTGGCCGGTAGGTGATCAGGCTTCTTCTTTTATAGCCCCTCTGTTTTATCGCAATTTCAGTGACGGAAATTCCAAATCTGAATCACTACGACAGGCGAAAATCCACTATCTGAATAACTACAACAGTGACCCATACCTCTGGGGACCATTTGTACTCTATGGTCCCGATACCGGAAATAGCAAACCGGTCTCTCCCGTCCGCTATTTCCTTGTTATGATCACAGCGGGATTGATTTTTCTGGCATTTAAAAAATTCATCCGGTAGAACGACATACGAAGATCACTCTGTTGCCGAGACTGCCTGCTTAGCCATTCTGATATAGGCACCATCCAACTCAATCACTTTGTGCAGATAGACAGCCGCTTCGCCCGTTTGTGAGCGGTGCAGCAGTGTATTGGCAAGATACCAGTAAGCCTGCTCCAGCTGATACGGTTCCAGTGCAGGGTGTTGAGTCAGCCGGACGAACCACTCCCCGGCTTCGCTGAACTGCTGTTGATTGTAATGAATTCTCGCAATGGCAAAGACAATCTCGATTTCATCCACAGCACTGTTTTCCTGCAGTTGAAGCCGCTGCTGCAGTAAATCGATTCCATCCTCCGGTGAACCCTCCAGAGCCATGACATAGGCCTCATTGATTACCGGCAGAACACTTTCCGGAACCGATTCGGAACGTTCGATCGGATATTCGAGCAGGGCAAGAGGTTCAAAGTCCGTTTCAGATGTACCGAAATCAGACACAGTAAACAGAATCGTCAGCCCGGCCAGCAAAACCGCTGCTGCAGCGAGATATTTCAGAACCCCGGGCTTGAACACCCGGCCTGCACTGCTCACGGCCAAAGGCGGTTGGCCTGTTTCAGAAAACCTGTCCAGTTTCCCTTTCCTTCCCATCTCTCCAAGTGTAGTAAGAGTATTGTAGTAATCGAGACTCTCTTTGTCATCCAGCAGTTCAGCCCACAATTGATCCGCTTCAATATCGGTGAGTTCCCCATCCAGGAAACGATGAATTTTTTGCCTGATCTCATTTTCCATTCAATGCTCCGGTTTGGTTTCCGGCATCTTAATATACCTGCCTATTTCATCAATTGCTTTTAGCAAACTGGGTTTGCTGAACGGTTTTTGAATGTACGCATTCATCGTTGAAATGACACAATCTTCCCTTACATTCTCAAAATCATTCGAAGTAAGGGCAATCAGCGGAGTCTGGTGATAGCGATCCAGCTCTCTGATTTTTTTTGCTGTCTCAAACCCGTCAATTCCCGAACCCAGATTGATGTCGATGATCACAAGATCATACTTCTCTCTCGAAATCGCAGTCAGAGCTTCTTCTCCTGTTTCAACACTATCTACATCAAAATATTCCTTCAGATAGATATGCAGAAGCAGGCGAATCTGAATATTATCCTCAATGTGCAGAAGCCTGGGCCTGTCAATCCGAAACCTCTCACTCTTCGGTTTTTCGGTAGTTCCGGAATAGGAATGTGTTCGGCCTGATCCATCACGAAACAGCAGATACTCATCTATGTAGATGTGCTGCAGTGTTGCGATCCGGTCTTCATATAAAAGTACGCAGGTTTTCATCATTCGAACTTATTTGAAACTTTTCACTTGCCTTCTACCTTAATGAGTCTTAAGTCTCTCTTTTGTTACAATTTTTCCGTATTTATTTTAAAATTTTCCATACCCTGAATGTAAAAGCCGGTTCGTTTGTTGGGTACCGGATATCACTATTTTGCCATGAAAAAGAGTTCTTTAATTTTTTCCTGCTCATCCTTATCGGCAGGTACTTTTATAAACATAAGATCCGGTTTTGCTCTACTGCTGCAGCGTAACCCATTCTGTTCAACTTCCTTCATTTTCAAACTGTCTGATGTTTGACTGAGATGCAAAGATCTGCACTGAAATTATTTATCCCGGTCGCACTTGCTGCTCTTGCAATCTGGATCTTCTATATGAGCTGGAGCTCCAGCTGGTTTCTTTTCAGGGATAACTGGTTTATGACTGCAACCATGCTGTTCGGCTCCTTCATAGCCGGTGCCAGTTCCGAGGGAGGAGGTGCTATTGCATACCCGGTGATGACACTCATCTTCAGCATTGAACCGGATATCGCACGCAATTTCAGCTTTGCCATCCAGAGTATTGGTATGACTTTCGCGGCTTTCTGGATCGTGCTTTCGAAAATACGGATTGACCTGACCTATTTCATTCTGGCAGGCACAGGCGGACTCGTTGGCATCATCTTTGGTACCTTTTTTGTTGCTCCGCTGGTCCTGCCTGAATACGCAAAAATGATGTTTGTCTCTTTCTGGTTAAGTTTCGGGATCGCTCTCTGGATTGTTACCTTCGTGAATGAGAGAAAACACCGAGATTCACTCCCCCGTCTTTCTGCTGCTCAAAAAGCGGAACTGTTACTTGTGGGGGTGTTTGGCGGCGTTTTCAGCTCGGTTCTCGGTAATGGGCTTGACATCTGCTCCTTTTCATATGTGGTGATTAAATATGGCCTTTCCGAAAAAGTTGCCACCCCTACCTCCGTAATGCTCATGGCCAGCAACGCCATCGCCGGATTAATCCTCAATACATGGGTGGTCCAAACCATGCAGCCGGAAGCGATTCAGTACTGGCTGGTTTCAATACCGGTGGTCATTTTTGGCGCCCCGCTGGGAGCTTATGTCATCACCCGTATCGGCAGAAAAACGATTGCCGGAATCCTGATATCCATCATCATTATTCAGTTTGTAACTGCACTCTTTATTGTAAGGCCGGGTTCAGAACTTTCTCTTTTCTCATTCCTGATTTTTCTGGCGGGAATTATTCTCTTTTTCGTGCTGACAAAATCGGGTCAATCTTCCCGTACCGAATAATTTGCAGCTTGCGGAACTTCGTTTGTTCTCCAAACTGTATGATGCTGTCTATCCAAATAATTCTCCCAGCATCGAAATTGCGATCACTGTAATGAGCAAGGCAAAAAGAAGATATAACAGACGCTGATTTACAAATTTGCCTAACCTGACACCGGCAAACCCGCCGATAAAAGCACCGGCAATTAAGGGCAGGGCTGTCCCAAAGTCAACATATCCAAGCGTGACTGAAGATGCACCTGGAGGTGCATCGGTCAGCAGTGCATACTGCAGCCATCCCGAAAGAGAGATGAATACAATGGCAAGCGACGAAATGCTGACTGCTTTTCTTACCGGTATCTGAAACATCAGATTCATGATGGGAACCATGACGATACCTCCTCCAACTCCCGCAAGAGCTGCAATAAATCCTCCCGCACCCCCGGCCACGGTAAAATGACCGACTCTGCTCTGATTCCGGCCGGCAGGTGTCTGATACTCTGCCCCGCTTCTCCTGATAAACAGAACAGCTACCCAAATCAGGAGCAGAATAAAATAACCCGCAAAGAGTCTGCTGCTGAACCATGACGACAATACCACACTTTTACCTGCAAAAACAGCAATACTCCCTGCGAAACCGACCCATAAACCCTCTCTCCAGTATAAATTTTTCTGCTTTCTCTGCTGAATTGTACTGCTCAGTGATGCTGAAAATGTACAGAAAAGCGAAGTGGCAATCGCCCAGGTAGCCGGCTGCTCCAGGCCCAGCGTCTGAAAAAGATAAAACAATACCGGTGTGAAGAGCAATCCGCCGCCAATCCCAAAGAGGCCGGCGGCGGCTCCGGCAACAACACCCATTAAAATCAGCAGTACCGTTAATAACATTGATGATCCGTATTTGAATGACCAGAACACATTCCGTTACAAAGAAACACCCGGCTTATTCCGAAGCTCCTTTTCGATAAGAAAACCTTGTAAATTGAGCGTAATTAAGCAAGAATCCAGATCGATATTACCGGTGTCAATTCCCAATGAGGGTACGGGATTCAGAGTAATTGTACAAATATCGAATTGAGATGACTCTGCTTTCCGATCCCTGAGCAAACAGGAAATTCCGGGTGACTTTTCATTGTTTGTGAAGTTCACGACCTTACAGAATGGCACAATTTTTTATCACATATCCAGAAAGATCCTGCGAGAAGACCGGTTTCGACCATGTTAGGGATACAGCGGCAAGGGAAGCGTTTACTCCCTACGGTTACGAGCGTGTACTGAACTGTAAACCCTCATCCGACCCGGGGGTGGTGCAGCGCAGGCTGTCTCTTGCTTCCCAATGGCTCAAGGTTGTTGAAAGCGGCCTCTTTCCGCCGCTCACACAGCTGGATGATATCCGGGATATTGTGAAAGAGTGCCGGATTGAGGGAAGCATGGTGCAGCTTACCGATTTCATCATTATTCTGGATCATGCGAAAACTGCGCGAAAACTAAAGGATTTTTTCGACAAGCTCGAAGGTGATTTTACTCACCTGACTGAACTCGGATCCACATTGATCCCGCTCCGGGAACTTGAGAAAAGAATCAGCCAAACCATCAACGATCTTGGTGAGCTGCGTGATGATGCAAGCAGTGAGCTGCGAAAAATCCGGACAGCTCTCAATCGCTCCAAAAACAACCTCAGAGCGACGATCCAGAGGGTACTTCGACGGCTTAACAGTGAAGGCATGACCTCTGATGAAGGTGCTACAATCCGCAGTGGCAGAATGGTTGTCCCGATCCTTGCCGAATTTAAGAGAAAAGTCGACGGATTTATACATGATGTCTCTTCCACCGGACAGACCCTCTATCTGGAACCCGTGGAGGCACTGCAGATCAATAACGAAATAAGACAGCTCGAGGCGGAGGAAAAAAGAGAAACCGAGCGCATCATGAGAGAGCTCTCCTCGTTTGTCCGGAAGTTTACAGACGAACTTGATCTGAATACCGAAACCATTGCTGAACTGGATGAAATTGCTTCTAAATCTGCCTTTGGCCTGAAAATTAACGGTAGCATACCGGTAATTTCGGGCGGGCTCCACCTGAAACTCATTCAGGCATTCAATCCGAATCTCATCCTGAAAAACCTGACGGCCAGGCAGAAGGAACCTGTAATTCCGCTCGATCTTGAACTGACGGATCAGGAGAGAGCTCTGGTTATCACGGGTCCCAATGCAGGCGGAAAATCCGTGGCTATGAAGAGCGTTGGGCTTCTGTCACTTATGTTTCAATGCGGTTTTCCACTGCCTCTTCATCCCGATTCCAGACTCCCTGTAATCAGCGGACTTTATGTGGATATGGGGGATGACCAATCGATTGAGGATGATTTAAGTACATTCTCTTCAAGATTAAAGTGGATGAAAAACACTCTCGAAAGACTGAGACCCGGATCTCTGGTGCTTGTGGATGAAGCCGGCTCGGGAACTGACCCTGAAGAGGGCGGGGCTCTTTTCCAGGCCTTTACTGAACTGCTTGTGGAACGCGGGGCACGCGTTATCATTACAACACACCATGGTTCACTCAAAGTGTTTGCCCATCAGAGAGAAGAAGTTGTAAACGGAGCAATGGAATTTAATCAGGAGCATCTTTCCCCGACGTACCGTTTTCGCAAGGGGATTCCCGGCAGCAGTTACGCATTTGAGATCGCTGACCGAATGAAACTTCCCGGCATATTGATGGAACGGGCAAGATCACTTTTGGGAGAGAACCGCGACAAGATGGGCGATCTGCTTGTTTCACTTGAAAGGAGTATACAGGAATCTGAAGAGATAAGAACCCGGTATAACCGGAGGGTGGCGGAGCTGGAGAAAAAGGAGCGGATTTTTGATGAAGAGCAGAGTTCCTTTAAAAACAAAAAAAACCAGCTTCTTCAAAAGGCTTATCGCGACGCTGAAGAGATTCTCAGAGGGGCTAATCAGAGAATTGAGCGTGCAGTGGAAAAAATAATCACGGAAGGAAGTGCCGACAGAGGTCTGATTCGTGAAGCCAGAGAAGATGTGGATCTGGCTAAAACCACCCTTGAGAGAGAGAAATCTGAGCTGACCGAAGAGATACAAATTCAAAAACGCTACCGGCAGGTTCCATCTGAAGGTGATTTTGTAATCATTGGTGATAGCAACAGCACAGGTGAGCTTGTCGAAATCACAGGTAAGAAAGCCACTGTTCTGGTGAACGGATTGAGAGTGAAGGCTCCGTTGAAATCACTTGTTAAAACAGATCCGCC
>REDA01000040.1 GCA_007693745.1 Balneolaceae bacterium
TCGCTGCGTTACGATCCGGGAAGCTGGGGAGGCAATGGAGTGGCTCTGGAGCGTCTTTCAATCCTATTACCTGCTTCAATGCAGGAGAACTGGATGGAATCGCCACACCCGCTTGGCGGCACTCCCGGCCAGCCCAACAGGGCAGTGCCCGATACGGACCCTCCGGTACTGATATCCGCAGAGCAGTATGAGGAAGAAGGATTCCGGCTTCTGTTCGACAAACCTCTCGATCCGGTCACGGTATTAAACAAACAAAATTATCGTATTGAGCCTGAATTGCCACTTCGGAAAGTCGAGGCAGGGAGAGATCAGGTACTGCTCTTCTACGATGATCTCCGGAATGACCAACACTACAAATTAAGAGTCAGTGGTATCAGAGATCTGTTTGGCAATGTGATGCAGCAGCACCAAAAGGAGATTCACTTCCTCACTTTCGGTGAACCGGAACGGATGCAGCTTGTCATTAATGAAATTCTTTTCCGCAGAGCGAACCAGGATGGCCCGCAATTTGCCGAGATCTTCAATCCAACAGAGATGAACGTAAGACTCGAAGGATGGGCGCTGGAAAACCGATCAGGTTCTGCCGCACTTCCGGGTTCTATTGTCATTCGGGCGGGGGATTATTTAGTGCTGGCCGACCGGGAAGATCCTGAGCTGCAGGGTGAGGAATGGGTTGTTCTCCCGTCATTCAGGTCCTTCAGAACAACATCTGATTATGTTGTACTTCGCAACCGTAATGGGATGGCCATCGACAGCCTGGCATATAGTCCGGACTGGCATAACGGAGAGGCAGGTGTTTCCCTTGAGCGAATGGATCCGTCGGCCATTTCGATCGATCCATCGAACTGGGCACCGAGCAGCGATCCGCACGGATCCACACCCGGCAGAGAAAACAGCCGTTATCAACCGGATACAGAACCTCCGGCAATACTTTTTGCCAATTTCATTGCCCCGGATACGATACAGGTTGTATTCGACAAGTTTATCGCTATGGATCCTGTTTTTCCGGATAACCGTTCTGAAAAAAAGAAACCCGGCACGGGCTCCGGTGAGACAGATAAGGGACCGCGTTTCCTGATCAACAACCGGGAAGCTGAGATATTAACGTTTGATCCGAAGCACGGAAACAGAATTCTGCTCGACGCCTCCGCTGTAAACCGGGGTGAGGAGATTTCCCTGGTGGCTGAAAACCTGGGGGATTTCAAGGGGAATGTAAATCCGAAAATCAATCAGCCGGTGGCGCAGCCCCTGCAGCCGGGTGATCTGGTCATTAATGAGATTCTCTTTCATCCGATTGCCGATCCAAGAGACGATCTGCCCGATCAGTCGGAATACATCGAGATTTATAACCGGCAGCCGTACGCTGTTTCACTGGAAGGAGTGTATCTTCATGATGAGCCGGATGAACGGGGCAGGGTGCAACGAATCGATCCGGTCTCAACAGTTCATCACTGGTTGCCCGGTAACTCCTATCTGCTGATCTATCCTGAGCAGGGGAATGTTCCTTTTGAAATGAGCCGCACAGCCACTTTTTTCAATCTTCAGGATGAATCCGGACGGTATGCGCTCCGTGTGAACCGATCTGCCCTCGGGCTGACCAACTCGGGCCGGATGGTTGTTCTCGCCGACAGTGCAAACCGTGTGATCGATAGTGTGAGTTACAGTCCCGACTGGCACAATCCCAATCTGATTGACACCCGTGGAATCGCACTGGAGAGAATCAGTCCGGATGCCGGCTCCAATGACCCGGCAAACTGGAGTTCGAGTGCCGATCCGAAAGGAGGAACTCCTGCATCACGGAACTCCCTGTTTCAAATCCCACAAAGAGCAGGAAGCGACTATGGCATTACCCTGTCGCCCAACCCCTTCTCTCCGTTCGATCCGGGATTTGATGACCGTCTCTTTATTCAGTACAGACTGGATGAGCCCGACTATCTGCTTAGCATACGAATTTACGACCGCCACGGGCGTCTGGTCAGGACCCTTGCAGAGGGTGAAAGAGCCGGGTTTGAGGGAATACTGATGTGGGATGGGCGCACCGACAGTGGCGGACAAAACCGAATGGGGATCTATATCATACTCTTTGAGGCGTACAACAGCTCGGCAGGCAGGCGGAGAATGTTCAAGGAGACGGCCGTAATTGCCCGGCAGTTCTGAATAAGCTGTAAAGGGTAGTGGCGGTCTTGAAAGGTCATTCGAAACTGTGCCTCAAGCTTCAGTTGTATGTACTGCTTTCATATCCGCAATGAATCAGAGTTGAAAAGGCAGAGAAGAGTGGCGGGTGAAAATACTCAGGTCATCATGTTCATCAGAAATGCTGGCAAAAGTGTTAGCCATTCATTTCTGTGATTTGCAAAAGTCTGCGCAGATCCTGGATCCGTTTTTCATCAATGCTGGCAAAAGTGTTAGCCATTCATTTCTGTGATTTGCAAAAGTCTGCGCAGATCCTGGATCCGTTTTTCATCAATGCTGGCAAAAGTGTTAGCCATTCATTTCTGTGATTTGCAAAAGTCTGCGCAGATCCTGGATCCGTTTTTCATCTTTCTGCCTGGCATAGCTGTTCATCAGATTGCGGATACAGCGTACAAGTACATCCAGTTCGGAAGCTTTGGCCAGATGTTCGGGCCGCGGATCCACCCCGTTCTTTTTCAGAAAATAGTAACACTGATTGTAGGTGACGACCGCACCTCCGTCGAAGGGGTCAATCAGTAGGGGGTGGGAGGGGGTTTCATACATCAGCATAAAATGGATCGGCATATTGACTCCGTAAAACGGGAGGCCGATTCTGTGAGCCAGAGACATCACCACCACGCTGAGCATGATGGGCAGGCCCTTGCGGCGGTCGATTACCCGATCCAGATAGGCATTATCCGGGTGATGGTAGTTGGCGGAATCGCCGCGAAAGCGAAGCTCCCTGAAGATGTACTGAAGCAGTAGCTGCATTTTTTCAGACATAGAGGGTGTGTATGAGATCTTGCTGCTGATACCGCGGCTGAGTTCGTCGAGTTTCAGCCTGTACTCCTGCGTTCGCAGTGTTGGGTTGCCAAACCGGCAGAGCACCAGCAGTGCATTTTCAAGATCCATTCTGTTGTCAATTCCTCTTTCAACAACATCGGCATACTCATCAAAAATCGATTCGGAGGTGATACTGTAAATTATCTCTCCAATAGCATCGATTTCGGAATCTCTAACAGATTGTGTTCTGTACTGATCCAGCATCGGGACAGCCGATTCACCCAGCTCGCGAAATCGTTTTCTGACACCCTGTTGCACATCCGGATCCGGATCATCCAGCAGGTAAATTAGCGATTCAATCTCGCCGCGTGGTCTGGAGTAGTCATTTTTCATGTTGAAGGTAACAGTAATCCTTTTTTTGAAATTCCATGCCAATCCTGAAAATACAAAGAAGAGACGAATAATATGGGGCAGAGTTCCTGTTTGCCTCAGGTTGTCTGAAACTTTGCAATTTTTTAAAAACGATTTGCGAATCCCATTATTTATTCGATTATTAGGGCGATGGAAAATGAAGGTTTTGTACTTCTGCATTTGATCTCATAGGAATACGAACTTTACAGAACTGCAATTTCGCTTCACAGGGTGGAAAAATTGTTTTACAGGGAGGCGGTAAACGGCAGGCAGGCGGTGGTATAGCGCCTTTAAACAAAAATGCATGAAAAATTATGGGTGTAGAAAGCGTAAAACCTGCTGAGACCAGGGAGCAGGTTCAGGAATTCATCAAGTATCTGCTCAGGGACATCCGCGCGATGGAACGAATGCTCTCAGAGGGGCTTTTTGAGACAGATCCTATTCGCATCGGGGCGGAACAGGAACTCTGTTTGGTGGACAGACAGGCGAAGCCCGCACCTGTTTCCATAGAATTGCTTGAGAAGCTAAACGATCCGGACTTTACAACCGAACTGGCCCGGTTCAATCTGGAGACCAATCTCATGCCGCTTGAATTTACCGGGAAATGTCTGTCGGAACTGGAGTCAAATATTATCCGGCAGCTCGAAAAAGTGCGTTCAGTGATGCGTGAAATGGAGGGTGACATCCTGCTTACAGGTGTCTTGCCCACGATCAGAAAATCGGATCTGGATATTGAAAACCTGACGCCGCTGCCACGCTATGATGCCCTGTGTCAGGCGATCAGCAAGTTACGCGGTGAGGAGTATGATCTTCGCATCCAGGGGATGGATGAGCTGCTGATGAGGTTCGACAGTCCGTTGCTGGAGGCCTGCAATACCGGCTTTCAGGTACATCTTCAGGTGGCTCCGGATGATTTCGTCCTGAAATACAATCTTGCCCAGGCCATTACCGGTCCGGTACTTGCCAGTGCTGTAAATTCACCGATCCTGTTCGGTAAACGGCTTTGGGCTGAGACCAGAGTGGCACTTTTTCATCAGTCTGTGGATACAAGGAAAGTGGGAGACCACCTGCGCGAAAGCAGTCCGAGAGTAACCTTTGGTACGGAATGGCTCCGCAACAGCATACTCGATATCTACAAGGAAGATATTGCCCGCTACAGGGTTATCCTCAGCTCGGAGGTAACCGAAGATGTGGATGAGCTGCTCGACCGGGGTGAAATTCCCAAACTAATGGCGCTTCAGGTACATAACGGAACCGTGTACCGCTGGAACCGTCCCTGTTACGGAGTGAGTAACGGAAAGCCGCATCTGCGGATCGAAAACAGGATTTTCCCATCGGGTCCAACCGTAACCGATGAAGTGGCGAACGCGTCTCTCTGGCTGGGGTTGCTGAACGGCATGGGAGATCACTATCCTGACATCACGGAGAAGCTGGACTTCGATGATGCACGAATGAATTTTATCGCGGCCGCGAAGCTGGGTCTGGATACCAAGTTCCGCTGGATCGGTGATAAACGCTATTCAGCCGTGGATCTGATCCAGAAGGAGCTGATACCGATAGCAGAAGAGGGCCTCAGAAAAGCAGGAGTGTGTGAAGGGGATATCAAAAGCTATATGGATGTGATTCGCGACCGGACGGAGACGGGTCAGACAGGCAGTTACTGGATGGTAAAATCCTACAATTCCCTGTCAAAAAAAGTGAGCCGTGAACAGGCCGTTACAGCTCTTACGAATGCGATGATCAAAAATCAGCTAAAAGGTGAGCCGGCTCACAAATGGGGACTGGCCCGTCCGGATGACCTGGAAATGTGGCAGCCGTCCACACTTCTGGTTGAGGAGTTCATGACAACCGATCTTTTTACCGTTCAAAAAGATGACATTATAGAGCTGGTGGCCAATCTTCTTGAGTGGAGGAGAATCCGTTACGTGCCGGTGGAGGATGACAGCAAACACCTTGTGGGTTTGCTCTCGATGCGAATGGTATTCCGTGAATTTAACCGTATCATTCATGATAAAGTAACAGCTCCCTCATCTGTTGAGGAGATCATGATTCACAATCCGATCACCATTCATCCGGAGGCTTCGATCGTGGAAGCGATCGGGATTATGGAGAGCCGTAAAATCGGTTGCCTTCCGGTGGTGAAAAATAACAGACTGGTAGGTATTATCACTGAACAGAACTATATGACTATCACCAATCGCCTGTTGAGAAGAGTGTACACTCAGGGTGAGGAAAAGAAAAGAGGAGCGAATGGGTGAACAGAAACTTTCTATCGCCAAGGATCCTGAGTCCAGAAAAGCCTTTCTGAAACATCTGCTGCATGATGTGGAAGCGATAGAGCAGATGCTGGAAGAAAAAAAGTTTGAAACGGGGGTGATGCGTATCGGTGCCGAACAGGAATTCTGTCTGGTCGATAAGTATTACAAGCCGTCGCTGAACTCGCTGGGGGTACTCGAAAAAATCAACGATCCCCATTTTACGCCGGAACTCGCCCGTTACAATCTTGAAATCAACCTGGATCCCGTAGAGCTGAGCGGTAACTGTTTTTCGGTGATGGAACAGCAGCTGCGGGAGCTTCTGCTGAAAGCCCGTGAGGCCGCCGCCACTTTCGGTGAGAAAATCATACTCACGGGGATTCTTCCCTCTATCGATTTCCGTGCGGTACAGATGATGTACATGACTCCAAAGCAGCGTTATGAAGCACTGGCAGATATCATCTCTGAATTGCGGGGTGAGGACTTCGAGCTCAACATTACAGGTGTGGATGAGTTGATTCTGAGTCATAACAACATTCTTTTCGAAGCCTGTAACACCAGTTTTCAGTGCCATCTGCAAATTGAACCCGACGAATTTCCGGATCAGTACAACTGGGCGCAGATGTTATCCGGACCCATTCTCTCGGTTTGTGCCAACTCACCCCTGCTGGTTGGGAAGCACCTATGGGCAGAAACCCGCATTCCGCTTTTTCAGCAGAGTATCGACACGCGTGGAAAAGGGTATCATCTGCGGGAACGCGAGCAGCGAGTTACCTTCGGGAACCGCTGGATCGAGAGCGTTACAGATGTGTTCAAGAACGATATTGCGAGGCACACCCTGCTCTTTATGACTCATATCCGCAGAGATTCACTCGATATGCTCAGGAAAGGGAAAATCCCGAAGCTGGAGGCGTTGCAGCTCCACAACGGAACAATTTACAAGTGGAACCGGGCTTGTTATGGCATCTCAAACGGTGTACCGCATCTTCGGATTGAAAACCGCTATCTGCCTTCAGGGCCCACTGTGATCGATGAAATTTCCAATCTGGCTTTCTGGGTTGGACTTATGAACAATATGCCTGAAAAGTACCTTGGTAACTGGGGTCAGATTCACTTTGAGGAGGTAAAGGAAAACTTCTACAAAGCTGCCAACTGGGGTATTCAGAGCGGAATGGTCTGGGATGGAAAGCTGATGTCGGCCCGTGAACTGATTCTGGATATTCTGTTGCCGATGTCGAGAGAAGGGCTTGTTAAGAAGGGGATCGACTCCGCTGATATTGACAGACTGCTGGGCGTGATTGAAGCCCGAGCCACAACCTACAGGACCGGGACGCGCTGGATTGTGAACAGCTACAGAAAATTGCGCAATAAACGGGACCGCGAGGAGTCGACGGTGGCGCTCACGGCCATCATGTATAACCGAAGACTTACCGGAAAGCCGGTTCATGAATGGGAGGAAGCGGAGGAAAGCGAAGCTGAGGAGCTGGAGATACAGTACGATGTAGTCAGTAATTTCATGACCACCGATCTTGTCACCGTCAGAGAAAATGATATTGCAGAGCTGGTGCTGAAAATAATGGAGTGGAGAAATATCCGTCATCTTCCGGTAGAGGATAATGACGGAACCCTGAAAGGAATTATTACAAAGAATCGTCTTGTTGAGTATCTTTCTGCCGAAGGTTCCGACTCACTGGCAACGGCGGCGGATGTGATGGATGCCAATCCGGTGATTATTAAACCCAACGACGACATAAAATACGCCATGCTGCTTATGCTCGACATGAATTTGAGCTGTCTGCCGGTGGTTGAAAAAAATGAACTGGTCGGAATCATAACAGACAAGGACACCAAACAGGTCTGGGACAAGATGAAGAACCGAAGTAATGCAGAAGACTGAAACGGGTTACGCAGAACTTTCTGAAAAAGATGACAGAATACGCTGGTCGAGATCGGGAGACAGGAGCGGACCGGTCGTTATTCTTTTTGTGGGGATCCACGGGAATGAACCGGCAGGAGTGCTCGCGCTGGACAGAGTAGCTGCCGCGGCTAAAGAACCCGGTCTGAAATTTCATGGATCAGTCTATGCAATCACGGGCAATAAACGAGCCCTTGAGCTCGGCGTGAGATATCTGGATACCGACCTGAACCGCCTCTGGGAAAGTTTTCAGGCTCCGGGGGAACAGTCTGTATTTCGTAACGAAACCAAACCTGCTGAGTTTGAGGAGAGCCTGGAGATCAAACAGGCGATCGATGCGATCATTCTTCAGCATGACGGAATAGCCGAAGAGCTGATCTTTGCCGATCTGCACACAACCTCTTCCGAAAGCTGCGCGTTTATCCTTCTTAATGATACCCTTGCGAACAGAGATCTTGCCAGAAGATTTCCGGTACCCCAGATTCTGGGGATTGAAGAAAACATCCGCGGAACCCTTCTGAGTTATATCAATAACCTGGGTTATAAAGCGATCGGGTTTGAAGCGGGGGCACATCAGCAGAGTCTCTCGGTGGATCGAAGTGCCGCATTCATCTGGCTGCTGCTTCACTACAGCGGTGTGATTACACTGGAATATGAACAGCTTTTGTCTCTGAGTGAAGAACTGAAAGCGAATCCACAGGTGCCGGACACCTATTTTGAGATACTGCATCACAAACTTGTGGATGACGCAGAGACATTTCACATGATTCCCGGATTTGAAAATTTTGATCCGGTCGTGAAAGAGACCCCACTCGCTTATGAACGGGGAAAACTGATTAAAGCGCCACTCGACGGACGCATTTTTATGCCGCTATATCAGAAAAAAGGAGAGGATGGGTTTCTGATTATCCGTGAAGTATCTGAATTCTGGCTTCAGCTCTCAGCTTTCATGCGAAGAAGTTTTCTGCACAATCTTTTACCCTGGCTGCCCGGAGTATCGGTGGAGAGCAAACGAAGTTACAGAGTGGATCTGCAAAAAGCCCGCTATCTTGTTCGCAATGTATTTCACCTTTTGGGCTACAGGGTCACCGAAAAAGATGAGGACACCCTGATCTGCTATAAAAGATAGCATACGGTGAGCAAATCAGATAAAATCCTAAAACAGAAATAGCATGCTCGATTACAGATTTGTGGATGGAACCCGGCTCAGCTCAGTGATTGAATCGCTGATTTTTGCGAGTCCCGACCCGATCTCATGGGAAAAACTCTCAGCTATCGTGAAGGAAAGTGAAGAGGAGCTGGAGCTGGATCAAAGCCTGATCTCACGGATTGTGGATCAGCTGAATGAGCGTTTCGAGGAGAACGATCTCTGCTTTCGGATTGAAGAGATCGGAGGAGGCTTCACCTTTGTGACGCAACCCCGTTTCCATCCCTGGCTCAGCATCTTTCAGCATGAGAATGCCTATCGCAGACTTTCGCAGCCGGCTATCGAAACCCTGGCAATTGTGGCCTACCGTCAACCTATCACAAAACCGGAGGTGGACAGTATCCGCGGAGTCGATTCCGGGTACATATTGAGACAGCTCATGGAAAAAATGCTGATTCGCGTTTCGGGCAGGGGTGATTCACCCGGCAAGCCGCTGCTGTATAAAACGACAGCCTACTTCCTGAAGCACTTTGGAATCAATACGGTGGAAGAGTTGCCCAAGCCGCGGGAAATTGATGAAATTCTGAAGGATGATGACATGGCGGAACACCGCCGTTTACTCATGGAACGGCAGATGGAACTGGAAGATGAGGCGGCAAGAAACCTTTTTGCCCCGGAACAAGAGAGCAGCGAAGAGAAGGAAAGTGATCAGCAGGCGAAATCTTCAGATGGATCCGATTTCGATTGACTGATTAGAGGCGGATGGTTATACTCAGATGCTGAAATTGAGATCTTGTGCACAGATTCAAAAATTCCGGTGATACCGGTTTTACAGCTGAAGTGGTGAAATGCTGCATCTGATTCTTCAAACAGCCGGTTAAACACTGCTGACATACATATTTACGGACAACCATTTAACATTTATTTCAGAACAGATGATAAAAGTACTTTTAACAACCTTTACTCTCCTCTTCATATTTACAGGAAACGTGCAGGCACAGACGGCTTCAACACTCGAAGGTGACTGGCAGTTCAGTGTAAATCAGGCACCCTGGGAATATAGCCGCGGAGTTGTTGCTTTTGTAAAAGATGGCGATCTGTGGACCGGAAAAATTCTCTTTCATGTGAACAGGGAGGTTGCCATTGAAGAAGTGGCAGTAGAAGGGGCTGAAATTCGATTTGATGTGACAGTGGATGGCTATGATGTAAGAGCGGTATTCACCCGCGATGGAGATGACCTGAGTGGTATTGTCTACACTATTGAAGGAAATATGCCCTTTCGTGCAAACAGAGCCACGGAAGAGGAGTAACAGACTCCTGGCTTTATCGTGCACTCATCTTCTGACGGGCGAACCGGGCAGAAGCTGCCGATTGCGTTAAATGGTGTGGTAAAAAATAGTGAGAACGCGGTTGATTCTCTGCTGTTAAAGTGTGTATCATTATACACACTAAAATTTGAATTCATCATTTGGCACTTTCCCGCAGTAAGATCTGCTGGCTGGTTGCTATTTTGATAAAAAAACTGCCTGCTTTGCCACTAAAAAGTTTTACTGCATCGATTATGTGGGACCGCTTCGGAATCAGCGTGTCCGGTATCTGTGCTATTCACTGTCTGTTGTTTCCCATCCTGATATCAACCCTCCCGCTCTGGAGTTTGGCATCGGTAATTCATGAATGGGCACATCCGCTCTTCATTTTATTACTGGCTCCGGCTGTCTTTTTTGCATCCAGAAGAAGTCATTTTGATAAAACCATTACACTGATACTGGTTTCCGGATTTCTGTTTGTACTGGCCGGATGGGGCCTTGGTCATTTCTGGCTGGGTCACCTTTTTGAGATTTCCATGACTCTATTCGGCAGCGGGATGCTGATTGCGGGCCACTGGTTCAACTATCGTCACCACAGAACCTGCAGGAATCATAATCACAATCATCACCCGACACCGCATTAACCGCGGTACTGGCCATGAAACGACTTAATTTCACACTGGATAATCCAACCGTAGAGCTGCTGAATGAACTCTCGGAGAAGTACTACTCCGGAAACAAGTCGCAAACCGTGCGTGCCGCACTTGAAAGCCTGGCCACGCACCAGGGTCATGACGGCTGGGTGATCACCGGTTACACCCAGGTGATGCTGGATCATGATGTGCAGTGCCACAGCTGCGGACTGGAACATCCGGAGGGAAGAATGCTCTTTAAACCCGTGTTTGAGCGTGGGAAGAGTCCGGAAGCGATTTTGAACATACCCGATGAAGAGTGGATCGAGTGTTCAAAATGTATTGAAAAAGTGTGATGAACAGGATGATTGAACTCAGAAGCGCATTTCACGAATACAATGCCGGCACGGTGGTAAAACTGCCGGATCTCACTGCAGGGCATGGTGAAGAGCTGCTGATACTTGGGCTCTCAGGCAGTGGGAAAACAACACTTTTACACGTTCTGGCCGGACTGTTGAAACCCACAGGGGGCAGTTACCGCCTCGATGGCACGGATCTCTACAGCCTGGGGGAGTCAGAAAGGGATCGGTTTCGGGGAAATAACATCGGGCTGATTTTTCAGGCGATGCACCTGATACGCTCACTCACCGTTCTCGATAACTTAAAACTGGCTCAGTATATGGCGGGCCGCAAGCAGGATGAGGCTAAAATCCGGCGACTTTGCAGCGATCTTGATATTGGACCGAAACTCTATTCCTACCCCGACGAGCTGAGTCATGGACAGAAGCAGAGGGTGAGTATTGCCAGAGCTGTTGTCAACGACCCGGTACTGCTGCTTGCGGATGAACCCACTTCCAGCCTCGATGATCTCAGAAGCGGTGATGTTCTGAATCTCCTGCGGAAACAGGCAGCTGAAACAGGGGCAACACTGATCATTTCCACACATGACCAACGGGTGAAAGCCCATATTCCCACTGTTCTTACACTGGATCAACCGGAAGGGGAGGTCGCGGGATGAATCTGTTGAAACTGAGTACAGCCTACCTGAAAAAAAATCTTCTCAGCACAATCCTGAATGTGCTGCTGCTCTCGTTTGGGATTGCCACCATTGTGATCCTTGTCCTTTTCAGTTACCAGCTGGAGGAGAATCTCTACAAAAATGCAGAGGGAATCGATGTGGTGGTGGGAGCCAAGGGAAGTCCTATACAACTCATTCTATCCGGAATCTACCATATCGATAACCCGACCGGAAATATTGACCTTGGGGAGGCAAAACAACTCATGAGGCACCCTATGGTTGCATCCGCTATACCGCTGGCTCTGGGGGATAACTACCGCGGTTACCGAATTGTGGGTACCACTACAGCGTATCTTGAAAAATACAGGGCGGAACCGGCTTCGGGCAGTCTGTGGGATTTTGAGTTTGAAATTGTACTGGGGTCGGATGTGGCTGAACAGACAAATCTGGCAATTGGTGACCGGATTGTGAGCAGTCACGGTTTCT
The DNA here is from genome assembly GCA_007693745.1 of Balneolaceae bacterium. Taxonomy (GTDB): domain Bacteria; phylum Bacteroidota; class Rhodothermia; order Balneolales; family Balneolaceae; genus Rhodohalobacter. The sequence goes on from REDA01000040.1 coordinate 12,127, forward strand.
CAGAAGCCGGCCATGTGCACGATGATCATGAACTGACGGTAGTGGGTATTCTTCACCCCACCGGAACCGTTTTGGATCGTCTCATCCTCACAGGGGTAGAGACGATGTGGGGGATCCATCAGCCGCACGATCATGATCATGAGGATGAGTATCACAGCGACCAGGCCCACGACGACGAACATGTGCATACCCATAATCACGCAGACGGGGACAGCCACAGTCACAGTCACGATAATCACCAACAGGATGGCCATTTTCATGAAAATGGTCATAGTCACGATCATGCAGGCCACCATCATACCCATGGGCGGGCGATTACTGATGAAACGTTTCTGGACGAAGGGTATGATGATGAGCAGATCACGGCACTGCTGATCCGCTACAGCAATCCGCTCGCCGCTGCGCAGTTCCCCCGTTTTGTGAACGACCGGACCTCCATGCAGGCGGCAGCACCCGCTGTTGAGGTGACCCGGCTTTTGTCGCTGCTGGGGGTCGGGCTGGAAGCCATCAGGCTTTTTGCCTTTGTCTTGATTTTTGCCTCTGTTCTTGGAATATTTATCGCACTGCTCAATTCCATGAAGGAGCGGAAGTATGATCTGGCGATTATGCGAACCCTGGGCGGATCCAGATGGAAACTATTTTCACATGTAGTACTCGAAGGCGTGATGATCTCCGTTGCAGGGGGTGTGCTGGGGCTGCTTATGGGACACGGAGCCATGGAAGGAATCGGGCGGCTGTTTTCTGAAGCGCAGCAATTTGCTGTAACCGGCTTCGTTTATGTTCCGGGTGAAGAGCTGATCCTGTTGCTTGCGGCAGCGGTTGGCGTTCTTTCATCGCTTATTCCGGCTGTAATGGCATACCGGACCGAAATTGCAGAAACATTATCAAAATCATGACGATAACTATGAAAAAGCCTCTGCTTATAACACTGCTTAGTTTTTTGATACTGACCGCATTCACGGAAAAATCTGACCGAAGTGACTCTGAAATACTCAACTGGGCTGTATTGGCAAATGTACACTGGGTATGGGCGGATAACTTTTATCAGGCAAACTTCAATGACGAGCAGAAAGAACTGGACGGGCAGGAGCTGGTTGTGGAGGGTTTTATGTTCCCGCTCGAATATACCCGGCGCCATCAGAATTTTCTTGTTAGCAGCAGCCCGATGAGTCAGTGTTTTTTCTGCGGTCCCGGTGAAGCGGAGTCTATGGTCTATGTACGCACCACAGAGCCTGTTGATTACACATTCTCCAGGATGAAAGTAAGAGGTACATTCAAATTGATTTCCGATGCCAGTATGGGCATCATCTACGAACTCACAGACGCTCAGGTGGTACGATAGACGGTGCAGATGGGAAAACCTCACAGAAATATCAGATCTTCTCTTCAGATCCGTGTCGCGGGCTGGTGGCTGGTTGCCGGCTTCCTGGGTACCCTCCTGCATCCGATGCTGCACGGGAGTTTTGGTGAGGTACACAATGATCACGTCCACCACGCAGCCCAAACAGAAAATAATCACCACGCCGGCGATACCGGTACTCCGATTCAAAACAGTGATGACGATTGTATAGAGTGTGTATTGCTGACCCATTTCTCATCTGAAGTAAGAGTTACAGCTGTTCCGGATGAAAACGCCATTCAACCCGCTTATTCTTCTGCTGCAGAACTCCTCCTGCCTCTGCGCGATCTGACCGGATGTCAGCTCAGAGCACCGCCACTACACTCCTGACGTCTCCTTTTTCAAGAGAATAGCCTTCTTTAAAGTTCGATCCCTGAGCTGATTCTGCTCAGATGTACAGGCTGAACAGTGAAGTTCCAGGCTGAAACCCGGTAAAGTGAACTCTTAAACTAACGCGAGTTCGATAAAAGAAAGTGAATAAATGGGTAAAGCCGTCATATTGGGTGCAATTCCGATGGTGTTTTCGACTTCGTTCCGACCAAAAAGAGGTCGGAACTGCGCTCAAACTGACGAAAACTTAAATTTTATCTCGAACTCTCGTTAACCTATGACCGGGACATTTTGCAGACCCGGAAAAAGATCTCAATTAACATTTTTAGTCACTCCAGTGCGTATGCAGTTGATAGCTGTGTACGCACTTCGTTTTTAGAACAATCAAGTCAAACCATTTGACTGATAAGCATTCAGCTATTAATTTGCACCGCTTAAACCCCAACTTAATTTCAACGCAAGATGAATTCAGAAAACGCAATATCCCGACGTAAAGCATTAAAATTTTTAGCACTTGGTTCAGTTTCAACGGTGGTGGCTCCGTCCCTGTTTACTACTTCCTGTGCGGCCAACAGGCAGGCTGGGTATCAGAGTTACAGTGAAATATTCAACTCGGTCTATCCGTTTGAGCTGGCACCCCTGCCTTATGCTCATGATGCGCTCGAACCGGCTATAGATGCTCTCACCATGGAGATCCATCACAGCCGCCACCATCAGGGTTACATCAATAACCTCAACAATGCGCTCGAATCCCGTCCGGAGCTCCATAGTATGACCCTGGCTGAACTTGTAGCGAATCTGAATGAACTGCCGGCATCGGTGATGACTGCCGTTCGGAACCACGGTGGGGGGCACCTTAATCACGTCATCTTCTGGAACACGATGAGTGCCGATGGCGGTGCGCCAGGAGGCGATCTTGCAGCTGCGATCGATTCAGCCTTTGGCAGCATGGATGCGATGAAAGAGGAGTTTACCCGAGCTGCTTCCACAGTATTCGGAAGCGGCTGGGCATGGCTGGCCAGTGACAGTGATGGTGCGCTACAGATTGTACAGACACCGAATCAGGATAATCCGCTTACCGACGGACTCAATCCATTGGTGGGTATTGATGTGTGGGAGCACGGTTACTACCTGAACTACCAGAACCGCCGCGGGGATTACATCAGCGCCTGGCTGGATCTGATCTACTGGGATAAGGTAAATGAAATCTATCAGGCAGCTATTTAATTTGGTTAAGGTTGAGGTTGAGGTTAGGGTTTGGGCGATGCGGGATGCGCCAAATTCTGAATGGCTCCGATCACTTCCCCCTCAACCCTAAACCCCTCAACCCCTCAACCCCTCAACTCCTCAACTCCTAAAAACAAGAACAACTAAACCCATAATCACAGCAAGCCGCACCGCCCGCT
>REDA01000079.1 GCA_007693745.1 Balneolaceae bacterium
GTCTGCTTTAAGATTAATATACTAACTTAACCAATGGTCCAGTTTTTGGGGAGTATTACAATTCCGGCATTAACAAACCCCTACAATACCCAACGAAGCGACAGATAGGGAAGAATCGGCGTTTGATCAACTCGTTCGAGTACGCCATAGTCGTAATTAAAGATGTTCCGGCGATTGTAAGCGTTGATCACGCCCAGCTGGCATTCGATAACCGACGACCTGCCAGGTGAAAAGTCGCGGCTGACGGAGAGATCAAGGCGATGGTACCAGGGCATCCGGCCGTTGTAAGGTTCGCTGTATAAAATCCGTGCCTGGCCCGGATCAACACCGGGGTTCTCAAAGGGCAGGCGGAAATAGAAATCGTATCCGAAAATTTCTGTAAAGGGCTTCCCGCTGCCCAGTTCCCACCGGGCATCCACATGAAAACCTGCAAAACTGTAACCTCCGGTCAAATTTAATTTATGCCTTTGATCGTGAGCGGGTGAATAACGGAAAACGGGCTGGTCGATCCATGCACCCAGATCACCGCTTACCGCTTCATATTCAGAGAGTGAGAAACCATAGGAAGCCGAAGCGTACGCCTGAGCAGATTCCAGTGAAAGCCTGAGATCGAAGCCATAGGTGAGGCCATTGGCCAGTGCGGTTTCGATTTCAAGACGAGGTTCAGGGGTCCATTTGGAAACCGGAATGTTAAAGTGACGCTTTATATAACCCTCAATGTTGAAAGAGACTCCTTTTTCAAATCGGTGGTTGAAACCCAGGAGTCCGTGAACAGCAGATGGCAGGGGATCATTGACTCCAACGGGCTTGTATGCTGTGAATACGGTACCTGCATCTCTCTCATCACTGATACCCGAATGGGTTTGTACATAGCGACCCGCCGCTGCGCTGACCTGTGTTGCTTCACTGCCTCCGGGCTGCCAGGCAATACGCAGCCTGGGTTCAAACGTAATGGGCATATCGAGTGTAAACTGAGATGTAAATCCCGGGTAGAGGGTCAGGCTGTTCCACGGCGACCACTCTGTGGCGGTATAGACATGAACCACGGGTATGGTACGATCGATATCCTGAAGTGAAAGGAACCGCGTAAAGCGTTCATTCAGTTCGATCCGGTAGGTTTTTATGTTGGCACCAAAGCCCATATCCACAGTGAGGCCCCCAATTTGATTTTCAAAATCGGCTTTTACATAGATTTGATTCACAACTGACAGGCGTTCACTCTGTTCAGGTGTGCCTTCTTCATTGCGGTAACTTGAATATCCCGCTGATACACTGACAGGGTGATTGATAAACTCGGAAAATCCAATGCATCTGCCTCCGGCAGCGATGTTTCTCCAGGTGTGATTGATATTTCGGGTTGGATCATATATGTGCTGAGGTGATCACAAAGTCATTCCCGCATCTGCCGGGTTTTCAATGCAGCAGGTGAACTTTATCATTTCAAAAACGCAGTAAACGACCCCTCACCCTCTTAACATCACTGCAGATGCCCAAATGAGTTTCTGACGCTGGTCTTCAGAAAAAAAGTGTAAAACAAGTATAAAAGATCAGAATAGAGCCTTGATTTACTGATTTAGGGCTCTTTTTTATATCCTTTAAAAATGAATATGTATCATTAATTTTGTATCATTTTTGTTTTAGCATGTAGTTCTCATCGCGTTTCGGATAAATAGAACCGATGGAATAAACCAATGTCAAAGAGAGTTTTACAGGTATTTTTCGATTGTTTAGGTAACTCATGGCTGACTTGAATTTTGAGCATTTCTTTGATCTGAATCTGGATCTGCTCTGCATCGCGAAAGTGGACGGAACCTTTCTGAAGCTCAACAGAGAGTGGGAAACCACATTAGGGTTTGATATTTCTGAACTGGAGGGGAGAAATTTCCTCGAATTTGTTCATCCGGAGGATCTTCAACCTACACTGGATGCATTCTCTGATCTTTCAGGCAAAAACACGGTTCTCAATTTTGTAAACCGATACCGGTGCAAGGATGGCAGCTACCGGCATATTGAATGGAGATCCACCCCGAAAGATGACCTGATCTATGCGTCTGCCCGGGATGTTACTGCACGAATTGTCAGGGAGAATGAGCTTACAAAAAGTACCCGGCTTCTGAAGGAGCTTACAGCCAATATACCGGGTGTAACGTATCAGTATCAGTACTTTCCCGATGGCCGGGCCTGCTTTCCCTATGCGTCCGATCATATCCGGGATATCTATGAGGTGACTCCCGAAGAGGTGAAAGAGGATTCTGCGATAGTATTGACCAGGCTTCACCCCGACGACCATGACCGGGTTGTTGAGTCGATTGTCGAATCGTATAACACACTTAAAAAATGGGAGGCAGAGTACAGGGTGGTGTTGCCCGCCAGGGGTGAACGGTGGGTATGGGGTCAGGCCATGCCGGCATTGCAGGCGGATGGTAGTGTGATATGGCACGGGTATATCACCGATGTAACCCGCAGAAAAAAAGTGGAGATAGAGCTGGAACTGGAACGGTTCCGGCTGGAAAATACCATACGGGGCACTCATGTGGGCACCTGGGAATGGAATATTCAGTCTGGCGAGACCACCTTTAATAACCTTTGGGCTGAGATGATAGGATATACACTGGAGGAACTCAGCCCCGTGTCGATTGAGACCTGGATGAAATTCACGCATCCGGACGACCTGAAGGCAAGTGGTGAGATTCTGGAGAAGCATTTCAGCGGTGAGGTGGATTTTTACGAGTGTGAGGCCCGGATGAAACACAGGGACGGGCACTGGATCTGGGTGCTCGACCGTGGCAAAGTGATTACGCGCACTGAAGATGGAAAGCCGCTGCTGATGATGGGTACCCATCAGGAGATTACAGAGCGGAAGGAGTCGCAGCAGAGGCTGGAAAAACTGCACAGTTTTCAGAAACTGGTCGCAGAAGTTTCAGCAGAATTTGTCTCCGTGACCTCTGCTACATTCGACCAGGAAGTGGATAGGATGCTCGAAAAAACCGGCCGATTCTTTTCAGTGGACAGGAGTTACCTCTTTCTGTTCAGTGAGGACCTCTCAAGAATGACCAACACGCACGAATGGTGTGCAGAAGGGATTTCTGTACAAAAAGAGAATGGGATCAATGTTCCAACAGATGCCTTGCCATGGTGGAAAGAGAGAGTCCTGACCGGAGAGATCATTCATATTGAGTCGGTTGAGGCACTCCCCGCAGAAGCGGCAGCTGAAAAAGCGGAATTTAAACGTCAGCAGATTCAGTCACTTATTACCGTTCCGGTACTGACTGAAGAGCGGTTGTATGGGTTTTTGGGGCTGGACGCTGTGAAGGAGCCTTTTCAGTGGCCGGATGAAGAGATCACCAATCTTAGTCTGATTGCCAATACCCTGGCCGATTCACTCTCAAAACTCGCCTATGAAGAGCAGTTGCGAAGTGCAAAAAATGAGGCTGAAGTTGCCAACAAGGCGAAAAGCCAGTTCCTGGCCAATATGAGTCATGAGATTCGCACCCCGCTGAACGGCGTGATCGGATTTACTGACCTGCTGAAAAGAACACCTCTCGACCCGCTCCAGAAACAGTATGTGGAAAATGCAAATACAGCCGGACAATCCCTTCTGGATATCATCAACAATATTCTGGATCTATCCAAAATTGAGGCTGACAGGCTCGACCTTGAAATTGAAAGAACGGATATTATCGCTCTTGCCGAGAATGTAACAGATATCGTGAAGTATCAGGCTGCTGAAAAAAACCTGGAGCTTCTGCTCAATATCCAGCCGGATATCCCCAGATACGCGATGATCGATGATCTTCGGATGAGGCAGATTTTGATCAATCTGTTCAGCAACGCCGTAAAGTTTACCGAAAAAGGGGAGGTGGAACTGAGCCTCAACTGCGAAAAAACAGAGAAATCGGATATCTGTCGTTACACCTTCTCCGTACGCGATACCGGGATTGGTATTTCCCAGGAGCAGAAAGGGAAACTTTTTCAGGCCTTTTCGCAGGGTGATTCCACCATCACCCGAAAATTTGGCGGTACCGGACTTGGGCTGATTATCTCCAATCTCCTGGCAGAGAAAATGGGTAGTAAGATTGAGTTTGAAACAGAGCCGGGTAAGGGAAGCCGTTTCTACTTCACCTTTGAGGCCGGAACGGAGCGTGCGGAGAAGGAGAAGGAGAAGGAGAAACCCCCGTTGAGCATTCGAAAAGTACTGCTGATTGATGACAATGAGAGTCAGCATACCATACTGCAAACCTTGTTCGGGTATTGGGGAATCGAACTTGTGAGTGCGGAAAACGGACTGGAGGGTTTGAAGATTCTGGATCAGGATCCGGAGTTCGACCTGGCTATCATCGACTTCAACATGCCCTATCTGGATGGAGTAGAAACGATGAAGAGGATTCGCAATGAGAACAATCAAAAGGTGTCCGGGTTACCAGTAATTGTTCTGCACAGCGCACTTGAAAGCACAAAATTCAGAAATGAGTGTCATGATCTTGGATTCTGTTCACTGATGTCAAAACCTGTTAAGTCCTCTGATCTTTTTCAGGCACTCCACAGTATCACCCTCACGGGTGATAACAACATGAAAATAGGTCATCCGGAGCCGGCACAGGCAGAGACCACCCGTCCTGCAGCGCAGATAGATTCAGATTCTGTTGAGGAGGCTCCTGTCATATTGATTGCCGAAGATATCAAAATGAACATGCTGCTTGCAAAAACCCTGACACAGCAGATATTTCCACAATCAACTATTCTTGAGGCTTCCAATGGCGGGGAGGTGCTGGAGTTTCTCAAAACGGAAAAGGTGGATGTGATATTAATGGATGTACACATGCCCGGGATGGACGGCCTTGAAGCAACCCGCCGCTTACGCAACATGGAAAGGGAGAGTGGCGGGCATGTTCCCGTCATCGCCCTGACGGCTGGTGCACTTTCGGAGGAGCGGACACGCTGTTATGAGGCGGGAATGGATGATTTTCTTTCGAAACCCATAGAGTATAAACCACTTAGTGAAGTGCTGGGCAGAGCATTAAATATTACGATGAGTGAGGTATGATGAACCGCATTCTGCACGGAATTTTCTTCCTGCTTTTCCTGACATTCGCACTGCTGCAGATCAATGATGAGGGGGCATTGCCCTGGATCATTGGATACGGATGGGCAGCTGCCCTTTTTGCGGTGAAACTCATTCAGGCGATTCGTCCGCCGGAGCCTGTTTTTCAATGGCTTCTTGCCGGCAGTGTTGCCGGTTATCTGATCTGGGCAGCTCTCTGGTTTCCCGAAGTTCGGACCTGGATAGAGCTTGGAATGCCGTCCGTTACCGGAAGCATGAGCGCAGAGACCCCCTACGTAGAATATGTCAGAGAATTTGGGGGTTTGCTGATTTGTGCCGCAGCCACCGGTTATTTGACTTTTCTTGAACTCAAAGTCAGAAAAAGAGAAGATTAAAAGTCGCCCATTCTCATTATTTCAGCCCAACACCCCTGAAAACCCGCTTTAAGGAGTTCGTATTCAGACAGGACATGTGTATCCTCTTTTTATCACGATGTAGTCTGTTGTGGAAACGCAAATAAATTTCACCGGGTGCAAACAGGCTTCGCTTGTAAATCCGTAACGAACGCAAGATTTTTGATACTGTCCTCATCAATCCAAGCCTCAACAGTACAAATTTGTTGAACAATAGACAGAAAAAAAGATTCACTGATCAGAATATGTACTGAATCGGCCAGTAAAAAGAAGCAAACAGAATAAGCCGCTGGCTGGTAAGATTTCAGCTGAATCGGTAATAAGTTGAGGGTATTTGCGGGCAAATAATAAGATTTTTTAACAAACCGTTTTGAATATTAAAATAATTTAATATTTTAGGATTGAGATAGTATCAGAATTGGCTGAGGTTGTTATGGAAGAAAAAGGAAAAAAAGTAGCATCTGTTTTTATTATTGAGGATAATCAGGTACTCCTTATGATTACCCGAAAGCTTGTGGAGAGCCTGGGTTATCATATTGCCGGCGAGGCAATGTCAGACCTGGAAGCACTTCAAGGGATTCGCAGCAGTGAGCCTGACATTATTTTGTCGGATATTCATATTGAGGGAGATAAAAGCGGTATCGAAGTGATTGCCGAAGCAAGGGAATTTTCAAATGCGCCTGTGATTTTTATATCCGGGAGCTCCGGCTACACCGACATGGATTTAGCCGAAAAGGTTGGCTTTGTGGAATATCTGCTGAAGCCGGTGAGAAAGGAGATCCTTGCAGAGGCTCTGGACAATGCCACCCGAACGCTGAATCAGCAGAAAATAAGTTTGTCAGCGTAGTAGCACTTCTTCATTGAATCCAGGTTTTCAGCCATTTGATCAGACTATTGCTGTATGGCGGATAACGAAGCCGTGGATCCGGCCAGAATCCTTTCTTTAAAAGAGACTGTTTTCTGCTGAACGTTTCAAAACTTGCTCTGCCGTGATAGGATCCCATTCCGCTGTCACCAATGCCTCCAAACGGGAGGGATGGATTTGTAAGATGGCTGATCGTATCGTTTACACATCCGCCTCCAAATGGAATGGTTTCCGTGATCTGTTTTATCAGGGATTCACTTTCCGTGAACAGATAGAGGGCAAGAGGTGCACTCATCTTCAACAGATGTTTGGTCAATTCATCCGGCGTGCGGTATGTTATTACGGGCAGTAAGGGACCAAAAATCTCATCCTCCATTATCAAATCATCCCATTTTGCGTCAATCAGCGCAGGTTCAATGAAACGCGTATCCCGGTTAACACTACCACCAAACTTGATTATGGATGAATCGAGAAGGTTACTCAGACGATCAAAATGAGTTTCATTGATGATCTGCGTATAGTTGACTTTTACACGATAATCCTCTCTGAAAAATTGAGAGAGTACCTTTTTGGATTCTTCAATAAAAGCCTCATATACAGACTCATGCACTGCAGCAAAATCCGGCGCTACACAAATTTGTCCCGCATTCATGGTTTTGCCCCACCAGATTCTTCTTGCTGATACAGCAATATCAGCGTCTTTGTGAACAATGGCCGGACTCTTGCCACCCAATTCAAGTGTGACCGGAATGAGCTGCTCAGCCGCAGCCTTCATCACAATCTTTCCAACGCGGGTGCTGCCGGTGAAAAAAATGTGGTCGAAGGGCAGAGTAAGCAGTTCAGTTGTCAGCTCTGCCCCTCCTTCTGCAACACTCACAACCTTGGGATCCATATAGCGCTCAAAAAGTGAGGCGAGCAGACTTGATGTTTCAGATGCGATCTCAGAAGGTTTTAGAAGGACAGTGTTACCGGCTGACAGTGCACCAATCAGCGGCATCAGTGTGAGGTGAACAGGATAATTCCAGGCGCCAATAATCAGTACAGTACCCAGTGGGCGAAACGTAACTGTACTTTTGGAAGGAAATGTGGTGATGGAATCGGATACTCGTTTTGGAGTGAACCACTTGCGGAGCTGTTTCAGATGATAGTCAATTTCATGGACCACAGTAAAAATTTCCGATGTAAACGCTTCAAAATAGGGTTTGCCGAAATCACGGCTGATCGCTTCGCAAAGTGGCCCTTCCTGTTCTGTCACCATTTTTCTTAATGACCTGAGAGCCTCAATCCTATTTTCTGGTGTATGATTGACACCAGCTCTGTAAGATTCCTTTAACCGGTTGAATAAATACTCACTGTTCATTTCTTCTCACCCTTTTCCCTTAAAGTTATCCATAGAGCGGTATACACCCAGAACAGAGCCGGCAAGCCAGTCAAAGAGTGCGGCGGGAAGCAATGCTTTGAGAAGAGGCACAAGGTGTACCATAAAAGGTGCTTTAATCTCACGCCTGCCTTTTGCAATGCCAACAATCATCTTCTCAACGATCTCTTCAGGTTTTAGAATAGGTACAAACAGTGGCGCTTTTACACCCTCAAACATTCCGGTATCTATATAGCTGGGTATGACCGTGCAGATCTGTATTTTACTGCCAAGTGAAGCCATCTCCAGGCGAAGGGATTCACTCCAGCCGTGCACAGCCCACTTACTGGAGGCATAGACACTCATTCTGGGATTTCCTATGTAGGCAGAAGCGGACCCAATATTTACAATCACTCCATTGCCACGTTTAACAAATTCGCTGAGAAAAGCATGTGTCACCCACATCGATCCCGCAGCATTGATCATGAGTGTACGTTCAATTTCCTGAGGTGTGTGCTCATGAAACATCTTACCAACCACGATACCCGCTGAATTGATGATAATATCCGGCAATAATCCACGCTCACGATAGGTATCTGCCACCGCCTGAATGGCGGCAAAATTCATCACATCGATCCCCGCTGTCTCAACAGGGACGGTCCCCTTTAGCTGCTTTTTGATTTCAAGAAGCTGATCTTCATTTCTGTCCCAAAGGATGAGGGAAGAGAGATCATACCGTGCTGCAACAGTTTCAGCAAATAGTTTTCCGATACCGCTTGCAGCGCCGGTAATCAGAATTGTTTTTCCAGTGTAAAATAGTGATGGTGACATTCTGCTAATATAACCGATTTACTTCTGTTTTGCCTATGGATGAATCGTCTCCATATTGACAGGTAACGACAAAAGCGTTCAAGCACCTTGAAAAGAAGAGTGAATCAAACGGATGAGGTGAATGGCTCTACAACAAGGAATATGATAATGAAATCAATAAATAAAGACGGAAACCTTATGACCCTGATTGCACCTCCCTTGTACCTGACATAATGAAAGGGTAATTTCCTGACTGATCAAAAACAAATTCTACTCTACCTATGAAAAAATATATTTTACCCATACTCTTACTTTTTCTGTTTCAGAGCTGTACACAGGAAGCTTCAGTAAATCTGGAAAACGCTCAGGAAAGCATCACGGAAGAATCACTGATCCGTCATATAGAGATCCTGTCATCCGACGAATTTGAAGGCCGTGCTCCTGCAACTCCCGGAGAGGAGCTTACGGTAAGCTATATTGTTGATCAGCTTGAAGCGATGGGCATCGCACCGGGAATGCCCGACGGCTCGTTTGTTCAGGAATTTCCACTTCTGGGTCAGCAGGTAAACAGGGAGACCTCCTCCTTTGTTATTCGAAAAGAGGGTGAAATTGCAGAAAACCTTGAATTTGGCACCCAATTTATGGCCTGGCCGAGTAATGAAGAGGAGCGCATACAGGTTGAGAATGCTGAGGTTGTTTATGTAGGCTATGGTGTGGTAGCTCCGGAATATGGCTGGAACGACTTCAAGGATGTGGATGTATCCGGGAAGATCCTGGTGTTCAAGAATAATGACCCGTCTCACGACCCTGAGATATTTGAAGGGGATGCCAGGCTCTATTACGGTCGCTGGAGCTACAAATTTGAAATTGCCGAAGAAATGGGTGCCCTTGGGGCCATCATCATTCACACGACACCAACCGCAGGCTATGGCTGGTCGGTTGTGGAAAACAGCTGGGGCAGAGAGCGATTTGCAGTGCAGAGAGAAGCGTTTAATCCGGATGAGGTCCCGCAATTTAACAGCTGGCTTACTCAGGAGAGCAGTGCCGCTCTGTTTTCTCTTGCAGGACTCAGCCTTGATGAGATGCTCGAGGCAGCGGCTGATCGGGAGTTTAGCCCGGTAACGCTGGAGGGGATTACCATCGAAGCGGATCTGTCTGCCACATACAGCAATATGTATGCTAAGAACGTGATTGGCAAGATAGAGGGTGCAGATCGTACTCTTCGGGATGAGTTTGTCATCTTTTCTGCGCACCACGACCACCTTGGAGTGGATGTGGATGGAGTATCCATCTATAACGGCGCACACGATAACGCCTCAGGTGTGGCGTCAGTTCTGGAAATTGCCAATTCCCTGAAACAGATCGAATCGTCATTAAAACGAACTGTGCTCTTTATGTTTGTGGGTGCTGAGGAAATGGGACTGCTCGGCTCCAGATACTGGGCTGAAAATCCAACAGTGCATCCCGGTAAAGTTTCGGCAAATATCAATCTGGACAGTGTTCAAATCTATGGAGAGACGAACGATCAGGTAGTGATCGGTTACGGCCGCAACAACATGACAGATCTGTTCAGAGAGCATGTAGAAGCCGAGGGACGGGTGGTAAAACCTGATCCGCGTCCGGAGCAGGGATCTTTCTACCGGTCTGACCACTTCTCTTACGCAAGGGTTGGGATACCGGCTTTTTATCCAAACTCCGGCAGAGATTTTGTAAACAAGCCTGAAAACTGGTCAGCCGTGATCGACAGTGTCAATGCAGCCAACTACCACACCGTGAATGATGTAATTAATGAATACTGGGATATGGCCGGAATGGTGAAAGATATGAGGTTGATGTTCCGTTTTGCAGTGGATGTGATCAATCACGATTCTATGATGGAATGGGTTCCAGGTGATGAATTTGAAGCGGTTCGGATGGAGATGCTTCGGGATGCGCAATAAACATTCAGTAAAGTACCCCTGCACCATGATGGACCATAGAATCAAAACGGTTTTCATTCTGCTTCTGCTCTCTGTGATGCCTTTCCCGGTATCATCCGAATCCGGTAAGCCGGCTTATAAACTGCTCACATCCAACGCCACGGAAATCACCTTTTCGGAGCTTCTGGAAAGGGCCTCGGAAAGTGACATGATTTTTTTCGGTGAATTACACAACAATGCCATCGCGCACTGGCTTCAGTTTGAACTTGGCAGAGAGCTGATCCTGGATGAGAACCGTAATACCCTTCTGGGACTGGAGATGTTTGAGGCCGATCAGCAAATTCTGATTGATGAATACATGAACGGTCTGATCTCTCAGTCAAGTTTTGAAAACGAAGCGAGGCTCTGGAGGAATTATTCGACAGATTATAAGCCCCTTTTTGAATTTGCCCGTTCTGAAGGAGCCGGGATCATAGCCACGAACATCCCGAGAAGGTATGCTTCTGCAGTGTACAGGGGTGGGCTGGAGGCTCTGGATGCGTTAAGCAGGGCTGCAAAACAGTGGGTCGCCCCTCTTCCCATAGAGGTTGATCTCACTCTGCCATCCTACGCTTCCATATCTGAGGCTGCAGGCGGGCATGGGGGACCCAACCTGGTCTATGCCCAGGCGGTAAAAGATGCGACGATGGCACATTTTATTCTGTTGAATATGAGACTGGGCGATCAGATGCTCCATCTGAATGGCTCCTATCACTCCAACGACCGGGAGGGTATCATCTGGTATATTGAACAGAAGGTGAAAGGTTACCGGATTCTGACCATAAACACCATCGAAGCAGAGGATATTGACAATGTGGATCGTGAGATCCTGCAACAGGCGGATATCACAATTGCCGTGCCTTCAACCATGACGCGCACCTATTGAGCGCTGTGACTCATAATTGACGGCATAAATCCGGGACCCGATATGTACAGGATCCAGGGATTACATCAATATTGCCAGAGAGCAGAACATTTAACGGATTAAACTGATGACAGATTTTCCTTACAGCAGAGGCCGCCGCCTCAGGCGATCGCATAACCTGAGAGAGATGGCGGCAGAGAACAGAGTGAATGTGAAGGATCTCATTGCTCCCCTTTTTGTAACGGAAGGTTCAGGGCTTAAGGAGGAGATTCCATCGATGCCTGGTATTTTCAGGTACAGTGAAGACCTGCTTCTCAGGGAAGCAGAGGAAATTTCGAAGCTGAACATACCATCTGTTCTTCTGTTTGCAAAAGTACCCGACTCCAAAAAAGACAATGCAGGAACGGAAGCTCTCAATCCGGACGGGCTGATGCAGCGATCGGTGAGATTGATTAAAGAGAATTTCCCGGAGCTGGTTATCATGACCGATGTTGCGCTGGATCCCTACAGCAGTTATGGTCATGACGGAATTGTCAGGAACGGGGAGATCATCAACGATGAAAGTGCAGAGCTGCTTGCCAAAATGGCTGTGAGTCATGCCGAAGCCGGCGCCGATATGGTTGCCCCATCGGATATGATGGATGGAAGGATCGCCATCATCCGGGAGGTTCTGGAAGAGGAAGGGTTTTACGAGACCGGAATCATGGCGTACAGTGCAAAATATGCCTCCTGTTTTTATGGTCCTTTCAGGGATGCCCTCGACTCGGCTCCCGGATTCGGTGACAAGAAAACCTATCAGATGAATCCGGCAAATGGGTCTGAGGCAGTCAGGGAGGCGCTTATGGATGAAAAGGAAGGCGCGGATATCCTAATGGTAAAGCCGGGACTCCCCTATCTGGATGTGGTGAGAGCGGTAAAGGATGCAGTGAATGTTCCTGTGGCCGCCTACCATGTGTCGGGCGAGTATGCGATGATTATGGCCGCGGCAGAAAAGGGATGGATTGATGAATCCGATGCAATGATGGAGGTGCTGCTTTCGTTTAAACGGGCAGGAGCAGACCTGATTGCTACCTATTTTGCAAAAAAAGCGGCACAATTGTTGTAATTTAGTATCTGGCTGAAATTCGGACAGAGAGTCAGTCAAAATTGCAGGCCGTGCGGTAAAGAACAAGTTTCGGAACTCTGTTTTGAACACAGTTTGATCACGCACGCCTTTGTTAAAAACCTATTTTCAAACCATTATCTGACCAAACTTATGAAAAGAGTTCTGTTATTTCTTGGGACCAACCTGGCGATCATAGTTGTAGCCAGTATTACACTCAATCTTCTTGGTGTCGGATCTTTTCTGGATGAATCAGGGACCAACCTGAATCTGCAGGCATTGCTGATTTTCTGCTTTGTTTTTGGCATGGCAGGTTCTGTAATCTCACTGCTGCTGTCCAAAAAGATTGCAAAGTGGACCATGAAGGTTCACATTATCGACAAACCGCGCAATGCCACGGAAGAGTGGCTATTCAGAACCATTGAAAAGCAATCGAAGGAAGCGGGTATCGGTATGCCGGAAGTGGGCATTTTTGAGGCACAGCAGGCCAATGCCTTTGCTACGGGTGCCAACCGGAATAAAGCGCTGGTTGCCGTAAGCAGCGGAATGATGCAGCGGTTCAACCGGGATGAAATTGAAGCCGTGCTGGGGCATGAAGTGGGTCACGTTGCCAACGGCGATATGATCACCCTCGCACTGATCCAGGGCGTGGTGAACACCTTTGTCATGTTCCTGGCCCGTGTGATTGGCTTTGTGGTGGACCGGGTAGTCCTGAAGAATGAACGCGGACTTGGAATCGGCTATTTTGTCACGACGATTGCCGCCGAAATCGTGCTGGCCATCCTGGCTTCCACCATTGTCTTCTGGTTCTCGAGACGACGGGAGTTTGTAGCCGATCGCGCCGGCGCCCGCCTTGGCAGCCGGCAGGGGATGATTAACGCACTCAGCCGCCTCAAAGCGGAAATGAATGTTCCTAATCAGCTGCCCGAATCGATGCAGGCATTCGGTATTACCGGCGGCAAAAAGAGCGGACTTAAGGCGTTCTTCATGACTCATCCGCCACTTGATGACCGTATTGCCGCACTGAAAAATATGTCCGACTGAGCCAGTCGGCACAATCATGGAACCACCCTGTTCCGAAATACAATCCGTTTATGCTTCTAAAAAGTGAGTTTCTGTTTAAGCGTGCACAGCAGTTTATCCCGGGTGGAGTGAATTCGCCCGCCCGGGCATTTAAATCGGTAGGAGGGATTCCGGTCTTTTTTAAAAAGGCCAAGGGTTCGCTTCTGACGGATGAAGATGGAAATGAGTATATCGATTATGTCGGTTCCTGGGGACCCATGATACTGGGCCATGCTCATCCGGCTGTAATCAAGGCGATACAGGATGCTTCTTTTAACTCCACATCGTTTGGAGCGCCAACCGAACTGGAAATCCGAATGGCTGAACTGGTTCAGCGCATGGTTCCCAATGTGGAGCGCGTGAGAATGGTCAATTCCGGTACAGAAGCGTGCATGAGTGCCGTGCGTGTGGCCCGTGGCTTCACCGGCCGGGAAAAAATCATCAAATTTGAAGGAAACTATCATGGTCACGGCGACTCCTTCCTGATCAAGGCGGGAAGCGGTGCGCTTACACTGGGTGAGCCGAGTAGTCCGGGCGTGACTAAAGGGACGGCAAAGGATACGCTCAATGCAGATTATAACGATCTGGAAAGTGTAGATACGCTGTTCAAAAAGAATAAGGGTAAAATTGCAGCGGTTATACTGGAGCCGGTTGCCGGTAACATGGGATGTATTCCACCCGAACCCGGTTTTCTGGAGGGACTGCGGGAGCGCTGCGACAGAGAGGGTTCGGTACTCATTTTTGATGAGGTGATGACCGGCTTTCGCCTTGCAAGAGGCGGGGCACAGGAGCGGTTTGGGGTGGACGCTGATCTGGTCACCTTCGGAAAAGTGATCGGCGGCGGATTGCCCGTAGGTGCTTTTGGAGGGAAAAAGGAGATCATGGATGTGGTTTCACCCGTGGGACCGGTGTATCAGGCCGGGACACTTTCCGGAAACCCTCTGGCCATGAGTGCCGGCCTTGCCCAGCTTGGGCTGCTCGAAAAACATCCGGAATACTATGCTGACCTTGAAGAGAAAACGGCATATCTGGCAAGGCGGCTTCGTGCGGTCTTGTCTGCTCATCAGGTGCCGTTTCAGATCAATCAGGTGGGATCCATGATCACAGTCTTTTTTACAGGAGAGAAGGTAACGGGATTCGAATCAGCGAACACGACAGACCAGGAGCTGTTCAGGAAGTTTTTCCATGCAATGCTGAAACGGGGAATTTACCTGCCTCCATCACCTTTCGAAAGCTGGTTTCTGGCCACGACACTAAGCACGGAGATGCTCGATAAAACCGTAAACGCTGCGGATGAGTCGCTGGCTGAAGTGTTAGGGTAAGGGAGGGAGCAGCCGCGTCCGCAGCCATTTCTACCGGCTCGTCCGCGGTGCTGGGGCTGCCCGCTATGGACCTTAAATGGGTGCAGCGGCAGCTCCCGGAACGGCCCGCCAGAGTAAGCGCTCGCTCTGCTCACGATCTACGGAAAAAGACTGCGCGCCTAAAGGCACTTGTGTTTTTCCTTCGATTCACAGGCTTGATTTTTTGCAACCTTTTGCATCAAGGCAAAAGGCAAAACGCAAAAGTGACCTGCTCTTTATAAAGCTACTAAACCTTGGCCAGAGAAAGTACGCCCTTGAATAGTTTGGTGGGGGTGTTGGTGCCTGAATACTGTTGTCGTATTGTCCTGTAGAGGCAACATCAAGAACCAGAAACCAGAAACCAGAAACGCGCGAAGCGCCCTCAACCTTAACCTCGCCCCTTATTCAACCCTCACGCCTTGCTTGAATTGCATC
>REDA01000029.1 GCA_007693745.1 Balneolaceae bacterium
AATATTACCCGGCTTATGGACCACCTTCTAAGGCTGAAGGCAGGCGTAGACGTGCTTGTTATCGATGACGGGTCACCCGACAGAACCGCTGAGCTGGTTCGGGAGAAAATGGTTGAGTTCCCCGACAGGGTTCATCTTATTGTCAGAGAGAAAAAACTTGGGCTTGGAACCGCCTATGTTGCCGGATTTAAATTCGCTCTTGAGAAAGAATATCTCTACATCTGTGAAATGGATGCTGATTTTTCCCACAACCCTATGGATTTGCCGAAATTGATCAGTGTTGTCAAATCGGGAGATGCGGACATGGCCATCGGATCCAGATATTCAAGCGGTATCAGTATCGTAAACTGGCCGCTCAGCCGGTTGATACTATCTTATGGTGCAAACTTCTATGCGAGAAAAATAACCGGACTCCCAATAAAAGATACAACTGCCGGTTTCAAATGTATCCACAGGAAAGTGCTGGAGAGCCTGGATCTGGACAGAATCCGCTCCAACGGATATGCTTTTCAGATTGAAATTCATTTCAGAGCCTGGAAAGCAGGATTTAAACTGAAAGAGGTTTCCATAATTTTCCGCGAACGTGAAAAGGGTCTCTCGAAAATGTCCCGCACGATTGTCAGAGAAGCCGTATGGAGAGTCTGGAGCCTGAAGTTCAAGAGTATTGCCGGACTTCTTTGACGTTAAGGTTGAGGGAGATTTGCGATCCTGCGAGGCTGCTCCCGCCACTCAAGGCACCCGCCAGACTATTCAGGAGCGGGTTAGGTTTCTTGTTTGTTGTTTCTTGTTTCTGTGATTTCATGGCAATATCCTGTTACCCCGGCGGGATTACATCATCAGGCTCCGGTTTGATACTCTGCAGACCTTACCCTGCAGGGGTATCATCAAAAGTCCCGGATCTGCATTCTCCCTCTTACTTTTTCGTTTTGCTGCGTGTATTTCACTTCGCGGGAATCACTCCGCTTCACCGCGTGGAATAAAACGAGAAGCGCTACGCTGGGTGCACCCCGACAGGTTTGGCGGGACTGTCACTCCGTGAGATAAAACAGGTACACTCCGACATCGCTTCACGGGAAAAAGAGAACCATCCCAAAACCTACCTGTACAGAATACTGCCAAACGATACAGCACTTTCCCTTTCCTGTTCGTCCCACCAATGATAGTTCAGAATCTCTCCCCTGCGACCCGGAAAAGCTTTCAGATAAGTGTAAAGTGGCGAAAAACCACAGATATGGGTCGCATCATAGTCGGATGCCACTTCATTCAGCAGTTTGACCGGTGCGCCAGCTGCAGCATGGCTTAAGAACTGATGATCCCGCAGTTCGCTTCGCTGCCTGGTTTCCCGGGCTGAAACAGGATCACCAAACTTTTTTCCGGTGTGCGACAGATCTCCGCTTATCAGAAAGAGGGTGTCTGGCTGATCCAGCTCTTTAATCTGATCTGCAAAAATCATGGACTTTTCTGCCGCCTCTCCTCCCGTGTGATAGAAGAGTTCATCCAGGTTGCCGACAAGAATGGGAACGATCGAGAAGGAATGCTGCCAGATAGCTGCTAAGCAGAGAAGATGGATCTCAATACTGTGCTCTATGCGGTGGGCACGGTCTTGCAGAGTGAAGCCGTTATCGGGAGATTTGCGCATCAGTTGCTTTAAACTTGCCTGATCCGCTCTGATTAACCTGTCCTGAACCTGAAAATCCTTGGCTGAACCTATATACGGAAACCCGCTGTATACTTCTTCGAAATATCCGGTGTAATGTGCTGTTGCAAGTATCACAACCCGCTTAGGCCGCATGTGACTGATCGCAGAGAAAGCTTCAGCATACTGTTCCATGCCTAGTGAGAGATCGATATGTGGTGCGAAAAGTGAGTGTATCCGACCTCTTTTCAAAGCGGAACTTGTCCGGATGGATTGTCGGAGGAACTCATTAAGGAGTTTGATGCTGTTCTGGTAGGCCGTGCCTGCCAATAGCGGTTTTCTGATCTTTGATTTCTCAAACCTGTTTTCAGTAGTCTCCCGGGCGTGTAAATATGAATGGGAATAGAGAAGGGAGTTTTGATCCAGCAGCTGAATAAACCGGAGCAGATCGGTCTCCTTTACCTGTTGATTGAGCTGATTTGCGATATCCCTGACAGATTTCTTCCCATTGATGAAATAGAGGAGTGATTCTGCTGATGCATCCAGGGCAAAATTGTTCGGTGTGTAACCGAGACTGTCGTGAAACAGGATGAGTTGCCGGCCGTTGTTCTGAACCGGAACAATCTGCAGATCCGGCCGGAGTGGCGGGACCGGGGCATCGGGATCGCTGAAAAGGGCAGGCTGACTTCTCAAGACTGTTCCCCCCGCATTTTCCTGCATTCACAATTCTCTCCATATTGAATACAGATCGGATGATCGGGTGCTGAGGAGAGTCGCGCCTTGCAGGCATTTCTTCCGTGATGGATCAGCAGGTGAGACAGATCCGTCCACCACTCTCTCGGAAAGAGAGCCATCAGATCCCGTTCAATCTTATCTGTATTGTTTTTTTCACGTGTAAGGGCAAATCGGTTGGAAAGCCGTTTAACATGGGTATCTACAACAACTCCTTCGTTCTTTCCAAAGGCATTCCCAAGAACAACGTTCGCCGTTTTGCGGGCGGCACCCCTCAAGGTGAGGAGCTCTTCCATCGTTTTGGGTACTTCACCGCCAAAATTCTCGGTGATGGTTACGGAGGCCTCCTTCAGGGAGAGGGCTTTGTTTCGATAAAAACCCGTACTCTTTACCAGCTCTTCCAGATGCTCCAGCGGGGCAGCCGCCATCGACTGCGGATCCGGATAGGCTTCAAAAAGCGCCGGCGTCACCATATTCACCCTCACATCCGTGCACTGTGCACTCAGAATGGTCGCCATCAGCAGTTCGAAGGGATTCCTGTGATTGAGCTCACAGTGCGGGTTTGGATAACAGCGCAGAAGTTCGGTATAGATCGCTGCGGCTCTCTCACGGGCCTTCGCCGTTTTTCGGGGTAATTTTGGCATCGATTTCTGTAGGTTGAAGATCCTGACTAATTTAAGAATTATCAGTATAATAATTTAAGCCTTCTTACCCCCTAACTCCCTAACTCCCTAACGCACTAAACCCCTAAACCCCTAAACCCCTAAACTCCTAAACTCCTAAAC
>REDA01000004.1 GCA_007693745.1 Balneolaceae bacterium
TCGAAATAGGCGGTATAGCGCCCAAATCCGTGCCGCGCCTCCGGAAAGATCATCATGTCGAACCGCTTGCCGGCTTTGATCAGTGCTTCTGCCATGCGATAGGTATTGGCCGGATGCACGTTGTTGTCCATCTCCCCGTGTACCAGCAGAAGCCTTCCCTGAAGATTGCCGGCCAGATCGGCATTGGACGGAATCCGGGAGTGGAAGGTGGTCTCTTCTTTCTCTACCTCTTCTCCATCCTCATTCTCCTCCGTAACCGTACGTGTTCGCGCCTCCACGCCGTGATGCACTTCACTCCACCAGATGTTATAGACGTTATTGTCATGATTTCCTGCGGATGAAACGGCTACCTTGAAAAAATCGGGATAGGTAAGCAGCGCGGCGGTACTCATAAAACCACCTCCGGAGTGGCCGTATATCCCCACACGATCCAGATCGATATAGGAGCGCCGGGCACCCAGCTGTTCAATGCCATAGCGGTTATCTGCGAGCGGGTAGTCGCGCAGATTTCCGTGACCATAATTATGGTACCATTTCTCCCGAAGCGGACTTGCACCACGGTTCCCCATGGCCACAACAACAAATCCAACCTGCGCCAGCGAATGCGCCCTTGCAGCGGTGCCACCGATAGAAAAGCTTCTCGGCCAGGGTTCGACCTGCGGACCCGGATAAACGTAGGAGATAATCGGATATCTCTTCTCCGGATCGAAGTCGGCAGGTTTCCACATCACTCCATAGAGATCTGTTTTGCCATCTTTCGCTTTCACCGTAAAGTTTTCCGGCAGATTGTAGCCCGCCTCATACATCCTGCTCAGATCCACCTCCTCCAGCTCCAGAAGCTGCCGGCCCTCTTTGTCACGAAGAACCGCCTTTGTGGGGAGGTCTGCCCGGGAAAAATTCTGCACGAAAAAGTTCCTCGTATCACTCATGGAGAGTGAATGATTGGCATCTTCGGGGGTGAGCGTCCGCTGCCGGGATCCGTCAAACCGAACTGAATAGTGGTGAGAGTAGTATGGGTTCCGGCCCTCCTCTTTACCAAAACCCTCATAATAAATGGTGGAAGCGGTAGTATCAATCGCTGCAATATCCCCCACCATAAAATGGCCGTCTGTAATACGGTTCTTCAGATTTCCATCACGGTCATACCGGTAAAGTTGTCCCCAGCCGGTTCGCTCACTCCACCAGATATACTCTTCACCCTCGTTGATGATGGCAAGCTGGGCGTAACGCGTGTTAAAATAGGGTTCACTCTTCTCGGACCAGAGTACCTGCACATCTCCGGTTGATGTATTGGCTTTCAGGACATCCACCTGATCCCAGGTTCGGTTTCTTCGCAGTATGTAGAGGTAGTCTGATTTCTCCGTGGTGAAAATTCCTCCGTTGTTAAAGTAGACCCCGCCGAGAGACTGATCCGGCCACTTATCCGTATCGAGACGCACATGATCTTTAGT
This sequence comes from Balneolaceae bacterium, assembly GCA_007693745.1. Taxonomy (GTDB): domain Bacteria; phylum Bacteroidota; class Rhodothermia; order Balneolales; family Balneolaceae; genus Rhodohalobacter. The sequence continues at coordinate 1,452 of REDA01000004.1, forward strand.
CTCCATATCAAAGACCAGGATCTCATCCTGATAGTGGTTCTCCTCCCCCGGCAGATTGTACTTGTAGGTCTCCAGCTCAGGCCGCTGGCGGATGGTGTTGATCACCCAGAGCTCACCCACCTCGCGCCAGTCCTGCCGTTTCACATAGAGTTTCTGGGAATCCTCAAACCAGACGGCGCGGGACCTGAGCCGCTCCGTGGAAGTGGTATCCCCGTGATTCTGCTGGAAGCTGTACCAGCGCTCACCATCCTCAGTAAGACGGATTTCGGTGCTGTCGGGATCGTCTGCCCGCATCACAAACAGATCATGCTGACGCGCAAACGCGATCCAGGTACTGTCGGGGGAGTAGGTAGCCCAGGGAGTACGCTCCTCTGCTTTCAGGGAGTCGCCTTTCACCAGTTCATTGCGGTCAACATGGTATTTAAATTCGATACTGTCCACATGGAACGTGAAAAAGCCCCGGTCGGTGTCGTAATCAAACCCCCGAAGATCCAGATCCTTTGCATTAAACCCGCGGTTAAAGGTCTCGGACAGCTGAGCTGCCATATCCTGTGTGTCGAACAGGGGGCGCATCTCCCGCCGGGCAGCATCCACATAGACCCAGCGTTTTCCGTCACCATCTTCCCACTGATACCAGAAACGATCCTGATCCTCAATCCATCGGGCGTTCAGGAATGTGCTTCCCGTCATGTTTCGCATATTGTCGGCTGTAAAGCGTTCAGCCAGTTCAAAGTTAGCCGTTTGGCGCGCTTCTGCTTGTACTGAGAAGAAAAGGAGAAGCAGCAGGGGCTTCAGTATCAGGAAAGAGCTAATCTGTTTCATAGGTAATGGTCTGGTTTCAGTGTTTTGAGATCTCTGGCGGCAGGAGAGAAAGATCCCCGTCCATCGCAGCAATACCACAAGATTTTGCGGGAGGCACTGTTTTAACAGGATCTTAAAACCGCGTGACGCGCCCGGAAAAAATCGATCGGCAGTAACAAAGCTTTGAATATCTGAAACTCAAAGTTAGGATTCCCGATTTTTTTCAACTTTTTAAATGGTGTACTGAAAAACCGGACGTTTGAATGGATAAACAGGTTTTAAAAAAGAGTGCGGCTACAGGCTTGTACCTGGACGGCAGGTATATTTTACCCGGGGTGTTTTAAAAACTGCTTTTGCCCAATATCTTCGCTGCTGCCCTGAACCTGTGCAAAACTCCTGGTTTTTCAAAGTCCACTCCTGCCGAGGGTGTACCCATAAAATTGAGAGTGGTTGGGTCTGAAGTGTCCCTCTTACGCAGATCATTTCATCCGGCTGCGGATTTTTTCGTAGTAGTTCTCGTAGTGAGTAACGATTGCATCCATTTCGAAGAGTTCGGCCCGCTTGCGTGAGGCGGCAGCCATTGTCGAATGAAGCACTTCGTCCGTCAGAATTTGTGTGGCGTGGCGCGCCATGCACTCCACATCTGCAAGTTCGCACAGAAATCCGGTTTCGCCGTGGATATTCACTTCAGGCAGTCCGCCGATGTTGGAACTGATCACCGGCACACTGCAGCTCATCGCTTCCAGGGCGGCCAGTCCAAAGGTCTCACTGCCGGAGGGGATCAGAAACAGATCAGAAACCGAGAGAACCTCTTCGACCTGCTCCTGCTTGCCGAGGAAGCGTACATGATTGCACATCTTGAGCTCACGGCACTTCTGTTCAGCCTTGGGCCGGTCAGGTCCGTCGCCCACCATCAGGAGCTTGGCTTTGACACCATTTTCCAGAATATGATGAAAGACTTCAATCACATCCGGTACCCGTTTCACCTCGCGGAAATTGGAGACATGGGTGACGATCTTTTCTCCTTCCGGACAAATAGCTTTCTTGAAATGCTCTTTTTTGGATTTTTTAAAACGATCCAGGTCGATAAAATTGGGAATAACCTCGATCTCTTTGGTGATATCAAACTGGCGGTAGGTCTCTTCTTTCAGGTACTCTGAAACTGCGGTCACACCATCACTCTGATTGATAGAGAAATCCACCACCTGCTTGTAGGTGGGGTCGCTGCCGATAAGAGTGATATCGGTGCCGTGCAATGTGGTAATCACAGGAACTTTGGAGGCTCTGCTGTTCAGAATCTGCTTTGCCAGATAAGCGCTGGTAGCGTGTGGAATAGCATAATGAACATGAAGAATATCCAGTTTTTCAAACTGGATGAGATTGACCATCATATTGGCAAGTGCCAGATCGTAGGGAGGGTACTCGAAGAGCGGATAGGTGCTCAGGTCCACTTCGTGGTAGGTGATGTCGGTTCGGAAGGAGTCGAGCCGTGCCGGACGCGCATAACTCAGGATGTGAAGATTATGTCCGCGATTGGCCAGTCCTTTCGCCAGTTCCGTTGCCACCACGCCGCTGCCGCCAAATGTGGGGTAACATACAATTCCTATATTCATGAAGTCACTTTAACTAAATATTCCGGGAGCTTTGAAAAGCTGCTCTTTTGCCTGCTATCTTCGTTGCCTAAACTTTAACATCCTCACGGTTGACAAACAGGCTGTGGTATTAAAGTCTCTTCCAACTTGATCTTGTGCAAAACTCCAGTTTTTTCACAAAGCCCCAAGCCTCTCTGTGAGGAGGTTTCAGAAGATACAAAATAATCAGGCCGGAAGTTATGCAGCATAATTACCGCTCATATTTAACAACTTATATCAGCAGAGTAACGTTTCATGTCTGATTCCGGGCTTTAAAAGCAATGATGTATTGACATTGTATGCACAGGGATGCTATAATTCATAATATGAAATACTTTTGGGATGAAAAGAAAAATTATCTTCTGAAAAGAACCCGTAACATTTCTTTTGAACGGCAAGACTCATGGCCAAAAATCACACCCTTAAAAATCAACGGATAAATTTCCGAATTTCGCAAGGAGACCTGGAGCGAATTAAGTCGAAGGCCATGGAAGAGGGCGTACCCTATCAAACGCTGATCACCAGCGTCCTGCATAAATACCTGTCTGGCAGGCTGGTCGAAGAAAAAGAACATGAGTCATAAGTTTACCCTTTGTTGAGTAATACGGATTGCGAAAAGGCAGCTCTCCTGATATCCTCCTGACTCCCGGTTTGATTATAGCCTGTTGTTAGGTGAAATTTTGCAATTCTTGTATATTTGCAGCAATCTCTTCAAGAATAACATCAATTGCTTTAAACGAGTCGGATCATGGCCGGACATTCCAAGTGGGCAAATATCAAACACAGAAAGGCGCGCGAAGATGCCAAGCGCTCCAAGGCGTTTACCAAACATACACGTGAAATCACAGTGGCGGCGCGCCAGGGTGGCGGAGACCCCGGTATGAACGCACGCCTGGCCCTTGCTATTCAGAACGCCAAAGCGGTGAATCTTCCCAAAGACAATATCGAACGCGCAATCAAAAAGGGAACCGGCGAACTGGACGACGGATCCGGTAACTATGATGAGGTGACCTATGAGGGGTACGGTCCCGGAGGGATTGCCTATTTCATTGAGGCAACCAGCAACAACCTGAACCGGACAGTTGGCGAAATCCGGCATCTTTTCGCCAAGCATGGCGGCAATCTGGGAACCGACGGCTCTGTATCCTATCTCTTCTCCCAAAAGGGATCCATCAAGGTGAACAACGAAGGTCACGATGAAGAGGAATTTATGCTTTCAGCGATTGATGCCGGCGCAGATGATGTGGGTGTGGAAGAGGGATTTTTCGAGATTTTCACCTCCCGTGAGGAACTGATCAGCGTACGGAAAGCGCTGGAAGAGCAGGGTTTTGAAATCGATTCTGCGGAACTGATCCGGATTCCCCTGACTGAAGTATCCGCCGATACCGAAACGGTGCGAAAGAATCTGAAACTGATGGATCTGTTTGATGAAAATGATGATGTTTCCAATATTTTCACCAATCTGAAACTGGATGATGAAACTCTGGCTCTTCTTGATGAAGAGAGCTGATTTCAAACATACGCAATCCGCTGTGAATGCGTTACCTGTGATGCAACCAGACAACCTGATTTGACGATGCAACGCTTACTCTTAGCCCTGCTGGCTTTTTTATTCTTTACCGCATCTTCCCTGAGCGATGCACGAAAGGCGAACAGCGCCTTCGAACGGGGAGATTACAGGGAAGCGGCTGCACTCTATCGCCAGGCCATCATGCAGGACCCGGATAATCCCCGGCTTCATTTCAATCTCGGCAATGCCCTCTATCATCTGGGCGAACAGGATCAGGCTTTTGAGGCGTATCAGCGCTTCCAGTCACTTACCGAACTGCAGCAGGAGCAGTCCCTCGCCGATTACAACAAGGGCCGGATGCTCACCGATCAGGAGCGCTATGAGGAGGCTCTGGATCATTTTCGGCAGGCACTGATCCGTAATCCCGCAGATACCGACGCGCAGTACAATTTCGAACTGGCCAGCCGGAGGCTTCAGGAGCAACAGGAACAGCAGCAGCAGGAGCCTGATTCGGGAGAGCAGGATCAGGATGATCAAAATGAGAACCAGGATGATCAGCAGCCGCCTCAACCCGATTCTGACCAGCAGTCAGATGAAAACGAGGACTCCGGAGAGCAGCCAGCGCCACTTGACATGACACCCGAAGAGGCCGAGGCTATACTGGATGCCCTGGAGCAGCTTGAAAGAGAACTCCTTGAGAATCAAAAAAAGGAATCTACTGAATCCCAATCCGGCAATGAGAGAGACTGGTAATTCCTTTTCACACTTTCTGGTTATATTCTTCACAGCCTGCACCCTCGGCATGCCGTTATCACTGAATGCTCAGGAGATCTCTCTGGAGGCTACGGTCTCTGAGAGCCGGATTTTTCTGGGTGAACAGTTTACGCTGAGTGTGGAGGTTTCGGGGCGATCTGTCAGAAATGTATCCCTTCCGCAGCTTCCGGAGATCCCCGGAGTACGGGTTTTATCTCAAAACCCTTCGCGAAGCACCAGCATATCCATCGTAAATGCCCGCACCAGCACTACCACAAGCTATCGCTATTCCTTGATTGCGGCTCAACCGGGCAGCTTCACCATTCCGCCTGTGCGGATTGATATCGATGGCGAAATCCGGGAGACCGAACCGATCCGGATTGAGATCCTGCAACGTTCACAGGCCGGAACCGAAACGCGGCCGCAGCTTCCCGACGTCTATCTGCAGGTAGAGCTCGATGTGACCAATCCTGTACCCGGTCAGCAGGTGATTGCCAGTGTGATCCTCTATTTCAGGCAGGGTGTCGAAATCACCTCCTTTCAGATGGAGTCAGGATGGCGAACCGACGGATTCTGGCGCGAAGAACTGCAGAATGGTGGCCAGCCAACTGTTGAATCCGTGATTGTGGAGGGTATCCGCTACAGAAAAGCGGAACTGATGCGATACGCACTCTTCCCGACCCGAAGCGGAGAACTGACACTCGCCGGCTTCCCTCTTAATGTAGGCATCCGCACGCAGCCATCCAGAAACGATCCATTTGGAAGCTTTTTTGGCGCCGGTGCCAATCAGCGCCGGTTATCCGTAGAATCGGAACCCATTACATTGAACGTCAGGCCTCTGCCCGAACCGCCCGATGCCATTGCGCTGAATGCCGTTGGAGAGATGCGGGTCGAAAGAAGGCTCTCCTCGAATGAGGTTGTAACCGGTGAAACGGTTGAGCTGATAACCACCATACGGGGCACAGGCAATCTGCCGCTCGTTCGCAGGCCGGCCTACACGATCCCGGACGGACTGGAGCTCTATTCACCACAGGATGCCAGTCATCTTGACAGGGAAGGGCGTTCACTTTCCGGTACACGAACGTTTACGGAGCTCATTGCCGCAAGGGCGCCCGGGCTCTACACTCTACCCGCTGAGCGGGTTGCTGTTTTCAATCCGCAAACACGCCGGTTTAACACAATTGAACTGCCTGCCCTGCAGTTTCGCGCTCTGCCCGCTGCCCAGCAAGGCCTGGCTGTTGCCGGCAACAGCGGAACTGCTGTCAGGCTTCAGCCTGTAACAGGACTGGCCGCCTGGAGTACATCCACCGCTACCCGCCCCTTTTTCCGGACTTTCTGGTTCTGGCTATTCCTGATACTCCCAATTGCAGCACTGGCAACTGCCATCTACCGCAGAAATCTGCTCAGCAGGCTTGGTTCCGATTACACCTTTGCGCGCGCTCATTTCGCTGATGAAACAGCAAAAAAACGGCTGAAGGCAGCCCATGAATGGATGGAAAAAAACCAGCCCAAAGAGATCTACAACCTGCTTCATAAAACTGTAACCGGATATGTAACCGATCGGCTTGGCCTTCCCGAAGCCGGACTCTCCGACAGTGAACTGCTCAAGCAGCTTGGAAGCAGGAATATCCCCGAGCCGCTGCATCGGCAGATCAGCAGCCTGCTCGATAAATGTGCCACCATCAGTTATGCGCCGGTGGGTTCTGCGACCGATTTCCGGACGGATATCAAAAAAACAGAAACGATCATCGAACAGCTTCGGGAGGTACTCTCATGAACTTCAAACGAGGCCATCTGCTCCTGTTTGGGGCTCTGTTCATCAGTTATCTGCTCAGCCCCTTGCCTGCCGCTGCCCAGCAGTCACGCTTTGACGAAGGGAACCGTTTGCTGGAGGAGAGCCTGTATGAAGAAGCCATCACCCTTTACAAAGCGATTGAAGAGGATGGATATCGTTCGGGTGCGCTCTGGCTCAATATGGGAATCGCCTATACGCAACTCGACTCGCTGGGAATGGCAAAATTCTACCTGTTGAAAGCTGCAGACCAGAGAGAAACCGAACAGCTGGCACGTCAGGCGCTCGAATATGTGAACGAACGGTTCCCCAGGCGGTCTGCCGTTCTTCCCGCACTGCCCTGGGACCGGTTTTTCCAATACCTGTCCGCACAGTTTGGAATCACTGCCATCGTCGTTGCCACGCTGGTGCTGTTCAATCTTGCGGCAGCCCTTCTGATCGCAGCCTGGTTCCGCATTGATCTTCGAAAGCCATTCCGCATCGCTTCACTGTCGCTATTCGGGCTATCCGCTCTGCTGTTTCTCTTCTCGCTGATTATCTATTCCCAGCAAAACCGCTACTCTGCAGCGATTTTAACCGACAGGCAGTCCGAAGTCTATGCAGAGCCTGCCGAAACCGCAACACAGATCACCACCGCCTTTGAGGGCTTCTCCCTTCGCATCGATTTCAAGCGCAGCGAAACCGCAGACGGATGGTACTATATCCGCCTGGAAAACGGCATGTTTGGCTGGATCCGTGATGAGGGAGTCCGAATCCTGTAAGGATCAGACTACCTCGGTAACGCCCGGAATCGGAATCGGATAGTAGTCGTTTTCGTCCAGCTGAACCGGAGCGGGTGTATCCCAGTTCACATCTTCCGGCAGCAGATCGTGATGCGGATGGAACCGTTTGTCTGAATTCAGCGCCTGATCCCACTCCAGAAGCTGACCGGAATAGGTAGCCATAAAGCCCATGATTGCAGCCATGGTGGACTTGGATCCCGAATCGGTATCGTCGATCACTTCACCCGCGCGGATGGATGCGATCAGTTCGATATGCTCCTGATCATACGGGCTTGGGTCATTATTCGATTCATACCGGAATATCTCCTGCTGACTTCTGTTCCGGATGGTTGGGCCATCAGGTCCGCCGGTGGACAAAAATCCTTTGGTGCCGTTGAACCGTTCGGTAACAATATTGTAGCATCCCGGAATCTGTCGGCACTGAGCAGAAATCACCGCGCCGCTCGGGTAGATGTATTCAATAAAATTGTGATCAAAGATCTGCCCGTACTGCTTTCCTGTACGAACTTCGCGTCCACCCATTCCCTGCGCTGTCGCAGGATGTTCGCCAAGATACCAGTTGGCCACATCGATATTGTGAATCATCTGATCCAGCACCTGATCGCCGGCTTGCCAGATAAAGTGAAAATGATTACGGATCTGATGTTCCAGTTCCGACCATTCCGGCTGACGCGGACGGATAAAAAACGGCCCCTGGTTCCAGTAGAGTTGTCCCGAAATGATTTCGCCAATCTCTCCCTCCTGCAGGCGTCTGTAGAGCTCACGATAGGGATTGTAATATCTTCTCTGCAGACCCACCACCACATTCAGCCGCTGTTCCCTTGCACTCTTCGCGGCTTCGATCACTCGCCGCACTCCGGCCGGATCCACCGCAACCGGTTTCTCCATAAACACATGCTTGCCATGCTTCACCGCTTCCTCAAAATGGAGTGGCCGGAAAAACGTCGGGGTGGTCAGGAGCACCACATCGGCCAGCGGGATCGCCTTTTTATAAGAATCAAACCCCACAAACCGGCGCTCCGGCGGGACATCCACTTTGTCTGTGCCGGCATAGCGCTCCGTCAGAATCCGGTAACTTTCATCCATCTGATCCTGCAGGATATCGGCCATAGCCACCAGAGTCACCCCCTCATTCGAGCTCAGGCAGTTGGCAGCGGCACCGGTTCCCCGGCTTCCGCAGCCAATCAGTGCCACCTTTAACGTATCCGAGCCCGCAGCATACGCCGAAGATGAAACCGGAAGCGCGCCCATCAGGAGTCCGCCGGCAGTAAGAGAAGAGGCCTTGACAAAACTGCGGCGGGAAAGAGAATTCAATGAGAAAGGATCGGATTTTTTATTCATGGTATTCAGATTTGTGATTGGCAGGTAGACTATCCCTTTAATATAATTTTTTTATGCAGATTATCCACAGCCAGCCGCAGAAATGAGAGCCACAGCCTGAATAATCCCGTAACCGGGGTTCAGGCTGGTAAAGAACCCACTGCAATCTTATACCATATCCTCTACAGGCGGGGGGATCCATCAAACACTTTTCGGATTTCTCGCTCAGTTCACATAAAAAACAGACCCCTTGCCTGCAAAAGCCCCTACAGGCCCTGCCACTCCACGGGACGCTTTTCACCGGCTGTTACCATCAGATCGAGACGATTGCCGGGTGGCGGCAGCTGACAGGTGGTATAGATGTTAAAAGCGCAGGGCGGATTGTAAGCCCGGTTGAAATCGATGATTGTGCGGCCATTTTCATCCGGGAAGGGGATGATCAGATACCTGCCGGCGTGATAGGTCTCTGTCTCTTTCGTCCGATCTGAAAACATAATAAAGAGTCCGGAGTTGGCTTCAAAAGCGATCAGTTCTACCCTCTCTCCCTCAGCAGTAAACCGTATGCGGCCCGGGGAATACCGTTCCACCTGCTCCCCGATCACATTATCCAGGATAATGGAAAGGCTGTCAGAATTGGGGACAAACTCTGCATGCAGGTGCCAGTCCGGATTCACCGGATAGGCAGGAAACCCTTCAAACGCATCCGCTTTAGGATTCTCCTTGTTATAGAGGCGGAGTCCATATGTGTCGCCCCGATTATCAATAAACCACTCCAGGTTTTCATGTTCGGCGCGGTACCGCTCGCCACCGTCGTACATCACCATTTCCGTCACAGGCTCACCATTATGCAAAATCTGCACCCCCTCAGCCACCCGCATTGTAGTTACGCCCTCATTCAGAATCATCACTCCGGCGTGGGCGGGAATGGTTCCCTCCGGAAGAATCAGATCCTGATCCTCACCGCTCCCGAATGAATTTTCACCCTCACTCATCCAGTAGATACCCTCCAGCCGAAGCCAGTTCGTCGGGCCTTTCAGTGTTTCCACCCTCTGTTCCTTCCATTGCTCAAGATCCGCATGATACGTTTCGGGCAGGGGAGCGATATCCGTTTTCAGCGACATACAGGCGGTGATTAGTACAGAAACAAAAACCAGAAACAGTACTCTGTTCAGAGAGGCCATGGGGAATTTATTTTTAAGTTGAGATGTAACTTGATTGCCAAAGAGAGCGAGATGAAACAGGTTTGATAAATCGCGGGTTACCCGTGAACTCACAGGTGGAATCTAATGGCAATACCTGCTGCAGGGCCTGTTTCCCGGAAAAATGCTGCTATGACCGGATTTACTCAATGTTATTCTTTGTGTTGATACAAGCACAAAGTATAACCTTTCCAGGTTTAATTTGTGTCCAGTCTTTTAGGGGGTTGGAAAGTTCTTTTTTTGTGGAGACCATAGTGTGTAATATCTGGCAAAATGTAACTATAATTGCCAGATATTACATTCGCATTTCAATTACGAAAACCCTTTTACTGAATCGCCTTCATCAAAGAGGGAAAGTACTTCGAAATGCCAAAAGTTTCATATACGTAACCGTTGGGGTGCATTTGAATTGTACGGTTATTCACCGTACATTTGTGAAAAACAAATATCCCATGGAAACACATTTAAGTAAAGACGAACGTATCGAGTTGAGAGTGACCTCTGCTGATAAAAGAATGTTCAGAAGAGCACAAAAACTAAGCGGAGATAAATCATTCAGCAGCTTCATTGTTAGAGTTGTTAAACAACAAGCTGAAGAAATCGTAGCAAAAAATGACAGAATTATTGCTACCGAGAAAGATCGTAAAGTTTTCTTTGATGCCGTATTCAGCAATTCAACACCTAATCAAAACCTGGTTGAAGCAGCTAAACGATACAAATCAAACAAAGCCTGAAGTTGGATATATCTATATTAGATAAGACTCATAACCGAAAGGCATTTGAATGTGAAGAGCCACAACTAACCCATTATATCCAGAGACAAGTTAGTCAGGATGTAAGGAAAAAGCTTGCTATTTGCTTTGTTGCAACCGACAATAACAATAATGTAATCGGCTATTATACCTTATCAAGCGAAAGTCTTGGAAGAGAACAAATTCCTGATAAGTATATCAAAAAGGTTCCTCAAAATTACAATGCTCCTGTCATTCTGCTCGGTCGTTTAGCGAGAGACATAACTGCAAAAGGAACAGGATTGGGAGAGTATTTACTTTTAGACGCCTTGTTCAGAGCATTTACATTATCTGAAGAAAGCATCGGAGCGATGGCTGTTGTTACAGATCCAATTAATGAATTTGCAGTGAAGTTTTACAAAAAATATGGTTTTGAACAACTTCCGGATAGTGAAAAAATGTTCCTTCCAATGAATACCATAAGACAAATAATTTAAAAAACGTACCACAACAATGGGTAAATTGAAGTGGCCTAACCCCTAAATATTGGAAAGTGCTACTGTAAGAAATCCCCAAAGGAGGGCAACGTATCCGGAATTACCACAAGCCCTGAAACTCTCCCAACACCATGGATGTACTCAAAACTCTATTCCCCCAATCTTATGAAAACCCCGGCGCTCTTGTTCACCTCACTTTTTGCTTTGTTTACACTGCTATATCCTACTGAAAATGCCTTCGCTCAATGCCCAGAAAACGCCGCGGCACTCACCCCGGCTCCGCTGGAAGAACCCTGGGCGATCGAATGGTGGATGCCACGCCACCTGGACAAGCTTCAGGAAGAGGGACGGGATGAGGCTGAAATTCTGCTGATCGGCGATTCGATCACGCACGGTTGGGAGCTGAGAGGGGCGCAGGCCTGGAACGAGCATTTTGGTGATTTCCGGACGTTCAACATCGGCTACAGCGGCGACCGAACCGAAAATGTGCTCTGGCGGCTGCAGAACGGAGAGGTGGAAGGAATCTCACCGAAGTTGGCTCTGCTCATGATCGGCACCAACAACACGGGCCACCGGATGGATCCCGCTGATTGCACGGCAGCCGGCATCGGACTCATTATTTCTGAATTGAGAAACCGCCTGCCACAAACCCATTTCCTGCTCCTTGCCATCTTCCCGAGAGGAGAACAGCCGGATGACGGGATGAGGGTGCGGAATGAAGAGATCAACCGCCTGATTGCACCTCTGGATGAACTGGACCGGGTGACTTTTCTGGATCTGAATTCGATATTCCTGACAGATGAGGGCATCCTCACCGAAGAAATCATGCCCGACCTGCTCCACCCCCACGAAACCGGTTACCGGCTCTGGGCAGAGGCGCTAAGGCCGGTAATTCTCGGTTTTTTTAATTAAATCGCTCCATTGTGAAATATTATCCGGATTTCTTAGTTTCCTGACTAACACGATCTGCTATTTTGAAAACGACCCAACCGTCATATCAGCGTTTATCGAGGCTAACAGCACTTCTGTTGCTTTTGGCACTGCTTGTCCCCTCCGGGCTCCATGCCAAAGCGTTTGCTCACTACTGCATGACCGGCAGCCACTCTTCCGCAATGGCAGCGGATCACAGCTGCTGTGAGAGCAGCACGGAACCGGCCGGACAGCAGGAAGCTCACCATCACGATTGCGGATGGGGATGGATCTGCACCTGCAACATCAGCGAAAGCCAGCTGGAGGATACCGAATGGATCCCTTCGCAAAATGACGCCAACACTGAGCTTTCGGCTTACTCAGAACTGACAGATCCGCTTGCCTTCAATGAACCGATTCATCCGGTACTTCAAACCCGAATCGGCCTGCACAGACCGCCTCTCTGGCTGATGTACGACACCTTCCTCATCTAAGCAGGCACTGCCACTCCGTCCGAACTGAAAGCTACCGAATCTGACACTACGCCAGGATTCAGGGCTTGGTTTACGGATCGTTGATCCGTAATCACGTTGATCCGTTTAGCAGATTAACGTCAACCTCATTCAGGCAACAACAACTTTTCATCCCGGCAGGTTTGTCGGGACTGTCGCTGCACTCCAGCTTTTCACACCATGACCAACATCATCCTTCGTTTTTTTCTCGAAAACAGACTGATCGCACTCCTGCTCTTCCTGCTTTTTGCAGGATGGGGACTCTCCACAGCGCCCTTCGACCGGGAGATCGGTTTTATTCCCCGAAATCCCGTGCCGGTGGATGCCATTCCGGATATCGGCGACAATCAGCAGATCGTCTTCAGCGAATGGCCCGGCCGTTCGCCCCAGGATATTGAGGATCAAATTACCTACCCGCTGACTACTCAGCTGCTCGGCCTCCCGGGTGTCCGTACCGTGCGCAGCAACTCCATGTTTGGTTTTTCCGCTATCAATGTCATCTTCGAAGACCATGTGGAGTTTTACTGGAGCCGCACACGTATCCTTGAAAAACTAAACTCCCTGCCCGGTGGCACACTGCCGGATGGAGTACAACCCACACTCGGCCCGGATGCGACCGGACTGGGGCAGATCTTCTGGTACACTCTCGAAGGGTTCAGCCCTGATGGGAAACCGGCGGGCGGATGGGATCTGCACGAACTCCGAACCATTCAGGATTACCAGGTTCGGCTGGCGCTCTCGGGCGTAAGCGGCGTGGCAGAAGTGGCCAGTATCGGCGGGCATGTAAAGGAGTATCAGGTGGATATCGATCCGTTTCGGATGCGCGAAATGGGTGTCACCGTTACTGAAGTTGCAAACGCTGTCAGAAAAAGTAACCTGGATGTGGGGGCGCGAACCCTCGAACTGAATCGTGTAGAGTATATTGTACGCGGCACAGGGTATGTAACATCGCTTGAGGACCTGGAGGAGAGTGTGGTTAAGGTTGTTGGTAACACTCCGATACGGATTAAAGATGTGGCTCATGTTGCATTCGGCCCGGCCCAGCGCCGGGGTGTGCTCGATAAAGCAGGGGCTGAAGCGGTTGGCGGTGTGGTGGTATCCCGCTACGGCATGAATCCGCTGGAAGTGATCAACAACGTGAAAGAGGAGATCGAAC
>REDA01000074.1 GCA_007693745.1 Balneolaceae bacterium
AAGAGATCTCATAGTCAATGATATTTATACTTGTTAATGTCTCCTGAGCAGATCCAGAAGTTTTCGGTCCAGTTTATGTCCATACCACTCTTCGTACTCCACATCCTGACGGCCGGAATCAAGCAATCCGAAATTACCGCTGAACTCCCACAGGCCCCAGCCGATTCCATGCTCTGTGAAAATGTCCAGCGTGTCGGAGAACCAGCGTAAAAAAACATCGTGAGGAGTTTGATTATAGCAGCCTAACTCACCGCAATGCACACCTACACCCTGTTTTACTACTTCTATCCATGGAGCATAATGCTCCATCAGCAGTTCCCTGCTGTAATATCTGTTATTGTAGTGACCCGGCCAACGTGGTTCGGGCATGGAATCAATATCGGCAAAAGCCCAGGGGGCGCGGTAGTGTGAAATGTGAGCTGGAAAGTATCCCCTGTTGCTTTTGGCGATTCCCAGATCCAGCAGCTCCGGTACAACGGTCGTTCCCACATCATTTCCACCGGCGATGACCAGGTGATTCCGGTTCACGCTTCTGATTGCATTTGCTGCCCCCATTGCAACCTTTCGGTAGGTATCACCCGGGATTGAAGTCACCGGAGAGTGCTGGTCATTCATATCCTCCCGCATGGCTGGTTCATTCACAAGGTCGAAGCTGATCTTCTCCGAAGAGACGTTCCGGTAACGCTTTGCCCACATTTCCCAGTGGAAGTTAAAGGCGAGCTGCGCCTCTTCATCAAGCCAGAGATTGTAGGGTTCATGAAACCCTGCGTTGATACAATACCCTGGAGCACGATGAAGATTCAGGCTTACATGCATGCCGTAGTTGTGCGCCATCGCCACAAGGGCATCGATTCTGTCCACTGCCTGGTCATCAATCTGGTACACCTCATCCGGAGTAATTGGCTTGCTCCTGTCAAAATCGAGATAATTGGGATAGGCCATTGGCAGGCGGACAAAATCAAAGCCCCAGTCGGCCATCCAGCGGAAATGGTCTTCGGTGGCAGGGTTCACCCAGGTATTCTGCGGATCGGGTGTGAAGAAATCGAGCAGATTAAAACCCCTCCATCGCGGAATAGCGTTCAGAGGTTTCCGCTGACAGGCAGAAAATGCGGCAAGTCCGCCAAGAGTGGCTCCTGCTGCTACAGCGGCTGTTTTTTTAAGAAATGAACGTCTTGATTCCATGAATTGCTTCGCTGTTTAAATCCTTACGGGCTCACTCCACCAGGGTTAAAGGCCTGTTCTGAAGTAAGTTTGCACTTTGTAACTAAACGTAGTTATGAGAACCTCTCCAGAGCCTCATCCAGCATCTGAACCGTTGCTGAGGCACCGGATCGTTCGGCTCCGGCCTCTTTCATCTTCAGCAGTTCATCCAGGGAGCGCACACCGCCCGAACACTTCACTTTCACGTTGGGCCCGGAGTGTTTCCGCAACAGAATAATATCCTCCAGTGTGGCTCCGGTGTAGTTGTAATTCCCATCCGGCTGTTTTACAAACCCGAATCCGGTAGAGGTTTTCACATAATCGGCGCCCACCTCCGTGCAGATCTCACACAGTCTGATCTTGTCTTCCGTTCGGGTGACAAAATCGGTTTCGAAGATCACCTTCACAATGGCGTTGTGTTTATGGCAGGTTTCGGTAACGGCTCTGATCTCCTCCGTGATATAGTCCCAGTCACCCTGCAGTGCTTTTCCGATATTAATCACCATATCGATCTCGACCGCTCCGTCGCGGCAGGCAATTTCTGTCTCGAAAACTTTTACTTCAATGGCGGAATTGCCTGCAGGGAAACCGATTACACACCCTGTAAGCACATCCGATCCCTTCAGTAATTCCACAGTCTGTTTCACCGCGTAGGGCTTTACACAGACCGAGGCAACATCATATTTCTTTGCGATTTCGCATTCTCTTTGAAGGTCGTCATCGGTAAGTGACGGATGCAGAATGGAGTGATCGATCATTTTGGCGAGTTCCTTGACTATGCTCTTCATATTCGGTTCATTTGATTTGATAGTTCGGCCTGGATAAGATTTCCGGACCCTTTGTACGATCCCGGATCGCGGATCAGGCAAGATGATATCTCTTCCGTTTTAACCATGATTCCGCATGTTTAAGCCTGATCTCTCAAATGTACAAATTTTCCGTGAAGGTCACTGAACAGTCTCTTCGATTTTCTGATTTTCGTCACTGATTCAGGAACTCAATCCATCTTCGGATTTACGGATGGTCCGCATGGATCGTGTTCAGTATGTTTGCAAGAGCCGGCGCTTTTTTCAGGGAGGCCGCAGCATCGGGTCAGGGGCGGGTGCGCCCGTTACGCTCCGCTGCCTCAAGGTGTTCCATCAATCGCTCTCTGATCAGAGGGTACTCGTGCCACAGATTGGTCGTCTCAGCCGGATCTTCATGAAGATTGTAAAGCTGACCAGGGGGATCATCCGGTCCGGGTTGTATTCTGGAAGGCTGTGTAAATCCCCCTGAACCCAGGCCATTGATGAGTTTCCATTCCCCATCCTGAATCGCTTTTAAACCATTTCCGGCAGTCGTAATCACCGGGGGTCTTTCGAAAACTGAATCGGGCTGCAAGCGATTCAGCACCGGTAAAAAGCTGAAACTGTCCTCTCCCGCATTCACCGGCAGGTCTGCAGCTGTGATCTCAGCAAAGGTGGCCATGAGATCGGTAAAAGAGATGGTCTGATCCGACACCGATCCGGCCCCGACCACTCCCGGCCATCGGGCAATAAAAGGCATCCGGTGGCCGCCCTCAAATGCATCCCCTTTCATTCCGCGGAATCCACCCATGGAATCGTGGCCAAAAAGCTCCTTATCCTTATCGTACCATACCGGCCCGTTATCGCTGGTGAAAATTACCAGGGTGTTCTCCGCCATCCCCGATTCCTCCAAAGCGGCAAGAATCTCTCCAACATTGAAATCGACCATAGCCATAAAGTCTCCATAGAGACCGGCTTCACTTACTCCCACAAAAGATTCCGCCGGAAGCCACGGAGTGTGAGGGGCGGGATATGCGATGTAGAGAAACAGAGGCTCAGCGGGATGGGAAACAGGATGATTACGAATTAAATCAACCGATTCTTCAGTAAAGCGCGGCAGAACTTCTATCAATTCAAGATCCGGTGCAATGCCTCCCTCTCTCCAGAAAGCACCCTGAATATCTGTCCAAATCCCCCCGCTGAAGTTATCCTCTACCCTCTCCGTTGGCGGATTAACCACCCGGTCATCCCGTATGTAGAAATAGGGAGGAATATCCGTAGATGCGCGAATCCCAAAAAAAGAATCAAACCCACGATCCACCGGTCCGCCGGGAAGCTGCTGATTTTTCTCATAGATACGGAAAGCAGCCTGCTCACTTGGACCTGTAACCGTGTCGGAATCCGGGGTTATGGTTTGGGATTCATCAAACCCAAGATGCCATTTCCCCACCATAGCCGTTCTGTAGCCTTGTGACTGGAGCAGGGATGCGAGAGTCATGCGGCCTTCTTCAATCACAGGTTTGTCGGGCCATACGGTTACATCCGTTCGAAACGGATATCTTCCGGTCATCAGGCCATACCGGGAAGGGTGGCAAAGCGTGCCGGGGGCATGTGCGTCCGTGAAACGCATTCCCTCTGCGGCGAGCCGGTCGATCTCCGGTGTAGGAATCCTGGAGAATTCGTTATAGGAACCCAGGTCTCCATACCCCATATCATCCGCAAGGATAATCACAATATGGGGGGTATGTTGTGAAATGGGCTGGCGATCTGTATCGGGACTGCAACCCAGGGCAAAGAGAAGAATGACAATAAAACCGAAGAACTTCATAAACATGGCCAGATTCTGTGATGGTGTTAAGGAGACATTTCCGGTGGAATATACAGGATCGTTACACTCAGAATCCAGTGGTAAAGCAGAGAGCTCAGAGTGCAGGAAGCTACGCTTACAAAGGATCAACACTCTTTCGGCAAAGAGATCCAAAGGTATGAATAACGCATCTGCCGGATGTTGCAGAGGGGCCATTTTATAACCTCTTTATCAACACCGCCCACTGGTCATCGGTCGGTGTTTTTAGTATAGCCGGATATCAGGCTCATTCAAATTTATGAAAAGGAATCATATGCAACCGATAGTGATATTTCGATGGATAGGTTCTGTACTCTTCTCTGGCCGTTACGGGTGTCCCTCCCACACCAGTCACCTTGTGGTCGATGCTTAAAACCGGATTTGAACTGCGCCTCAGCTGATACGGATACCATGCGGCGCCGAGATTCTCATAGGGATCTATGGCAACATTCATCAGGTGATCGCTGTAAAATGCCAACCCCACTCCGGTTTCTGTCATCACGTTAGCCCATCTCACATCGGTGCGGTTGTCAAAATCCTGCGGAATGATATACGGTATTGAAATATCATCGATATCCACAGAATAAACCCCCGTTTTTGCTCCCGTCTTCCGGTCGGGATAGGTTTCAAACGGGCCTCTGCCAAACCACTCCAGATGCCGGATATCACCTCCAAGTGTAAACTGAAGTCCCAGTTTTTGAAGCCATGGAATATGTGAAGGCGGCCAGCCTGGCAAATACTCCAGTCTTGGAATCACACTGTGCTCCATACGAATCTCACCATTCCCGAATATCGTGTAAACAAACGTATTCTCGAACAGCATATCCCTTACTTCGCCTGAATAAGCATTCACCTCAAATGTCAGCCGGATGGCATCCTCATTCATTCGATATAAATCAAAGCTCTTCAGCTCCTGGTGCAGGTTGTCTATTCCCCATTCATAAATCAAATCGAACTCCGCCACTCCCCACGAAGAGACTTCGTTCATGATGGGAACTCTTGAAGCGTTTACAACGGAGCCTCTCTCAATCAGGACAGTCTCATGACTGATCAGCGACTGAATGGTTCCGTCTGTAAGACTGAATTTGTACTCAAATGTCTCTCCCCTTACAGTGATCATTTCTTCATCCTGATCCAGGTAAACATCTCCTGATAAGGAAGAATATTTATCCCAAAAATCTGGCCTGAGGATCTTCACGGAGTTCAGGTGAAACTCCCCAAATGCGATCTCATATCCCGCTTCTGCCCATAGTTGATCCTCTTTAAGCCGTGTGGAAATAAACAGGTCGTAGTAATGATCATCCGTAATCGGACTGCCAAATTGAAGAGCGACCTGTTTCTCTGCAAGAGGCGGGAGATTCAGCTCCAGCACCCCCTCCTCTATCAGAAGCCCGTTTTCTTTCAGCATCCAGACCGATTCGAACTCATTCAGATTTGTGAAATGATGCCTGTTGTGCACACGGATCAGCCCCGCAGACAGGTCCACTGCTTCATAATAGACCGGAGCGTGACTCCTTTTGACCTGCCACGCTTCAGGCTCAGGTTCGCGGTTGTATGCGATGATTCCATTCATGGAACCGGAACCACTTAACGGTGTGGAGCCGTACGAATAAAACGTTCCGGTTTTTGCAATATCATCAAAGGTGAGCCAGAGGAGAAGATATTCGGGTTTATCGGGATTCATCACGTGAATCCCAAGCTCATCAGCCGCCAGTGCCGTGCTGTAGAGTCTGATATCGGTCATCACAGAATTGGATGTGTATCCCTCCCAGGCTTCGTTGTTGATCATATGATTTTTCCCGAATGTAACCGGATTCCGGACACGTTCAATTACGCCGTTTGCTGAAACCATAGCTGATGGAATACCATTGATGAGGATCCTCATTTCATTCCCGTCATATACCGCTGCCAGATGGTGCCAGTTGTAATTCCAGTTGATTGGCAATTCTGCCCGCACCCGGTGTGTCTGACCCGTTCTCAGCGTGAATTCAATTTCTCTTTCCGAGACCTGAGCAAGATCAATGGCAAGGCCTCTTCCAAATAGGTTATTGTGATTTAGAAATCCTCTCGGATAGATCCACATCTCCACCGTAAACGGACCGCGGATATCCAGAGATTCACTGGGTGTCAACTCAATAAAATCATCCAGACCGCTAAACCCAACGGCAGCACCTCTTTCGGTTTCCAGGATGTCCGGCCTGCCCATCATCACAGCCTGCTGGTTAAATCCGGATCGATCCCTGACCTCCATCAGATCGAACAGGACTCCCTGATCCATCCAGTCCCAGATATAGCCTCCCTGTAAGCGAGGGTTTCGGTTTATCACATCCCAGTACTCATCAAAATGGCCCATAGCGTTGCCCATGGCATGCGAGTATTCACCCATGATCACAGGCCGGCGGGTCGTATCTCCGATTGCAGCAAGCAATGAAGGGTGCGGATATCTGGTTCCCAGAATATCAGCGAAGGGGGCATCCCCGTTGGGGTGATTCGACTGATGCATGATCAACCGTGTGGGATCGATACGTCGTGCCAGGTCAGCCATGTCCTGATGAACCGGTGCAAGGCCGCACTCATTGCCGGTGCTCCAGATGATGACACTCGGATGATTTTTATCCCGCTCTACCAGCTTTTCCATTCTGTCCAGAAACGGCACTTCCCAACCCGGAATGTGGGGCAAACTGTTTTCGGCCTGATGGCACTCCACATTTACCTCATCCACAATATAAAATCCGTAACGGTCGGCCAGACGGTAAAACTCCGGTGAATGAGGATAGTGTGCCGTCCGAATGGCGTTGATATTGAGTTTCTTCATCAGTTGCAGCTCCTGCTCAACCAGTGCCATATCCATCGTACGCCCTTTATACGGGCTGTGTTCATGGCGGTTCACCCCTTTGATTTTCACCGGTACTCCGTTTACTTTCAGGACTCCATCCACAATATCTATCTGGCGGAAACCAACTTTCTGATGCAAAACTTCGAGGGTCTCTCCCTGGTTGTCTGTAAGATGAAGAAGCAAAGTGTAGAGGTTCGGCTTTTCTGCCGACCATTGTAAAGGAGTGCTCACAGATTCCGAAAAGGGAACCACTACGGCTTCCTTCCTTTCAGGAACCCTCAGCTGCCGGGAAAAATCCCTGATCAGATTTCCATCCGGATCATATAGTTCACCCTTGAGATGAAAACGGCCGGAAACATTCTCTCCGTAGTTCATCACCTCGGCTTCAATCAGAAGTTCGGCATTGGTGAAGGAGTCGTCGAACTGAGTGCGCACAAAAAAGTCACGAACATGGATATCCGGTGTGGCGTAGAGATAGACACTGCGATAGATGCCGTGAAATTTCCACATATCCTGATTTTCAAGGTAGGTACTGTCGGCCCATCGCAGAACCTTTACGGCAATGTGATTCCCGCCGGGCTGAAGGTAGTCTGTGATATTAAAAACAGCGGATGTCATTGCTCCCTTATTAAAACCCACATACTCTCCGTTCAGCCAGACCCAGAATGCTGTTTTCACTCCTTCAAAATGGAGAAATACGTTCTTTTCATCCCAGTTGGCAGGCAGCTCAAACGTTCTGATATAGGAACCGGCCGGGTTAAAATCGAGAGGCACATTCGGCGGATCATAGGGGCTGAATTCCAGTGGAATATTACGGTAGAGGCTGTATCCGAAACCCTGCATTTGCCAGGTACCCGGTACTGTTATCGGATCCCAGTCAGAACTGTCGTAGTCCGGCCTGAAAAAACCGGAAGGTACATCAAACGGATTTTTATCCCACCTGAAATTCCAGATACCATCCAGTGAAAAAAACCGGGGAGATCGGTTTCTGTCGCCTGATAACGCATTCTCAACTGAGTCAAACAGAAGCAACGGAACACCTGCCGGCTCCTGATTCTCCTCTACGAGAGAAGGATTCATGATATACTGTTTCAGCAGGTCTGCCTGCTGGAAACTGTTTTGTGAAAAAGAATCGGCAGATATCAGTACGGCAGCCAATATCAGAAATAATATCGTTACATGTTTTTCTCTCATCGATTCAGATGTATTTTAATTCAAATGTGTAATCCCTTCCCCGTTCAAGCCGGTATAGTGTATCATACACTACCTATGCCTCTGCTGAATACGGATAAAATTTATACAATATTGGTATAATATGAATTATGAATCAGTAGTACACAATTTTCATTAACCTTTTGTAAGTAAAATGGTTACGTAATCTCAAATAATGGTTTTTTTTAAATAAATCGATCGTTGAAAAGAGGTTTTTTCGATAACTTGAAATTGCTGCAATGAGTAAACAGCTCATCAGGATTGATCCGCAGTGTAAACAGATCTCTCAAAGTACTTTTTCAAAAATAGTCACCCTTTCGATGAAATACTCAATAACCTGCTTCACCCTTTTTCTTTCACTACTTCTTCTGACCATAATCTCATGTGATCAGAGTCCATCTTTAGCAGAGCTTCCTGCAAAAAAAATGGATCTGATCTTTGATACCGACGCCAATAATGAAGTAGATGACCAGCATGCACTCGCCTATCTGCTCTTCAATGGTAATCACTTTAACGTGATTGGTGTAACGCTGAATGCGACAAGCGGCCCCGACGGGTTTCTGACTTATTCCACGATCGGGGAACATTACGATGAGGCAAAGCGAGTAATGCAACTCTGTGGTGAACTCTATGGAAAGATTCCTCTGTTGGTTGGAGCTCAGGATTCATTTCAAGAGATCCGAACAGCTCTTCATCAGGAGAGTTTTGATGGGTATGAAGCTGTTAATTTTATCATTGAACAGGCTTTGATTGAACGGGATGAACCTCTGATTCTCCTTGCTGTTGGAAAACTTACGAATATTGCACTGGCTCTTGAAAAAGAACCGGCTATTGCTGAAAATATCCGGATCGTCTGGCTCGGTTCCAATTATCCGCGTACCGGTGAACATAATAAGGTGTGGGATAAGGAGTCCATGAATTACCTGCTGGACATGGATGTTGAGCTTGAATTTGTTACCGTTCGGTATGGCGATCCCTCAGGAACCGATGCCGTTAAG
The DNA here is from genome assembly GCA_007693745.1 of Balneolaceae bacterium. Classification (GTDB taxonomy): domain Bacteria; phylum Bacteroidota; class Rhodothermia; order Balneolales; family Balneolaceae; genus Rhodohalobacter. Next base: position 8,878 of record REDA01000074.1, read on the forward strand.
GTAACCCAGGCTCAGATTCTGCACCGCATGCCCGGCCTGGGACCAACCATTTCAGAACCTGTGACCGGCAGGCATGGCGGTGAGTTCACGAACTGGGGCGACTACTCAGCCAATCTTTTCGAAATGTACAGCATGTACGGGAACCCGCCCTCCCGCGCTCTTTTTGATATGGCCGCAGTCGCGATTTTAAAGAATCCCGATTGGGCTGAGCGAAATACAATTCCGGCACCCATCATGGATATTGAAAATGACCTCTGGATAGACCGGCCTGACAACCCCCGCGAACTGGTACTGTGGGAGTGGTTTGATATTTACGGTATCATGAACGATTTCTTCCTTACTATGGAGAACCCGGTCATCGTGGATACTCCACCTCTTTAAATCAGAGCCAGTTCCCATAATTCCACCACTTCATCCCCGCGGTGATCACGCCTTTTGGTCTTCTCAGATTTTGAAGCTACCGGTTTCCGCAGTTCACTGATTTTTTTAAACCGATTTCCAGTCAACAGTTCATCCCTGACGGGATGCGCGGAACTGAGCCCCTGCCGCTCCGCCATATTTGAAAACAACACAACCAGTCGTCCCTCTTTTTTTAAAAATGGTTCCGCCTGCCTGAAAAACGTTTCAAAAAAGCCTTTCTCATAGTAAATCGCCCGATCGAGATGAGATAATGAGTGCAATGCAGGCAGCCAGGGCGGATTAAACAGGATCAAATCCGCCTTTTGCGTGTGACCTTTAAAAAAATCGGAAACCAATGGCTCCAACACTGAATCGTACCCAAGCCGGCCGGCTGACTCCCTCACTGAAATCACAGCATTTGGATTGAGATCCGATGCGAAAACTTTCTGAAACCCGTTTCCAGCCAGCAAAAATCCAAGCACTCCGCACCCTGTCCCGATGTCGGCTCCAATCTCTTTCGCACCTTCGTATTCACTCAGCCATTCGTTGAAGAGTGAAAGGTGGTCAAATCGTGTTGGGAAATAGACACCATACCAGGGATGTATTTTTGTATCCAGCCCAGGGTATTGTATCCCCTTCTGATACCACTGCCACGAACTGTTGAGCCCCTGTAGCTGTGGAAAAGAGAGATAAAACTGATCCAAATCCGGATAGAGCTTTTCCAGCCACCCTGATTCAGGTGATTTGTACAGTGCAATCTGATGATTCTCAACGGGGGCCAATAGTAGATTTGACGCCTTTTTATAGTGAGCACGCTGTTTACGGCTCATTCCGAACGTCCTGGCCTGTTTGCCCCTGGATATCAGCTTCTTCAGCTTTGCAAGAACACTCAGGCCTGTAGAATAGCGGTCTGAAATCAGCAAAGGGTTCCCGTCTGCAAGGCTTATGGCCGCTTCATGATAATCCGATTTCATATGCACCTTTCCGGCAGATTCTGGCAGCTGTAAGGGATCCGGACGGTGAGGAATCAGCTCATCCTTCATCAGAAAAAAGATTTGATGTTTCGTATAATCCCTCTAAGCAGATCACGGCGCGCCTCAATACTGGCCCAGGCAATATGGGGGATCATCAGCAGCCTCTCACTATTTTTGATCTGCAGCAGTGGATTATCGGGCTGCAGGGGCTCCTGACTAAACACATCCAGAGCCGCACCGGCAATAAGCTCCTCATCCAGTGCCCTGGCAAGATCTTTCTCAACCACAATCCCGCCTCTGCCCGTGTTGATCAAATACGCACTTCCCTTCATTCTTTTGAGCTGGTCATACCCGATTAAATTTCGTGTCTGCTCATTCAGCGGAGCGTGAACAGAAACCACATCCGACGTCTCCAGCAGGGCATCCAGGCCGAGATGCGTAAAGGGCTGTTCCAGATTTCGGCCTGAAGTGGAGTGATAGACAACTTCCGCCCCAAAGGCTACAGCAGCCAGCGAAACCTGCCGGCCGATATTGCCCATTCCGATAATCCCAAAGCGTTTGCCCCTGATTTCATGAAACGGTTTCCCGTGATGTGTAAACAATTCGCTATTCGAGTAAGCTCCACTTTTTACGTAATCATCATAATAGGGCAGATTCTGCATCAGTTGAAAAAGCATGGCAAATGTGGTTTGAGCCACACTGTGAGACGCGTATCCACTTACGTTACGTACGGTCACACCCTGCTTCGCAGCCGCATCAAGATCGATATTATTCATTCCGGTTGCTGCAACACAGATCAGCTTCAGTTCCCTTGCTCCCTGTATCAGATCCGCATCCAGCACTACTTTGTTGGTAATAACAATCTCTGCATTTTCTATTCTCTCTCTGGTTTCTGAGGGCGATGTGTATTCATGAAACGTAACCTCCCCCAATGTTTTCAACTCCTCAAGTTCAGGAAGTTCACCAACGGTTTTCCTGTCTAAAAAAACTATTCTCATATGATTTAAAGCCTGTTTCTGATTTTCTCTTGAAACTACAAAAAAGCTTCCTCAAAACGGAATCTGCAACTGCACTATTCGCCGAAAATATCTGTCTGATAGTGATTTATCTTTAGTATATTTTAGGATAAACGATATCTATGCATGTAAATTTTTCCCTATGAAAACGATCCACCTGCTCTCTGCCCTGATAATTACTATGATCTTCCTTTTTCCGGCCTGCGCATCCGATCAGGATCAGCCTGCCCTGAATGTTGTGGTTTCACCGGATTTGAATATTCCGGCATCCCATCATATCAATGGGTTTGCGGTCGGAGTTCAGTCTTTTACATTTAATCGCTTTTCCGCTTTTGAGGCCATTGAAAAAACAGCAGAGGCCGGAGGAAAAATCATAGAAATATTTCCCGGGCAGCGACTGAAACCGGGAGATGACACTCCGACAAATCAACTTTCTGACGAACAGATCGCAGAGTTGCATGAAAAACTCCGGGAGCATGACATCCTTCTGGTGAACTACGGAGTGGTGGTGATGCCAACACCGGAAGAAGCCCGCTCCGTTTTTGAATATGCTCAGAAACTTGGTGTGCCTGCCATTACCGCAAACCCGAATACTCAGCAGGAGATGGATTTCCTTGAAGAACTGGTTAAAGAGTTCGATATCATGATGGCGATTCACAATCACCCCCGTCCGGAAGACCCCGAATCTGAATACCGGATCTGGGACCCTGTACATGTGATGAACCTCCTTGAAGGCAGAGATGAACGAATGGGGATCTGCGCAGATACCGGCCATTGGATCCGCTCCGGTATCTCCCCGGTTGAAGCCCTGCAGCTCTCTGAAGGGCGGGTGATATCACTGCATATGAAGGATGTGGACAGAAACAGCCGCGATGCTGAAGATGTGATCTTTGGAACAGGTGTAGGGCAGATCAGTGAGATCCTTGCGGAACTGACCCGTCAAAATTTTGCCGGTCACATTTCCATTGAACATGAAGCGAACTGGGAAAATAATGTACCCGATGTTGCACAAAATATTCTCTATATTCGCAACTGGGATGAAAATTGAACCACCCACCGGTATTTTTTTTAGAGATTGTCTTTTTTTGAAACTTCATCTTTGAATTTCCGTAGGATAGCTTAGAATGATTGATATCAAACGATAATCTCAGGAAAATGCCAGCAAAACTCAGAAAATCGCGTCTTAATAAAATGATTGCCGGTGTGTGCGGTGGAATTGGTGAGTATCTGAAGTGGGATCCAACCATCGTAAGAGCGATTTTCCTGATTCTGATCTTTTCATCTTTTGGCACGATGGTGCTGATCTATTTTATTCTGGCTCTCATCATGCCGGACTGATTTTCACGCTCTGTTTGGATTCTTCGTTCCCTCTCTCCATATTTCGTTGAATCTTAATCCAATTGCTGATGAAAATTACGATTGCCGGCAGGCAGGAAAGGTGCATAGCCTGGGAAAAGCATCTCCGGAAGTTATCTGCAATTCAGGAGGTTGTGATTACAGAGTCACTGAATGTTGAAGAGCGGACTGACGCCGTTTTACTGATCGACGATTCACCATCAAGACTTGATAAGCTTCTTGAATCGGTGAAGCATGGGTTTCATACCTACCTCATCTCACGCCTGTCTGATGATGTTGAAAAACTTGAAAGGATCTATCACTCAGCCGAGGAATCTGGTGTAACCGTTCAATTTTCGCACTGGCCTTCCATGGCTGAATCCACGCATATGATCCGGAAACTCATTGAGAAACCCGATCTGGTTCAAATAAAGAAGGAGTGCGTGCCACTTCCTGTCGGCCGGACTCAAACTGATCTCTTCGATCATGACTGGATCGATGAGCTGGCATTGATTATCAAATGGCTGGGAGGAAACATTCACCGTTATGAGGTTAAACCCGTTCTTCTGGAAAAACACCTGATCGGACTTTCTCTCACTCTCCGATTTGAAAACTCGGCCGTGGCTTCTGTGCAGTATTTTTCAAGATCTGATCGGGAAATCCATCAGAGGTTAATTTCATCACATTCCCTTGTAGCCGATTGTGATGTAATCCGGCAGAGGATCCGGATCCTGTCTCTGAACGACTTTGATAAAATATCTTCCAAAATCCATGATTTTGATCCTTCAGATACAGCGGAATGGTCGGTAACACAGTTTATTAAATCGATTCAAATAGGCCAGAAATCTGTTTTTTCCGCCTACGATGCGCTCCTCACTGCCCGCACCCTGAGCAGAATCCGTTCTGAACTGCAATGACCGGATTCATTCTTTCAGTTTCAGCATTTTGAAGATTGTTTTGAGCTTACGCCTCGACATCAGCGTATCGATGACCCAGATTTTCAAAAATTCCTGCGGCTCCCATTCCGCCGCCAATGCACATGGTCACCATTCCAAACTGCTTGTCAAGCCTCTTTAAATCATGCAGTATCTGTGTTGTCAGTTTGGCTCCGGTACAACCTAACGGGTGTCCCATCGCAATGGCACCTCCATGGGTATTTACCCTCTCCGGATCCAGACCCGACTCTCTGATTACAGCCAGAGCCTGAGCCGCAAACGCTTCATTCAGCTCTATCAGGTCGATATCAGGCAGCTGCAGCCCGGCTTGTTTCAATGCTTTTGGTATCGCTGCTGAGGGGCCAATACCCATAATTTCGGGTGCTACGCCCGCAACGGAAAAGGCAAGATAGCGGGCAATGGGTTGAATGCCCAGTTCATCCGCTTTTTTTCTGCTCATCATCAGAACGGCTGCGGCGGCATCATTCATCTGGGAGGAATTTCCGGCCGTGACACTTCCTCCGGCTTTGAAAACGGGGCGCAGCGCAGAAAGTGCATCCATAGAGGAATCGGAGCGTGGCCCTTCGTCTGTTTTAAATTCCGTGACACGTTCCCCGATTTTACCTGAATCCGTAATATTTTTTTCCGTCACCTGAACCGGTGTAATCTGAGTATCAAAAATGCCATTCTTCCATGCTGAGACCGCATTTTGGTGACTCAATAGCGAGAACCGATCCTGGTCTTCTCTGCTGATGTTGTATCTGGTCACCAAATTTTCAGCAGTCAAACCCATACTGATATAGACTTCAGGCCAACGCTCAGCCAGCTCCGGATTCGGCTGAAATGAGATGCCCCCCATGGGAACCTGGCTCATGCTTTCGGTACCTCCGGCAATAATGATCTCCGCTCCCCCGGTCATAATCCGCTCGGCTGCCATTGCGATCGACTGTAATCCTGAGGAACAGAACCTGTTGATGGTAACTCCCGGAACTTCAGCCGGGAGCCCGCCCAGCAGAGCACACTGCCTGGCAATGTTTAAGCCCTGAGACGCTTCCGGAAATGCACAACCCACGTAGAGGTCATCCACACTGGCCGGACTCACTTCAGGAAGTGAGTGAAGAAGATCTTTGATTACATAGCCCATCAGCGAGTCGGGTCTGGTAAACCGAAGGGATCCTCTGTTTGCCTTCCCGCACGCGGTTCGTTTGGCAGCTGCGATTACCACTTCCCGAACCGGTCTGGTGCTGAAACTCTGTCTAAAATTCATGATTTCTCTTTTCTGCTTTCTTTATTGTATGAATCCTGATCTGAAATTCCGATTTCAGTTCCTGAGCGGCTTCCCTGTTTTCAGCAGCTGCTCCATCCTTGCATGAGTCCGCTGATCTCTGAAACATTCCAGTATCGCTTCCCTTTCCAGTTTCAGAATCCAGGATTCCGGCACTTCCTGCGGCTCAGAAAGGTTTCCCCCGGACATCACGAAGGCCGTCTTCTCTGCAAGCAGTTTGTCATATTCTGTAGCAAATCCGGCTTCATTCATGTTAAAAAGCATAATTTTCAGTGCGGAGAGTCCGGTCTCCCCCATCACTCTGATCATCGGTTCAGCTGGAGGAGTATAGGTTCTGCCGGCCATCATTCGCGCCTCCTCTATAGCCGTTTTGATCAAAAGGTCACGGTTCATCACGATCAGATCTGTATCCCTGAGAAAGCCCAATCCACGTGCATTTGCAGCACTATCCGACACTTTGGCCATCCCGATCGTTTTAAAAGCCTCCCTCACAAAAGGAAGCGGATCCGCCTGGTCTGCAAATTTTACAAACCTCATGGCACGAAGCAGCAGCTCTTTTGTGCCACCCCCGGCGGGTATGAGTCCAACCCCCAGTTCCACGAGTCCGCAGTAGAGTTCATGATGTGCCACTACCCTGTCGCAGTGCATAAAGAATTCCACTCCCCCGCCGAAGGTGCGGCCAGAGACTGCCGCAACGACCGGAAAGGGCTGGTAACGAAGGCCAACAGCCACTCTCTGAAACTGTTCAACGGCATCCCGGATTAATCCGAAATCACCCTTTTTCAGGACGGCTGCCGCTTCGGCAAGATTGGCTCCATAACTGAAATTATCATGATCATGGCCAAGCACAAGAGCTCCAAAGTTCTCTTTTACCGCAGCACTTGCAGCATCCAGATTTTTTACCAGCTCAAATCCAAGTGTCTGTTGTTTGGTCCGGAATTCAAAGAGTGCCACTCCGTCTCCTGCATCGTATAAAGCTGCTGATTCAGTAGCCCAGATCTCCTTCTTCTCTTTCTTGAAACTTGAGACCCGGATGGCATTTCGTGCCGGCGGTGTTACGGGCTCTGCCCTCTCCTTAATCAGGTTGTAAACGGTGCCACTCTGATAGAAAGATTCCCGGCCGGATGCCAGCATTTTTTTTACAGTTTCCGGTACCGTACGCCCTTCATTCTCCATTCGTATGACTGACTCCGCAACCCCGATCGCATCCCATCGCTGAAACGGGCCCAGTTCCCAGTTGAATCCCCACTGCATGGCCCGGTCAATCTCCTCCACGGAGTCTGAGATTTCCGGAATTCGGTTTGCACTGTAGAGCAGAAGGTCGCACTGGATCTCCCATAAAAACAACCCTGCTTTATCCTTCTGATTCACCAGAAATTTCAGCCGTTCACCCGGCGTTTTGAAATCTTTCTCAGCTTTTTTGGCGGATGGGATCTCAATCTTTACTTGTGGCTCGTAATCTAATGACTGAGGGTGGATAACGAGGTACTCACTCCCCTTTTCACTCTTCACTTTCTTGTAGAAACCTTGCCCCTTTTTATTGCCATGAGCTCCCCTTTCCACCATTTTCCCAAAACCCTCAGGCAACTGGAAAACGTCTCTCCGTTCATCATCCGGCACAGCCGGCCGGAGATTGTCTGTTACATGCTTCAGCACATCCAGTCCGGCCATGTCGGCAGTCCGGAAGCTTGCAGCCTTGGAATAACCGGTCAGAGTCCCGGTCAGATAATCGATCTCTTCAGCCCGAAGTTTCCCCTCGAAAAACCAGGGCATCATGGAGGCCATCGAAAAAACGCCGATACGATTGGCAATGAAATTGGGGGTATCGTTGCAGACCACAACACCTTTCCCAAGTACCTGCTCACAAAACCGGGTCATCAATTCGGTAACCGCAGGGTTTGTCGCTTTGGTTGGAATGAGCTCGAGGAGCTTCATGTAGCGGGGCGGATTGAAAAAGTGGGTGCCCAGAAAATGCTGCCGGAATTCTTCTGAACAGGATTTACCAATCTTATCTATCGGCAATCCGGAAGTATTTGAGCTGACAATGGAGCCGGGTTTACGGTACTCCCCGATCTTTTTGATCAACGGCTTTTTGATCTCCATCCTTTCAACGACCACCTCACAGATCCAGTCAGCTTCCTGCAGCCAGTTCATGTGATCGTCAAAGTTCCCCGTCTCTATCAGCCGGCTGTATGAGGGAACAGCCAGTGGCGACGGCCTCATCTTTAGCAGATTTTGAATACTCTTTTCAGCAAGCAGGTCGGGTCTGTCCGGATCATCACTCTTCAGATCCATCAGTTTAACTTTCAGCCCCGCATTTACACAATGAGCCGCAATCTGGCTGCCCATAATGCCCGATCCGAGCACCACAACCTGCTGAATCCTGTTTCCCGGAAAAAGCTCTCTATTCATCTTCGGCATACATCGAATCAATCTGAGCTGCGTATTTCTCCCTTACAACGCTCCGCTTCACTTTCATTGTGGGGGTAAGATCACCGCTTTCAATGGTTAGCTGATCTTCGAGCAGCACAAATTTTTTGACAGTCTCCCATGGCGACAGCTCCCGGTTCGTTTTATCGACCTCATCCTGAATCAACTGCCTTACCTTTTTATCCTCAGACACCGGCTCAGCCGGTACATACCCATCCCTTTTGAGTCTCTTTTTCACATTAGCATAGGCCGGTACAATCAGCGCTGAGCAGAATTTTTTCTGAAATCCCACCACAACCACCTGCTCAATGAATCCCGATCCTGCAAGCAGATTCTCTACATGCTGCGGGGATACATATTTACCCGTAGAGAGTTTAAAGAGTGCTTTTTTTCGATCCGTGATAAACAGATACCCATCTTCATCGAGCCTTCCGATATCACCGGTACTGAACCAGCCACTGTCTGAAATCACCTCCTTCGTCTTTTCTTCATCCTTATAATACCCTTTCATGATATTCGGGCCTTTTGCCAAAATTTCACCATCTTCCGCAATCTTGACCTGAACTCCCCTGATCGTCTTGCCTGAACTGCCAATTCGCATACTTTTCCGATTCTGAACTGTAATTACAGGCGAGGTTTCGGTTAATCCGTAGCCCTGCACGCAGATGAAACCGATGGCGTTCATAAACTTGAAAATCTCAGGGGAGAGGGCTGCCCCGCCGCTTACCATTCCTCTCAGATTACCTCCAAACAGCTCTCTGATTTTACTGTAAACAAGCTTGTCGGCCAGCTTGTATTTATAGGCCGTCACCCCCGTTGGCGGGTTTTCAGGGTCAAATTCAGCCGCCAGGTAGATGGCCCAGTAATAGAGGTTTTTCTTTAGTCCGCTTAGCTCCTGCCCCTTCACTTTTACCCCGGTATGAATTTTCTCCATTAGCCTCGGAACCGTCGCCATAAAAAAGGGTCTCACTTTCATGAAATCATCCCGGATCTCATCCACGGCTTCGATGTAGTGAATTTTACAGCCCATGACGATATACATATACTCGATCATTCGCTCAAATATATGGGAGAGAGGCAGATAGGTAAGGACATCCTGACCAAAAAATTCCTTCTCTGTATAAGGCAACCGCTCCCTTGAAGCTTCCACATTCGATACAATATTGTGATGTGTCAGCATCACTCCCTTCGGCAGCCCCGTAGTACCCGATGTGTAGATGAGTGTGGCAAGATCGTCTGACTTCACCTTTGCCTTCAGCTTTTCAAACAGATCCGGCTTTTCAGAATGCAGCACCTCACCCATCTCCAGAATCTGGTCAAAAGATTTTAGTTTCTTATGCTTCGACCCAAATAGGGATATAATCGCTTTCACGGATTCAACACTCTTGATCAGTGGCTTTGTTTCGGCAAACAGTGCGTCTGTGGAAACGATATGAACCTTTGCATCCGAATTTTTCAGAATGTAAATAATCTGATCTCCGGGCTGCGTTGTGTAGATCGGAACACTTGCTGCACCCAGGGAGAGGATAGCCAGATCACAAATCAGCCACTCCGTGGAATTTTCAGCGTGCAATGAAACTTTATCACCCTGTCTCACTCCCAGTTTATAGAGGCCCAAAGCAAGATTACGGACCTTTGACAGGTAGGTCTGCACATCCGTGTAGTGCCATTTCCCGTTTCGCTTGGTGGAAGAGAATAAACCGGATGAATAATTTTCGAGACTGTTATAAAGAATTTCCGGCAGCGTTGTTTTGGCTTGAACCATAGCAATAAAAGCGGTTTTTTGGATAATATGTGGGGTTTGAAGCGTTAAGGGTAATTTACCATTTCAGCTGACTTTACAAAACCTGAACTGATCTTTTTACCTGTGCAGGCGTTTTTCTTGATTTCACCCACTGCAATCCTTTCTCTCCATGAAAAACGTTTGTGAATCTTGCCTGACAGTCGCATATTCTCTTGAATCAGTCAACGGAAATTTATTTTTATGTATATAGAAGAGGATATTCGCGAAAAATTTGAATCCATAGCCGGTGGAGTGATGAAAAACATGGGTCATGCACTCGGTATTTCGTTTCTCCATATCAGCCGCGACGAGATGAAAGCCTCCATGCCGGTGAATGAAAATACTGTACAACCTATGGGAATACTGCATGGAGGGGCCTCTGTTGCCCTGGCTGAAACACTCGCTTCCGTGGGTGCCTGGCTCAATCTGAAGGACCTGAATCAGTCTGCCGTCGGACTGGAAATCAATGCGAATCACATCCGGTCCGTGCCCATTGGCGAAACGGTTACCGGAACGGCAAAACCCCTGCACAGAGGGTCTCAGACTCAGGTCTGGGACATCCGGATTGAAACGGAACAGGGAAAACTTGTGAGTATAAGCCGGTGCACACTTGCGATTATAAAAAGGCGTTCATGAGATTTAAAGTACCTCATACATTGGTTCTGCTCTTTTTACTGATGGCAGCCGCTCTTGTTATGACATGGACCATACCTTCCGGTGAATTCCAGGTGGAAATGAATGAGTTTGGCCGCGAAGTAGCGCTGCCCGGAACGTTTGAAGTGTATCAGGAAAAGAGTTATCTCCATCCTGCAACCCTTTTTACCGTGGTACCCAGAGCATTTGCTGATGCGCAGGGAATTATCTTTTTTGTACTGATTATCGGCGGGGCCCTGGCTATTGTCCGGGAAACAGGAGCTATTGATGCACTGCTCGGAAAAATGGTACAGAAGTACGGCACTCAACCTGCGGCCCTGTTATTTTTAACTATGTTTGCCTTTTCAGCGGCATCTGCAACACTTGGAATGGCTGAAGAATACATCCCTTTTGCAATTCTTCTTGTGGCACTCTGCAAGGCGATGAGGCTGGATTCCATTACGGCTATTGGTACTATGGTTGTGGGGTACGGGATCGGTTACGGCATTGCGGTGATGAATCCCTTCACACTGCTCGTTGCTCAGGATGTTGCGGGTCTTGCTCCAACCTCCGGTATGGGTTTCCGTATTGCTCTTGCCTTCCCGCTACTGGCTATCGGTTTTCATCATGTATGGTCGTATGCCTCAAGGATACAGAAGAACCCGGCGGCCAGCTACCTGCACGGTCTCACTTCAGACACCGGAGCTGAAGCGTATCACTTCCCCGAATTCACGAGAAGGCACCTTCGGGTACTCATCACTACCGGTATCATTCTGATCATTCTCGTACTGGGGATCGCACTCAGAGGATGGTATTTTGTTGAAATGGGAGCGCTGTTTCTGGTACTCGCTCTTCTCACCGGACTTCTGTCAGGAGATGGCGTAAACCGTACAGCTGAAACATTTGGCAGGGGTGCTGCCGAACTCACCGGTACAGCACTGCTTATCGGTTTTGCGCGTTCCATTGCCCTGATTATGGAGGATGGAGCTATTCTTCATACCGTTGTGAATGCCCTGGCGGCTCCCCTCTCTTTTGCCGGGTCGGAACTGGCTGCTGTGGGTATGCTTTTTATTCAGAGTGTTCTGAACTTTTTTATTCCATCCGGCAGCGGACAGGCTCTGGTTACCATGCCTCTGATGGCACCCATCGGAGATCTTGCCGGTGTATCAAGACAGGTATCTGTACTGGCTTTTCAGCTCGGCGACGGACTGATGAATATGATCGTTCCGACAAATCCGGTTCTGATGGGGATACTCGGACTCGCTTCTATCCCCTACGACCGTTGGCTGCGGTTCATCCTGCCCCTGATTGCAAAACTGCTGATTGCCTGTTCTGTTGCTCTGGCTGTGGCTGTACGTATCGGATACAGCTGATTATCCGGCACTCCTTCGGGTCAGAAGACCTATGATCACCACAAAGATGACAGATCCGATGATCGACCAGATGATCGGAAACTGACTCCCGCCAATCGTTATATTGAGCAGATCCGGTAAATCGAGCTGTCTGCTGAGAAAGGTTCCCAGAAGTGCTCCGATGAAGCCCACCACAATGGATACAGTGCAGCCACCTCTGGAGTAACCGGCAATGGACTGACCGATGGATCCGCATATTCCTGCGATGAGCAACAGCAGTAAAAATTCAAATAGTCCCATATTATTCCCCCATTACTGTTCCTTCCCTTCTTGGATCGGCTCCGCCAAACAGACCGGCTTCAGTGATCTGAATGGCATGAATTCCGCTGGCGGCCTCTCTCAGAACAAGCTCGTGTCCCCATGTTCTGAGGACATCAAGCAGCTCATCCGGAAAGAAACCCTCCTCAAGAACGGAAGGACCGTTAAAATTTGCAAAGTTTGGCAGATCTATCGCCCGTTGTGCGTCCAGCCCCCATTCAAACATTCCAATCACTGTTTTGGCGGTGTAGTGTATAATCGCCGCACCTCCGGGCGAACCCAGGTTAGCGAGCAGCTCACCGGTTTCCCGGTCAAATACCAGGGTTGGAGTCATGCTCGAGCGGGGCCTTTTCCCCGGCTCAAGCCTGTTTGCAATAGGATTCCCCTGCTCATCGGCCGGAGAGAGCGAAAAATCGGTAAGTTCGTTGTTTAAAACAAAACCACCTTTTAGTCCGGTGCCGCCATCACTCATGATCCGGCTGCCAAATCCGCTTTCAATGGTGGTTGTCATGGCTACAGCCATCCCGTTTGAATCGACAACACTGATATGGCTGGTACCCGATTCCTGCTGCAGGGGCTGAGATCCCGCATCACTGCTTAACTCACCCGGATCTCCCGGTTCAGCGCTTCCCATGCTCATCTCACCGATCAGTGCTGAGCGCAAACGCAGATATTCGCTGTTCAGCATTCGGTTCCAGTTGCCACCCGGTGCTTCAACAAACTCAGGATCGGCGATGTAGAGATTACGATCGGCAAAGGCCAGTTTGGACGCTTCCAGGTAGTGATGCAGCCACTCTGCCGAAGGCAGTGACCCGTCAAAACCCGTCACCGGAGTTTCCAGATGATCCATAATCCCCAGAATCTGCATCATGGTGATATGACCGGATGAAGGTGGCGGGAACCCGCAAATATCATACGTACGCCACTGCGTACAGATCGGCTCCGTCTGCAGCTCCATTTCGGGATAGGAAGCCAGATCCGTAACGGTAAGGAGACCGGGACGCTCATGGCTTTTCACCCTCTCTTCGATATCCCGGGCAACAGCACCGGTATAGAAAGATGAGATTCCAGATTCTGCAATGTCTCTGAGAATCGCGGCAAGAGCAGGATTCTTCAAAAGGTCTCCGATCGCAACCGGGTCACCGATTTCAGTATAAAAATAGGAAGAGGCAACCGGATCCAGTCGCAACGTCTCATCAGCGGCAAGAAGTGTATGCAGGCGGGGAGTAACACGAAACCCCTCCTCTGCGAGTGAAATTGCAGGAGTGAACAGCTCATGCCAGGGCAATACACCATGGCTGTCATGAGCAGCTTTCAGCAGTGCCACCGTTCCGGGCACACCAACCGACTTACCGCTTCTGACTGCCTCGGCAAAAGGCATCACTTCTCCATCAGGCTTCAGAAACAGGTTCTCATCCGCACCTGAAGGTGCCGTTTCCCTTCCGTTGTATGCAACAATCCCCTCCCCATTCGAAATCAGCATAAAAGCTCCCCCTCCGATTCCGCTCGACTGCGGCTCCGTCAGGGTAAGCACAAGCTGTACCGCTATGGCGGCATCCACAGCCGATCCTCCGGCTCTGAGGATCTGATATCCCGCATCCACGGCCAGCGGATGAGCTGCTGCCACAGCAAAATCAGAAAATTCCCATCCCGGTTTTGGAGTAAAGCCCGAAGCAATTTCCGGCTGTTCCGGAATCCTGTATTCCATTGAAAAGGATGTCTGATCACTTTCACAAGAAAGAATAAAAATTAACGGCAATACGAAGAAAAGGGATCGATACCTATGCATCATATTTTGTTTCATGGCAGGGTCAACCCTCCGTTCTGTTTAATTCCATCCATTCATTTATTAATGGATCTGCTGTTAAATGGCAAAATTTCTTATCTGTCAGATCAGCCTTCATATTTATCAAAAATTAAAAAGGCCATACATCCCACGGTATCCTCACCAGCATGAACAGAAGACCGGCAGAATAGTAAATGATGACGGTTTTGTAGCGGCGAACATCATCGCCCGGCTTTTTGGATTTGATATACCCGAGAGAGATCAGCACAATTGAAATAATCATGGTCAGGGGATGTTCGAGCAGATACAGTCTCATGACTGAATCAGTCATCATTTCTCCGGAGAAAGATGAAATCCCGAATGGTGAGATCAGATAGACAACAATTCCAATCAGCAACTGAAGGTGTGACAAGATAAATCCTGAAAGCGCAAGTAATTTAAAGCGTGTTGAAAACGGTTTTTTCCGAAGTAGCTGGCTGAGTGCCGACAAAATTATTAGTGTCAGAGCGATTAGCAGAACCCATGCCAGATAAGAATGAACCTGTTGAAAAACGATATACATATCTTTAAACTGAAGATCTATTGATTACGAACTCTAAATATCCCCTTTAGATTACAGATTCACAACTATAAGCCTGATCTCTTTTCATCCTCTGCAGCTACAGTTATTCAAATGCCGGCAGCAGTAATATCTTTCCAAATCAGCCGCTATCTTGAAACAATGAACTTTTACAATCAGGAAGTTGCCGTTTTATCGTTTCAATACCTATATTATACACACTTAAATGTGTATGAAATTAACAGCCGAAACATATCGTCCCCTTCTGTTTGCTGCAGTTCTTCTGCTCGCACAGTTTCTTTCTGTGGCTCATTACCACGAGGATCATCACGATTGCAGTATTACGGCCTTCGAAGAAGTTCATGAGGACAACTGTATTCTATGTGATGTTACGGTCTCTTTTTTAAACACTTCCAGTACAGATCAAACAACCGGTACTCTCACCACCGGAAACGTTATTCTGCCCTTCTGCCAGTTTCTGAACTCAGAAATTTCTGACTGCGGTCTGGGTCGTGCCCCTCCATTCTTCTCATAGAGTTATCCATTCTTTGCTACTGCATTCTTTTGAATCCAATGGAAGGATTGCAGAAATCATTCTTATCACTCATTAACTCTCTGATACAATGAAGATCTATAGATTTATTTTGCCACTTTTTCTCTTTTTTACACTTACATCAAGCCTGGTTTTAACAGGATGTGGTTCAGATCATGACCATGGCCCGACACCGGTTGGAATCGTTCTCTCCGCCGGCGGAACGGATCTGGCCATACAGGAAGGCACCACCATCACCTATCCGACAGGCGCTGCAGACGCAATCGAAATCCAAACGGAAGAAACGGTATCACCAGTAACCGTGACCTTTCTGATGGAGGATGGAGAACGCTTTACTCCGGATGTAAACGATGGCTATTCACTCCGGTTTTCAGCTTCCAACAGCTCAGTTATCAGCGTTGTGCACCCGCTGACAAACCAGTGGACTTTCTCTCTCGAGGGTGTTCAGGCGGGCGAATCTGCTGTGAATTTTCAGCTGTGGCATGTCGGGCATTCCGACTTTGAGTCCAGAGATTTCACAATCCGCGTAGTAACTCCGGCCACTCAGTAACAACTTTGAAAAATCCGGCGCTACCCATACTTATTTTTCTGTTATTGGGATCCCTTTTTATTTCCGGCAGAGCAGATGCCATGAGTGAACTTTCCGGTTCACTCTCCGGATATCTTACGGATCGCGATACAGGTGAACCTGTTGCACATGTCTATCTTCATCTTGAGGAGATCAACAGACACACCTATACCGACAGAAACGGCTTTTTTTCGATGCCGAATCTGCCTGCCGGCAGGTACACCCTGAAAATGCACAGGCTCGGCTATTCGACCCTTACAAAAAGTGTCGAAATCACCGGCCAGGATGAGTTGGAGCTACAGATTACTCTGTCACCATCACTCATTCAGGGTAGCACGATTGAAGTTTTTGCTGCATCCGATGGGTTTACCGGAAGCAATATCGAGCATGCTTCTATAAAATTAACCGGATCCGCACTCAGAAGTGCTCTGGGAACTACACTGGCAGAAACTCTCTCGAATCAGCCTGGGTTCGATATGCGTACGATGGGTGCTGCCCCCGCCAGGCCTGTGATACGCGGACTTGGTGACGAACGGGTACTGATTCTTCAGGATGGAGAGCGTACCGGAGACTTTTCAGCCTCTTCTGCAGATCATGCTGTAACGATTGATCCTGCCGGTGCAGATGAGATCCAGATTGCCAGGGGACCTGCTGCCCTGCTCTACGGATCCAATGCGATTGGCGGAGTCATTAATGTAGTACGAAACCAGATTGCGACCTCCGTGCCCGCAGCAGTAAATGGCACAGTTACTCTTCAGGGTTCGTCTGTAAATGACGGCGGCTCACTTGGCGGTTCACTTTCTGTTCCTCTGAATCAGAGTGTTTTGAACCTTGATCTTAACGGTCGTATAGGCAGAGATTTCCGGTATCCCGGCGGGATAATCGAAAACTCCGGTTATCTGACATCCAGCAATGCTGCCAGTTACAGTATGATCAGACCATGGGGTTACAGCGGGTTTTCAGTATCCACCTATTTGAGCGATTACGGAATACCACCGGATCCGCAGGGCGGGCATCCGGATGGTGTGGATATTGAGATGCGAAAATTTCAGATCGACAACAGAAGTGAAATCGTCCGCGATTCCGGATTTTTCAAACTGTTAGAGTCTCATTTGTCGTATAAATACTACAACCACAAAGAGTTTGAAACATCCGAGATCATCGGTACTGAATTTACCCGCAACTCTCTGAATCTGACTGTTAAAGGCCATCATCAGAACATCGGTTTTTTTAATGATGGAGTGATCGGTTTGTGGGCCGGGTTCGATGATACCTTTATCTTTGATCGCTTCAATATTGAGACCAACGGAATCAGCGGAGCTCTCTATTCTGTTCAGGAGGCCGATATTGGTTCACTGCATATTGAACTCGGCATCCGGGCCGAAGCCAGCAGTGAAATACCAAAACAGGAAAAACCAACCTCGAGAATTGGAAATATCAGGCAACGCAGCTTCTTCGGTATCGCTTCTTCCGGTTCGTTGATCTACCATTTCGGCAGAGGACTCTATCTCGGAGGAGTCGTGATGCATTCCTACAGGCCCCCAACAGCAAATGAGCTCTTTTCAGAGGGGCCGCATATCGCTGCATACGCATTTGAAATCGGAAATCCAGATCTGAACCCGGAGAGAGGACTGGGGAAGGAACTTTTCATCCGTTATAAAACATCAGCCGTAAATCTTGAATTCTCCGCTTATCACAATCAATTCAGCAATTATATCTACCCGGCAGATACCGGACGGGAAAATCTTTTCTTTCCGGGGCTGAACGATTTCCAGTTTGAAGCAGCACGTGCCCGGATATATGGACTGGAGGGTCAGGGAGAATTTCATCTGCTCCCAAGGCTGATCGCTTTTGCGACAGCTTCCTATACAGTAGGCAAAAGAGATGATCCGGGAACTGAAAATACAGCGAACAGTTTCAGCAGCCAAAGTCACCGTTATCTGCCCATGATCCCTCCCCTGAGGCTCACAACCGGTCTTAGATATGTTGAGGGGCCGTTCTCAGTTGGCGGAACCTATCGTTATTCATCCACCCAGGCCAGAACTGCCCGATTCGAAGAGCCGACGGAATCCTATAACCTTTTTCACTTAAATGCTCAGTACAGGATTACCACGCAGTCCAACCTTCTGCACACCTTTTCATTGAACGTGCAAAATCTGACCAATGTCCGTTACAGAAACCATCTCTCCAGGCTGAAAGAGATCTTCCCTGAACCGGGAAGAAGCATCAACCTTCTCTACAAGCTCTATTTTTGATTCCCGCTGTGATTAAATTTGAACTAAAACATTCAACTTACTGGTGATCAACAACTTCCCCGGTATATTATGAACTACTCTCAAAAACAACACGGAATAAATACTCCTGACGAGCGTGTGGAAACAGCTGTTCTTCTTGCTGCCGGACTTGGCAGACGCATACAGCCGATATCTCAATGGAAGCCTAAATGCCTGATTGAAGCGGGAGGCTTTACCCTGCTGGAATGCACAATCAGAGCACTCGAGTTTGCGGGTATAAAAAAATTAATCATCGTAACGGGACACCTTGCTGAACAGATTGATTCCTTCATAAAATCAATGGATCATAATCTGACCATTCATACCATTCACAATTCCAAATTTGCATCAACCAATAATGTATATTCCCTCTGGCTTGCAGGTAAAGAATTAAATGAACCCTTTTTACTGCTTGAATCCGATTTGATTTACGACACTCAAGCATTGAAGGAGTTCGTTATTCCGGACCGTATCGCCCTGGATCTCTACAAACCCGAACTGCACAGCGGTACTACTGCCAATCTCTCAAAAAACGGGTTTATTCAGGAATTACTTAGTGGTACTGTCTCTGAAGAAAAGAAGGGGGATTACAAGACAGTAAATATCTGCTCTTTATCAGTGCATTCATGGGAACTTCTGCGAAAAAAAATAGAGAAATGCATTAAAAAAAATGATGTCAATCTCTTCTACGAACAAGCCATTGGAGAGTTGATTTCAGAGAAATCCGTTTCATTAAAAATGGTGGACTTTTCAGCTGTATGGTGGGATGAAATTGATTCAATATCGGATCTGAAAAGAGTTACAGAAAACATTGAATCACGTCTCTTGAGAACAGGAACCTGATTGAAATAGGACTGATTCATGTTCAGATACATACGTGAGTGGTTTGGTGGTCTTCTCTCCCTCCTGTTGCCACTTGTTGTGAATAAGGAAAATAATCTTGTAGTCCTCACTGCATTTCATGGCTATGGCTACCGTGGCAACACCAGAGCTCTTTACGAGGGTTTGATCCTTTGTGATCAGCTCAGGGCAGTCTGGTTAAGCCGGGATCCTCAAATCGTGGACCTGCTGAACAGGCGGTATGGAGCCGGAAAAGCAGAACGAATGCACTCTTTCCGTGGGCTGAAACTTCTTGCTGCCTCCTCGGCTCTGCTTTTTACGCATGGAACGAGCGATTTCGCTTTTCTCCGGCTGCCGAGAAGATCCCTCCGGATCCAGACCTATCACGGTCTTCCGACAAAACGAGGGGAGTTTCTGCGCCCGGCTTCTCAAAAAAAACCGGGATGGGTGCACAGGTTCATTCTCAGGTACCGGTTTGAACCGATCAGCTTCTTTTTATCAAGCTCACCGCTCGTTTCCCGTCTCTTCTCGCAAAGGTTTGGGATCGCCATAGAGAAATTCATTGAGACCGGTTACCCCGCATATGATGAATTCTTTAAGAATAATTCGGAACCATTACTCCCGGCAGAGGTTTGGCCTTCCTCTCCGGAGGCAGATGGAATCATTCTCTATGCCCCTACCTTCCGAAGAAAAGAGAGAACCCGCTGGTTTCCATTTGATCATTTTGATTTTACTGCATTACACTCATTCCTGGAAGAGAAAAAACTGCTGCTTGTGCTACGGCAACATCCGAATGATACACAAGATCTGAGTAGATTTACTTCTCACAGCCCGAGAATCGTGCTGGCTGATCAATCATTCGTAGAAGATGTGACAACTCTGCTTCAAATATCCAAAGGAATCATCAGTGATTACAGCAGTATCACATTGGAAGGGTCCCTGAAAGATATTCCTTCCATTTATATTCCATACGATTTAATCAGCTATGAAAGAGGGCTCATCCTGCCCTATTCAGAAATGACTGCCGGGCCCGTTGTGACCAGCGGCACTCAATTCCTGGCTGCTCTGCGCAGCATCACAGAAAATCCTGAACAGGATTCAGATAAACGATTAACCCTTCGCACTCTGTTCATGAAGCAGGAACAAGGAAACTCCACCGGAAATGTCATCCGGTTTCTCAAAGCCCGGATGCTTTCCTAAAGCATCCCATCACTTCGGTTCCTGAGCAGAAGCCTGCTGTTCTTTTTTTAATTCTTCCAGATGATCAGCGTCACTGTAGTAAGAGATAATCAGAAAGAGAATCAGATTTGTGATCTTTTTCATAGCACTTGATACCAGCAACATAGCCGCAACCGAGGCCGTTGCCATTTCAAAGACTTTTGAAACCTCGATACCCGCCCACATAAAAATCAGATCCCTGCTTGGTAAAAAAGGAATCCTGTTAACCATAATGATAATGGCAACAAACAGAAACCATACTGAAACCGGAGTGTCCGGCAGTACCACACTCCACTGAACAATCAAAAGGCCGTGATGAAGCATGAATCGGAAAAGATAGATGGAGAACACAATTACGGCTTTGCGAAAGGGAAGACTGAATATGTATTTACGGAATTGAACCAGCACTGAGACGACTATAACCATCAAAAACAGCCCGAGAACGATGTAGAGCATATTCACATTGCCGATGAGGTCGGAAAGATCGATGACTCCGGCTGTGATCAGGGTCCCGATCAGTAAAACAGCAACCAGATTGGATGTTACGGATGAGAGGATGTTGTTATCCCTCACGTGCTTCAGTATTTCCTTGTCTGAATCTGAAAGATATTTTCTCGCCCAAAGAAAAAGATAAAATTCGCCCGAGTAGCCCATCACTTCCTCGTTGTACACTCTCTTGGTCAGAAATGCTTTGAACATTGGCCATCTTCGTAATCTCCATACCTGCTTATAGATAAAGACTTCACTGGTTGGAAGGGTAAGATAGAGCAGAAAAAATAGTGTGTAAAAGAGAGGTTGCGTTGGCAGTGACGTGATGACTTCGCGCCACCCAATGTCATACAGCTGATACCCGATCACAGAAACAATGAGCATAACTACAATTCTGCGAAACCACTTCTGAAGCTGTTTGGCTCTCGGGCTATTTGAAAATTCACTCCAGCGATTTCGCAGATTTTCGGATGTGAGCAAAATCAAAAAAGGTTAGTTTGGTTTGTTAAGCAATGAGCCATGGCTTTTATCAAATTATTCTCTCACACTTGGATTCAACTCTCCCCTTTCAGCAAATATAATCCCGTCAAGCACCTTTCTAATTCGACCTCTTTGTGATTTACTAAAGTTTTCAAAGCCCTGAAGCGAAAGAAAAGTACAATTTCCCTGCATGATCTTTTTAAGCTTCTTATTCAAAAAAAAACTCCCATCCAGTTCTCCGTTGAGCATCGTTACGTTAGCGGTATCATTCAGATCAGCATTGTTGGCTGATATTTCCAGATAATGAGCCAGAAACACTGAAGAAAATTGCTTTGCATCCCTGATTTTGTATAGGATATTGTCCTCAAACTGTTTGGGAAAACCAGAAAAGTATGACTCCAGTGTAGATCGTCTGAGCGGATGGGGTACGTGTGGAAACCGGAAATAGCGTTCATCCATGCCGGCAAGTTCGGCCGACCTGATCTGCTGCAGATGATGCAGAGATCGGGTGATACCAAAAAATGACCTGAGGAGCCGGCTGTAGAGGCGGTTCAGAAAAATTCGAGATGCCCCGTATCTGTGCATCTTTTTCCACTCTCCTCTGAGAACTACTTTATCTCCCTTAAAGAAATCGGACGGTTCAACCTTTTCTGTGAGAATAAAATCATCATTAAAATAGATAAACTTTTCCGACAAGCCAGGAACTCTCCATAACGCTGTCTCAATCGTTCGGTTATTATACGTCGGAAGAGCCCATTCATACCCTTCAAAAATAACTTTGTGATCTATAACAGATATCCTGTGATCTGCCATAAATGTTTCAGAAAAATAGTGCGGCCTCTGCTGATCCGTGATGATGAAAATCCGATCAATCCAGGGAGCAAATTTAAGAATGGAGTGAACAGAATATCTCAGTTCTCCATTATCCATAAACCGGGTATGGTCTCTTCCTGTAACCAGCTCGGTTTTCGATTGATCCCGTTTCCCCTTCAGGAATATTCCCTTTTTTTTCAGGTAATCTTGGTCATTTCCATCAACCCATGTGATAACTGCATCAATACCCATCGACAATCCTGCCAGTCAAAATTCGCTTATTTTGATCAATTAACTAAATAAAGTAACGAAATTTTCCCATACACGAAGCTACTGAGTTGTAAATTTAAATATATCGGTAGTCTCGGGATCGCTTAATCCCGAAGTGAGATGTATCAGATCACAATTGAAATCTTTTTTAGCTAACCCTTTTATACAATCTGAGTAGAGGGAACTGAAGACTTAAAAGTCTCTTCATTCAGGGGTATATCTGAACTTTTCCGTTATGTTACGATGTGAAGCGGTTTTTTTTTCAGATCGTCATCTACCTTTCCGATGGTATCAAACAGCACTTCCCGCAACATCTGCAAAAATCACGCTTGAACTTGTGAACTTACCTGCTTAACCTCAGGAAAAAAGAACCGGGATGAAAACACTTTACACTTTAGTTTTCCTTTTTTTCATGAATCTGCCCGTTGTGGCTCAAATGCCCTATGCTCCCGAAAGAACGGACGGAGACGGCCCCTATCCGCAACTGATTATCCGGGGAGTGACCATGATAGACGGTACCGGATCCCCCGCTGTTGGTCCGGTGGATATTGTGATCGAAGGAAACAGAATTACGCAGATTGTAAATGTTGGCTATCCGGGTGTGCCGATTCAGGAATCACGTCGTCCGCAGGCCATCCGGGGTGCCAGAATTCTGGAGGCTGACGGTATGTATATTCTGCCGGGCTTTTTTGACATGCATGCACACATTGGCGGTCTTTCACAGGGAACTATTCCTGAATATGTGTTTAAACTCTGGCTCGCACATGGTATCACATCGGTAAGGGAACCCGGCTCATTTAACGGGTTGGAATGGACTCTGCGTCACGCCCGGCTGAGTGAAGATAACAAAATCACCGCGCCGCGAATCTTCCCTTATATCCGGTTTGGAATGGGTCACGACGGGCCCTTAAACACGCCTGATGAGGCCCGAAGCTGGGTTCAGATGATAAGCGAAAGAGGTGCCGCCGGAATCAAATTTTTCGGAGCCAGACCCGAAATCTGGGAAGCCGCCCTTGATGAGGCCAACCGAACCGGACTCGGATCCATGGCTCATCACGCTCAGCCCAGAGTGGTTTATGCGAATATTTCGCACACCTCGGAGATGGGTTTGCGCGGCATGACACACTGGTACGGTTTGCCGGAAGCACTCTTTACGGATCGTATCATTCAGAACTATCCTCTGGATTACAACTATTCGGATGAACAGCATCGCTTTGAAGAGGCAGGCAGGCTCTGGAAACAGGCTGCTCCACCCTACTCCGAACATTGGAACAGTGTAATGAACCGTCTTCTTGAACTCGGCGTAGAGATGAATCCTACATTCACAATCTATGAGGCCAGCCGCGACCTGATGCGGGAACGCAGAGCGGAATGGCATGAGCGCTATACACTCCCTTCACTCTGGCAGTTTTTTGAACCAGACAGGCGTGCGCACGGCTCTTACTGGTTCGACTGGGGGACGGAACAGGAAGTCGCCTGGAAGGAAAACTACCGGCTTTGGATGACGTTCATCAACGAATATAAGAACAGAGGCGGAACTGTCACGCTCGGTTCCGATGCCGGATATATCTACAAACTTTACGGATTTGCCTACATTCGTGAAATGGAACTGTTCCGTGAAGCCGGATTTCATCCTCTTGAAATTTTCCAGTCAGCGTCACTGAGAGCCGCTGAGGTACTGGGTGTGGATGACAGGCTCGGAACCATCGAAACCGGAAAGCTGGCCGACCTGGTACTTCTGGATGAAAACCCGCAGCAAAACCTGAAAGTTCTTTACGGCACGGGTGCCATCAGGGTGAATGAACAGAATGAGGCCGTACGTGCAGGAGGAGTCCGATACACCATCAAGGATGGTGTTATTTTTGATGCGAGACAACTTCTGAAAGATGTGGAGTCCATTGTGGACGAGGCTAAAAGGACAACCGGATTTCAAATCACTCAACCGGGCCTCAACTACTGATTTCAGGCTGACCCTACTTTTTTCCCTTGAAGGGCGGCGATTCTTTGAATTTTTCAATGACGTTAACTTACAATGAATCAGAGTAAAGATAGCATTCCAACGTTCACCCAGATCCGAATGGCCGCAAAAAGAATCGCGCCATTTGCACACCGAACACCAGTGATGCAGTCTTACTGGTACAATCAGATCACCGGGGCAGCTCTCTTTTTCAAATGCGAAAACTTTCAGAAAGTCGGGGCTTTTAAATTCAGGGGTGCCTGCAACGCCATCCTCTCTGCTTTGCCGGAACAGGCTGAAAGAGGAATAGTCACCCACTCCTCCGGAAATCATGCTCAGGCTGTGGCGCTTGCATCCCGAATGAGCGGTTATAAAGCTACCATCGTGATGCCCCGCAACGCCCCGAAAGTGAAAACCGATGCGGTTCGCGGATATGGAGCTGACATCATATTTTGTGAGCCAACCATCGAGGCCAGACAACATGCTGCGGATGAAATCATCCGTAAAAGCGGTGCTCTTTTTATTCATCCCTATAATGATCCGGCCGTAATAGCAGGTCAGGGTACCGCAGCCATGGAGTTACTGGAGGAGGTGCCGGATCTGGACTTGATCGTGGCTCCTGTGGGGGGTGGGGGACTCATCAGCGGTACTCTGATAGCTGCAAAGAGTATGAGTCCGGCTATCCGTGTGATTGGAGCAGAACCTGAACTGGCCGATGATGCATACCGTTCCATTCACGCCGGTACGATTCAGCCGGTGCTGCGGACAGATACGATAGCCGACGGATTGAGAACATCGTTGGGAGAGCTCACTTTTTCAGTGATGCAAACCTATCTGGATGATCTTCTTACCGTTTCGGAAGAAGCGATCGTGAACCACATGAGAACCGTATGGGAACGGATGAAAATCATTATCGAACCCTCCTGTGCCGTTCCTGTTGCCGCCGTTGCTGAGAAAATGGGGAAAATAGCCGGTAAAAAAATCGGGATCATTATTACCGGCGGAAATGTGGATCTGGATCATTTGCCCTGGAGTAAATAACCACGGTAACTCAGGATTACTCTGTCAGAAACACAAAAAAAGGCTTTCAGATATTTGATTGCATGATCAAAAATAAAAAGCCGACTCCTCTGCTTTCTCAAAACTTAAATAATCTTTTTGTTTACATTGGGAGTTAACCTTTTAAGCTTCCCACTTAACTCATGGGGCATATAAAAACTGTTCTTTTACCCAATATCTTCGTTTCCGCAACTTTAAAACCCTCCCGGTTCGCAAATACGTTTCAGTTTTAATTATCTTTCGCCTTGATCTTGAGCAAAACTCCTGGTTTTACAAAGCCCCCTTCAAATTCAAACAAATAGTATGTTACGATCTTCGCACTTTCTGTTTTCCTCCTTTTTGGTCTCTGTCATTTTCTTTTCCTGTACAGAGTACTCTTCCAGGCAAAATCCATTTGAAGTCTATCTGTATGCAGAAGATGATTCCTACACCTATGAACTTGCTCACAGGATTGAGGGAGACGGATATCAGGCCTATGTGCTGAGAATGGTATCTCAGGAGTGGCTGACTCCGGATCTCGTGGATGAAACCGAATGGTGGCACTGGCTCACCATTATTTATCCGGATGAAGCAGAACATACAACAGGACTGCTCTGGCTCGGTGGAGGAAGCCGTAACAGTGAGCTTCCCACTGAAGTGGACCCCATGTCTCTCCAGGTTGCTCTCGCTACCGGTTCTGTGACAGCTCACCTGCATAATGTGCCGTTTCAGCCACTTAGCTTCAGCGGCGATGATCGCCTGGATCAACGATACGAGGATGATCTGATCGCTTTCGGATGGAGACAATTTCTGGAGAGTGGTGCCACGGATGAGAATGCGGTGTGGCTTAGCCGGTTTCCGATGACAAAAGCTGCGATGCGCGCCATGGATACCATCACCCAATTCAGCCTGGATCATCTTGAAAAAGATGTGACTCATTTCGTGGTCTCCGGTGCCTCCAAGCGCGGGTGGACTACCTGGACAACCGCAATATTTGATGACCGGGTTGTGGCTATCGCTCCTGTGGTGATAGATGTTCTGAACCTGATTCCCTCTTTTGAACATCACTGGCAGGCATACGGAGAGTGGTCACCGGCTATTCAGGAATATGAAGATGAAAAGATCATGGATTGGCAATACTCGCTGGAATATCAGCGGCTTCTTGAACTGGTGGATCCCTTCAGCTATCTGGACAGGCTGGAAATACCGAAATACATCATCAATGCTGCAAGTGATGAGTTCTTTTTGCCCGATTCCTGGAAGTTCTACTGGGAGGACCTGCCGGGGGTAAAGGCGATACGCTACGTACCCAACGCCGGTCACTCCATGGAGGGAAGCGATGCTGCAGTAAGCCTGGCTGCATTTCACAATCACATACTTCTGAACAGGGATCTTCCTCAGTTTGAATGGAACGTCAATGGAAACAGAGTCGATCTTCAACTGGATCCGGAGCAGCTGCCGGATGAGCTGAGGATCTGGAGTGCGGTCAATCGCGAAGCCCGGGATTTCAGACTCTATGTGATCGACCGGATCTGGGCATCACAAACCGTGCCTTTTTCAATCAGCAGAGATGAGCAGGAAGTATCCGTAAATGAAATCCAATTTACCGGCGGACATATTCAATTATCGGGGAATGGATCCCTGTCTGTTACCATGGACGCCGGTGAGGGGTATAAGGCGTGGTTTGTGGAAGGAATTTTCGGACAGGACAGCACCATCCCGATTAAGCTGACCACCGGGGTGGTGGTTACACCCGATACCTATCCATTTGATCCCTTCGTCTCTCAAAACCCGCAGGGAACCCAGGTTACGGCAATACGTAATCAATAACCCGGATTAATAGAGTATATCCCATACCCTAACGCGGGTATAAGAATATCGCGGATTAATAGAGTATATCCCATACCCTGTAGGGGCAACATCAATAAAGCCCAAATCTAT
The DNA here is from genome assembly GCA_007693745.1 of Balneolaceae bacterium. Lineage (GTDB taxonomy): Bacteria > Bacteroidota > Rhodothermia > Balneolales > Balneolaceae > Rhodohalobacter. The sequence goes on from REDA01000074.1 coordinate 36,123, forward strand.
GTTCTCTTTGTTACTTTTGCCTTGATGCAAAAGTAACCAAAAGATCAAGGCTGTGAACCGCGTGGCGGGTCGTGTTCAGGTGGAACGCTGCACCCATTTAAGGTCCAAACCGGGCAGCCCCGTCACCACTGAAGAGCCGGTAGAAATGGGCGCGGACGCGTTCCACCTGAACACTAAATACACCCGCCCCACGGTTCAAGGCCGGAGGGGATGTTTTTTCTATGGGTACCTCCCATAAACGGATAAACTTATAAACGCATAAACTATCTAAAGATTCACACCGATGTGCTCCGCTTTTATCTCGCCAGACCATTCAAGGCCGGGATGTCTGAGGCTAAGCTTAAGGATAAGGTTGAGGGTCGCCCGGTATGTAGAGCGCCATGAGGAGCCCAGCGACAAATAAAGTCGAGACATCTCTATGCCCCAACAGGGCTGCATCAATACAATCGGATGGATATTCAATTTTCCATGCCCTGAAGGGGCATCATCAATAGGATCCGTATGGATCCATAGTCTCCATTGCGCTGAAAGTGCAACATCCGTGAAAAATTTGACATCGTATCCCTATGCCAACAAGGGCAACATTGATACACCCCCAACCTTCGGTCAAGCCACCTCTGTACCTTAGAATTGGACACGCCAGAAACAAGAAACCAGAAACCTAAACCGCCCTTGAACTTTTTGGTTCTTTTTGTTTCAAGACAAAAAGAACAAAGAAACATTTCAATCACTCACCACCCCTACCAATAAGGCAAAAGTAAGAAGAAGAAATATTCTAACTCCGCTACGCTACGTGGGAATCGCTTCGCTCGGTGCACCCCGACAGGTTTGTCGGGACTGTCGCTGCGCTCCAGCTTCGCCCGGTACGCTTTGTAGTTCTGCGCTATCACTACGAATCACTTCTCAATTCTTGTTTTCAGCTTCAGCTCTCAGTTTTTGAATCGTCTCATCCATATGTCGCAGCAGTTCCCACTTATACATTCCCGTATTATGACCGTCATCCCATTGAATTTTCAGAGCATGATTCCCGACCGGTTCAGCACTTACAATCATGTAGGTACGCGTGGGTTGAACCAGAAACAGACCGGGTTCATAGCGGCCCATCATCTCATGCCCTCCCCTGCAGGTTACGCAAGGACAGTTTTTCCTTAAACCAAAAAGCGGCAGATTGGAAACATGCCCGTCCGCCCATTCCACAGTAAATATCTGTTCACTGTTACCAATATCTATCGAAACCGGTGAAAATTTTGAATCCATGATAAATTTTTTGCTGTTCGGCAGTTGCTTTGGGTACATTTAAGACTTAAAAATACGTTCAAATGAACTGGATAGTAAATATCATTTTCGTTTTATCAGCCATCCTTGCTTTTTACCGGGGGCAGCATCCCGGTTTCAGCTTTGAAAGGCTAACCAAGACCACAGTTCTGAACTCGATTCTCGGTGTGCTGCTCTTTTTTACTTTGCTCATGGTTCTTCATTTTCTTGGTTTCTTCCCTCAGTTTATAGCCGCTCCGTTTATGATAGTTCTCTACAGTCTGATTGCAGGATTTTTTGGAGGCTACGCCTGGCGGCTGTACAGGCTCCGAAGAAAAATGGGGAATCTCCTCTACCAGCACAGAACGTTCTGGACGGACCATGCCCCCGCAATTTTTGCAGTTCTTCTGATTATTTACGGGCTGTTCCGCACCGCTCTTCTGACAGATCAGTTCATTACAGGGATCAGAATAACTTCAGGACTCTCTTTAATGGCGTTTGGTCTTGTAATCTGGATGCTGAAAACCGTACCTGAATTTCGCTCCTGGGGAATTCTGCTGCTCGATAAAGAGATCGGATGGCAAACCGTAGTCTCCTGGAGCTGGGAAAGTGAATCTGTGATTTCAATTGAATATCTCGGCACCAGAAAGAATAGTGAAGGCCGAATCAGGCAGTTTTACACATCGGTACCCGAAGAAGACCGAAGAGAACTTGAACTGATTTTAAAATCCAAAATGGAGGAGTATTCGGAAGAGAGAAAAGATATACTCTTTCCGGACAATGATAATGAAACTGAGTTGACTTAACAGCTCACCTTAACTGTTGAGATTCAGTAACTCTGTCCCATTTATGCAGGCTGCCGCTATACCCAGCCGTCATAAAGCTTAATATTGGCAGCTTCCGCCTGATCTGACTATTGGGAGACTTTGAAAAACCCGTTTCATAGCAGAAAGAGGTTTTTCATTCGAATTCATTCAGCTTTCCAAATATATTCATTATCTTTCAACCAACACTAAATTAGAAGGTTAAAATAAATCATTGCGTTTTGTCTAAAGTAAAAAACGGTGACACCGTAAAAGTTCATTACACAGGAACCCTTACCAATGGGGAAATTTTTGATTCATCCAGGGAAAAAGAACCCCTTGAGTTTAAGCTCGGCCAGGGTCAGCTCATACCGGGGTTTGAAAAAGCGGTGATAGGCCTTGGTGAAGGAGATACAACCAAAGTAGAGATACCGAGTGCCGAAGCCTACGGGGACGCAAGAGAAGATCTCATAGTTAAAGTTCCAAAAGATAAGGTGCCCGGAGAAATTGAGCCCGCACTTGGCATGCAGCTTCAGGTGAACCAGCCAGATGGCCAGCCGATCCCGGTTCGTATCACAGAGATCACGGATGGAAACCTGACTCTTGATGCCAATCACCCGCTGGCAGGGGAAGATCTGACATTTGATATTGAAGTGGTTTCAGTGAACTCGTAGGATACAGTCTGATTTTTTTCATACTCTTTGACTCAGGGTTTCGATTCAGAAAAAAGATATCTGTTGGGCAGCATAACTGTTTCATTAGTCCCTATGTGAAAGAGTGTGTCAAAAAAATGCAATAATTGTATTATAGAGTTCCTATGGCTGATTTCACTGAAAAACGTACCCTCAGTATCACTTGTCCGCTTGGACTGGCTCCTTATCTCACGGAAGAGGTAAGAACACTCGGCTTTGAACCGCAAAATGAGAGAGAGACAGGGCTGGAAATCTCAGCCTCACTCAATGACTCTGTCCTGTTGAACTACAGCCTTCGCACAGCTCACAGAATCCACTGTCTGATTGATCAATCAAACATCGCTTCAGCAAAGGATCTGAGAACCTGGATCAAACGTCTCCCCTGGGAGGAGTGGATACCTCATGACGGCTATTTTTCCGTCACTTCAAGGGTGGATCATCCTGAAATCCGGAATGACCAGTTCGCAAATCTGGTTGTAAAGGATGCGGTGGCTGACCGAATCCGATTTAAAAAGAATGTGCGGCCCGACAGCGGCTCTGATCTTAAAAAAACGGTCTTGTTTCTATTCTGGAATCGTGAAACCGCACGTATATTTGTGGACACCTCCGGCGAGTCACTCTCCAGGCGTAATTACCGCACCCAAAGCACTCAGGCTCCCATGCAGGAGTCGCTGGCCGCAGCACTGGTCATGGCATCCGGCTGGAAACCGGGAGAGCATTTTATCAATCCGATGGCCGGCAGCGGAACCCTGGCCATTGAAGCGGTTTTACAGGGTCTCAACAGAGCTCCCGCATCCCTCCGGAATAATTTTGGTTTTATGCATCTGGTTGGATACGACCTGGAGAACTACCAGCAGGTTAGAGAGAAGGCGAAGAAGTCCTCGTTGAAAGAGCTGGACGGTAAAATCATTGCGACAGATATGGATCCGGCAGCCATTGTTGCTGCAAAAAAAAATGCAACCACAGCGGGAGTCGATCATTTGATCCATTTTGAGCGGTGTGAGCTGCATGAAACTCCTGTACCTGAAGGAGATGGGATTGTGCTGCTGAATCCTCCTTACGGGCTTCGGCTGGACGACACCGATCTGCGGCCACTTTACGGCTCCATCGGTGACTTTCTCAAACAGAAATGTGCCGGTAAAACAGGATACGTATTTACCGGCAATCTGAAACTTGCGAAAAAAATCGGGCTGAGGGCTACATCCCGGCAGACCTTTCACAACTCTACGGTAGAGTGCCGGTTGCTAAGGTATGATATCTACAGCGGAAGCCCTGACTCCAAAACTTAATTCATTTCAAAGATCACGACTCCATCCGTGCTCTTTGCCACGTAGAGATAACCTCCCTCTGCATGGATATGATTGATCTGTGCCATACTCAGGTCGCCATATTGAGAGAGATCCAGATGCCCAAGATAATTTGCAGTATAATTTCCTGAGAAAGTGAGCTCAAACAGATCAATGACGGGGGCTTCGTTGGTGCCCACACCAGCCGCCATAATCAGCATTGGGCCGGATCCCGAAATTCCGATGACACTCGTATAATTCCTGTTCTGAATCCGGTTTCTGACCTGCTGCGTTACATTCTCCCCGTTATGAAAGAACCAGTCTGTAATGGAGCTGAACCGATTGCCTCCGTTATAGACAATAAATCCATGCTCATTAAGCGCAACAGCCAGGTGGTCTGAACCGGAGTGTGTGAACTGTGAAATCCTTGCTATACCATGATCCGCCTGCAATCTTCTGCCCAGTGCATTGTAAGTATTGGAGATTGATCTAAAGTTGGGATGAGTCCAGTGCAATATTCCATTCTGGCACAGGGCAACCACCTGATTCGGTGATACCGAATGAATATTCCGGAATCGTATTTGGGAATCCACGGATAACTGGTTACTGTTGGTCAGGTTCTGATTAAACCTGTAAATCGAATTCTGCTCATTGATCACATAGACATCCGGTCCCCGCAGGGCCAGGCTTTTGGCGACATTCCCATCAATCCCGGCCTTCGCTTCCATCGTGCCATCCGTTCCACTGATCCGGAACACCCACGCTTTTGGATCGTCCAGTTCTTTACGCTCCATCGCTCCTGCGACAAAAACTGTTCGGTCGAGCCAGTTATAGCTCACTTCCTGCACATCAAACGTATTGCTCTGCATGGAGCGTGCAGAAGCGATTACAGAACCGCTGCCAACTTCCAGAATATCAATGCCGCCGCCATATGCATAGCTGTTTGGTCTCCACACCTTATACCCTGCGGTTATGAAACCGTTCGCATAGTCGATATGGCTGGCTCTGGTCAGTTCGCCATTCACAATCGGGGGCCTGACTCTGGCTCTGATGGTCAGCATGTCAGCCACACTTCCGGCTTCAGGAATTTCTGAAACCTTGGCGGGGTCTCCGTAGTAGATAACTCTGCTTTCAACATCATTCGTTACGCTGAATACCTCCTCCTCTTCAGCAGGTGTTCCGGAAATGAAATCACAGGAGTGGAGTACAAATGAAATCAACAATAGAGGAATGAGAAATGTGTGTAGATAGTTATTCATGATCAGGTACCTGAATAGGTTTATTTTACCGAAAAGAATCTTTAGTGTTATTGTACGGACTGGCTAAAACTTAAAAAATGAGTGTACTATCTCCGGTGTGATCTGCTTATTTTGGTAACCGATCAGCATCTCATTCAGAACATTCAGAACTGTACGATTCATGAAATCAGAAGATTTTATCAAGGCGCAAGAGAGTCGCTGGTTTATCCTGATGTTTGATCTCTACGTCCGTTCCCTTTTTTTCAGGAGATTTAAAAGAGTCTGGATTCAGCAAAGTTATCACCCTCTCTCCGATTCCAGAACGATCTACTATCTGAATCACACTTCATGGTGGGACGGACTTATCCCCTTTCTGCTGAACCGGAAACGGTTCAGGCAGAAAGCGAGAGCCATGATGGAAGACAAACAGATGAAGGAACACCGCTTTTTCCGAAAAATTGGTGCATTTTCAGTAAATCTGGATCAGAAAAAAGCGATGATTGCATCTCTGAGGTATGCCGTGGACTCGCTGCAGGAACCGGGTCGGTCACTATTCATCTTCCCGGAGGGAAAAATAAATCCATTCACACCGGAGAAACCCGATTTTCAGAAAGGACTTTCATGGATAGCGAGTAAATGTCCCGATGCTGATGTGGTGCCGGTGGGTGTATTTATTTCCAATCAGCGGCATGACAAACCCGAGTGCTATCTCAAAGTAGGGCAAAAGGTTAGTATTGATAACCCAGAGAATTCCGAAATGATTCATCAGCAGCTTGAATCAGAAATGGGAACGTTGTTAACAGAACTTCGTTCTGAAATGGAGGCAGAAACCTTCCATTTTAAAAAACTTCTTTAGATCCTGCCACCAGAAGGTTTCCTTCCCTGAACCAAAAGTCCTTAGGTCAGCAGAGCCTCATCAAAGCACTGCTGCAGTCTTGCCAATGTTACTTTCGACCGACTTTTCAATGATGTACATCACATCTCTTGCCTCAGCAGCCAGCACCGGCGGGGGTGTGCCCTGAAGAAGGGCCTTTCCGAGTTCTCTGTAAAAACCGGGGTAGTCCCCTCTCATCGTCTCTATCTTTTCTTCTTTGCGTCCGCCCTCTCCCATCGTATAAAACGTTCCGTATCGGGATTCGGGTTCAATTCCCCAGTCGCCGGCTGAAGGGTCTTCTCCGGCAGCAAGTTTCTCTTCCTGGGAATCCATGTGAAATTTCACAAAAGAGCCTGCATCACCTCGCAGCACGTAACTTGGAAGTGGGTCGCTTACCATCATTCCCGCCCGGAGGGTAACCCGTAATTCGTCGTAATAGAGATGTATTTCAAACCAGTCTTCAGCTTCTCCTCCACGTTGTCGCCGGATATCGGCATACAGGCTTTTCGGCATCCCAAACAGTTGGAGTGCCTGATCAATCAGATGCGGGGAGAGATCATAGAACACTCCCGCTCCGGGAATTGAGGTCTCTTTCCAGACCTCATGGGCATAGAGTTGCCTAAATCGCGGATAGTTATTCTCAAACTCAAGAAGTTTTCCGATTTTGCCACTTTCAATCAATTTTTTTACTGTGATGTAATCACTATCCCAGCGTTTACTCTGAAAGACCGTAAGGCATCGGTTCACCTCTTCAGCAATTTCAATAAGCCGGTCTGCTTCGTCGGTTGTAATCGTAAAAGGTTTTTCAACCATAACATGTTTTCCGGCTCTCAGGCAGCGTTCAGCCTGCTCAAAATGGAGATGATTCGGAGTGCCGACAATTACAAAGTCTATTTCAGGGTTGCAGAGAATATCATCCAGATTGCCGGCAATGTCCAGTTCCGGAAAATCGAGTCTGGCATCGTTTTTCGACCCCTGGAGAATAGTCACCAGTTTAAATTCATCTGATGCACTGATCAGCGGTATGTGAAAATGTTTAGCAGACTTACCATACCCGAGAATTGCAGTATTTATAGATTTTTTCATTGATTAACAATCTGTTTTTAAATAATTAAACTTGTTCGATACCACTGTGTTTAGAGATGAATATCTGATGATAAAAAGTTGCAGCTGGGTACGCTGCACACCAAACGGGATAAAAAAAGAAGGTTTTCTAAACCGGTCAGATTTCTGAATTGTAAACTACCAAAGAAGAGGGAATTTTTAAACTAACTTCGGAAGTATAAAAGCAGGTTTTGCAAAACTGATCATTCAGACCGGCATCCCCGCTGTCGCAAATTTAAATCCATTCCGATTTATATTTGACTGAGGTTAAAAATTTCTGCTTGTCCTAATCCTCTTGCAGGAGGGTTTCAATTCCCTTAAATAGTATATTTTGTACGTGCAAAGAGTCTGTTGGTGATCTGCTTCCACTGATTGTACTCTGTTCAGAAAACTGAGTATATTTTGTGACGATTGAGCAATCTCCAAGACTATGAAAAAGGAATACCTGATATTCATTGTGATACTCTCCGCAATGTTCTCATCCTGTGCATTGCTGCTCGGCTCCTATGACGGACCGGTTGTGTTGACACATGGGTATGTTGAGGGAGTATCCCCTTCCAATTCCTCTTCGTACAGAGATCGCTCCTACCCCACAATCGAAGCAAACTGGCCAGGTCCGGGGGGAGACAAACTCTGGCTGGCAGTTAACCTGGGCGCCAGAAGCGAACCGGAATCATCTGTGGACAGCAACCCGGAAGCAGCAGGTTGGATGTTTCAGTTCAACAGGAAACAGGCCTATTATCACGATGGGGATCGGCTTGTTCCACGGTGGAGAAATGCACCCATTGAGGAAGACCGTAACTGGGAAACGGAAAATGATCCCTGCCGGATTTTACTGGGCGACTCCTGGAGAGTGCCGACAGTAGAAGAGATGAGAGCATTCAGGGAAGCGCCCAGAGACCGGGGAGGCATGGGTGAAGGCAACCGTACCGATGCGTTTAATTCAACTTTAAAACTGCATGCAGCCGGCGACCTGCATCCGTTTGACGGAAGGCTGCGTGAACGAGGTGAAGCGGGCAGGTACTGGTCAGGTGATCAGTTCCAGCCAAGGTATGGTGAAACGATGGGATTTGACGGACAGGGAAGCAATACCTTTGGAAGCAATAAAAATTCCGGCCGTCCGGTACGCTGTATCAGAGACTGAGAGTGAGGCAGCCCCTTTTCAGAGACAGATTTTCAGAAAGCGTTTCCCCTTTTTTAAGGTTGAACAGAAACGAGAGAAAAACTGGATGTCAGGTTTTTTATTTTTATTACTTATTGCTGCACAATCTATAATACTGATTATCTATAATTCTTTTACAATACTTAAAAAATTTAGGTTATGAAATTATTGCTGAAAATTACGCTAATGGGGCTATTGGGATTGATTGCTCTTTCTCTCTTTTTTGCAGCGTATAACATGAGAGATCGCTTCAGGGGATATGAAGTAAATATCAAAATCCCCGCCGGTGAACCGGGTATCATCAGAGCCGGATTTGCCGCTTTGAGTATCACCCCTGAGATCAGAGATACATGGATCGATTCGAACGGATCGTATCGTTTTGAGCCAAAGGATGGAGACACCTATGAGGACGTTACAGGTACAGGCAGATTTGATGCGGTATGGATGGCCGGTTTTCAAAATTCAAAACCGGCTCAGGGTGTACATGACGATCTGTGGGCAAGAGCCATGGTACTGGACGATGGAAATACAAAAGTTGCATGGGTGGTTCTGGATGCGATCGGCTTTTTTGGGGATGATGTCATTCGGGTAAGGCAGCAGCTGCCAGAGCATCTCGGAATTGACTATGCGATTGTCTCTTCTACCCACACACACTCTGCACCCGATCTGATGGGCCTCTGGGGGCCCGGCCAGTTCCGGTCGGGTGTAAACAGGGAGTATCTTGCTTTGGTAATCAGACAGGCTTCCGCAGCGATAGAGTTGGCATCGGAAAGGTCAAGACCCGCTCACTTTCGTTTTGCAGTGGATGCAGACGGTGCAGCTTCCATGCTTGGAGATACAAGAAAACCCTATGTGATGAATCCTGCCATCCGACTCATGCAGGCCATCGATGCAGAAACAGATTCCACTCTGGGGACTCTGGCGGTTTGGGACAATCATCCCGAGACAATCTGGAATAAAAACCTCTTGATCACATCCGACTTTCCTCACTATTTCCGAAAGGGTCTGGAAGAGGGTCTCTGGTTGGATGGTGAGCTGAAAAGAGAAGGATTCGGAGGTACAGCAATTTTTGCCATTGGAAATATTGGGGGTCTTATGACCACCCACCCTTCTGTACCGGTTGAATGCCCCTTTACAGGCGAACTCCTTCTGGAGCCCTCTTTTGAAAAAGTAAGGGCACAGGGATATCAGCTCGCTTCACTCTCCATGGATGCGCTGGGCAGTGATAAAAGTACGCTTCTGACCGATGGGAGTATTTCACTGCACGCCCGGACTGTTCATCTGCCGCTTGGAAATCCGCTGTTCAGGCTTGGAGCAGCGCTTGGGTTATTCGACAGAGGTATGAGCAGCTGGATGAAATTCAGATCTGAAATCGCCTACTGGACACTGGGACCCGCCAGCTTTCTGCACCACCCCGCTGAACTCTACCCGGAGATCGCTTATGGCGGTATTGAGAGTCCGGAAGGACAGGATTTTGCCCTCCCTCCTCTCGAAGTTCCGCCGCTGAAAGAGATCATGCACGGCGAGTACCGCTTTATGGCCGGACTTTCAAACGACATGATCGGATATGTACTGCCCAAGAGTCAGTGGGATGCAACAGCACCTTATACATACGGCTACGAGAGCCGTCCTTATGGTGAAATCAATTCACTGGGTCCTGATACCGGTCCGCTGCTTCATCAAAAGTTAATGCGCCTGATTCTCTCTGACTGATGTTCCTAACATATCTGATTTGGTAATGGTTTAAGACCGGATACTTTTGCCGAACCGAAAAATCATTGAGCCGGCCCCCATCTCTAAACATCATTACTGAAATTGAGGCCGGAGTCATTGATTTTGTAAATGAATCAGCAGAATTACAGATTTTGACTCGCTTACCTGATAACCCTGGCAATTACATCTTCGATCTCCGAAGCTGCCTGATCCATTACCTCGGTGATCACGCCACCAAAAGGTTTTGCCATCAGCTGTGAGTCCATTCGTGTGATATACGTTTTTCCGTCACTCTTCTCATAGATAGCAACGCGGCAAGGCATCAGCGGAGCCACAATCCTTTCGTCATCGAGCTTCAGAATTTCGGCTGAGTACTTTGAAGAGCAGAGTTCAAAGATCTGAACAGCTTTTACGTCATGACCGTGCGAGAGAAGAGTTTTCTGCATATCGTGAACGGTGAGAATGCTCCATCCGGCATCGTTAACCGCCTGTTCAAATACTTCAAGAGTGGTTTCAAAGTCATACTGACTCTCATCCTCCATCAGCATCATTCCCGGCAGACTGTAAAAGCCGATGATTCCTGTTAATATTACACCAACTATAAGACCTGATACTCCTGTGATAATTGATTTCATTCGTTTGATCCTGTATTAATTTATTGTTACATGTATTTACATGTAATATAGTAGTAAATAAAAAAGAAGTCAAGAGCTGCTGACTTCTTCCCAAATACAGTTTAAATAGGTTCATCAATTTAAAATTCTGTAAATTGAGAAAAAGAGTACAAAACGACTGTCAATCATCAAATCAAGTGGGGGGTTCATCTTGAAGGGTTCGGGGCTGTTGCTGCCTGTAATTGCTGCACTTTTCATGGTGGTTTTTTCAGCAGAAACCGCAGCTGCACAATATCTCTCCGTAAAAGAGAGCCGGTTTACCGTCTCCAGAAATTACACAACCGAAAACGGACTCCCCGGAAACAGTACAACGGCTGTAATTCAGGACAGCAGAGGTTACATCTGGCTTTCCGGTTTTAACGGTCTCGTTCGGTATGACGGATATCGTTTTTTACGATACACCATGGAAAATGTAGAAGGGCTGACTTCCAACCGTTTTGTCTATGTAACAGAAGGGATAGACGGGTCGATAATGGCCGGACTTGAACACGGAGGGCTCCTCGTTATCAGTGACGGACAAACTGAAGTTTATGAACTTGACAAAGAGCTCTATGGTGTAAATCTTTCCATTAATGCCATTCATCAGGACCCTACCGGAACCATCTGGCTTGGCACTGAAAGCCACCTTTTTCAACTTGATCAGGGGCTTTTTAAAGAGATTGATACCGGATTGGATCTTCCTGGTTCATTCTCTACCCAGATCATCAGCGATGATCAATATGTTTATCTTCTCTTTGCACGTTCATTGATTCGTTATGACATTGAATCAGACACATTCACACCTCTGTTGAAACTGTCTGATGAAAATGATCAGATACTGTACAGAGGCCGCACTATAGAGGATTCCACTTCTTTATATGATTTTTTCTGGAGAATCTTGCTTTATGATGACATCATATTACTGGCTCACGAGAATGGAATCGCAGAACTTTCAGAAACCGGTATCCGGCATCTGCTCCATCGGAATGATATTGAAATCTCACGCATTCATGGCATTTTCAAAGAGAGCCATTCCTTTTATGTGTACGGATTGGATGGTCTGTTCCGAATCGATAATCTGCTGAACGATCCTCATGAAGCTGTACGATATACCCCATTCAACACTGCACACGCCTCCTCTGACAACGAGGGAGGTATCTGGATGGCAACCAATGCAAACGGGCTCATTTACAGTAAACCGACACCCGTTTATCAGGGAAGCAGTTACGATATCCTTACAGGCACTCCGGTTACAGCACTTTTTGGCCTGGATGATCAGACACTCTATACCGGAACCAATTGTGACGGGCTCTATCAGTTTTCAGGAGATTCCCATACCCGGTACTCATACGAAGAGGGTATTTTAAACAATTGCGTCTGGTCTGTTACGAAGCAATCAGACGGAACCCTCTGGGCGGGAACCTGGGGTGCGGGTCTCTTTTTCAAGGCTGCCGGAAATGAACAGTTTCAGCGATTCAATCCGGATGTGATGAGGGATGCAACCGCTATCTTGTCTCTTTTTGAAGACTCGGGCGGAAGACTCTGGATCGGGAGCTACTATAACGGGCTGTTTATGTACGACGGGGAAACTACCGTACCCATCCTGAATAACAACAGTTCGGTTTTAAGTGCCGTGCGGACTATCTATGAAACATCTCAGGGTGAGCTCTATTTTGCAACCGACCGTGGAATAGGCATCCTGAGATCCGATATGAGAGTCGAAAAACCTGAGCATTTGAGTATTCTCCGGACTACAAACTTCAGAACCATCACATCAGATCCGGAAGGACGCCTCTGGTTTGGTTCCTATGGCGATGGTTTGGTTGTTATGGATGGTGAAAGAATTAAACCGCTCTCAACTGAACAGGGACTGCATGATAATTCTGTTTCTCAGCTTCGGTTCGACCCATCCGGAAATTTATGGCTTGCGGGTAACAGAGGTGTCAGTTACGTAGAGAAAGATCAAGTAGATCTCTTTCTCAATGATGAAATTGATTTTATGCGCGTATCAAGGATTGCAACTTCTGAAGGCTTGCGCGTGGGCGAAACCACCGGTGGATTTATGCCTTCATCTCACATCAGTGAGAATGGACACCTCTATATCCCCCTGGTGAACGGCCTGGCGAGGATTGAGACCTCTGATATGAGAATTAATCAGATCCCCCCGAGAATCTATCTTGAAGAGATTGAAATCAATGGAGTTGGATATTCTCCTGCCAGCATTCAGAGCATCTCATTTGATGACCAGAGGATTATTTTCCGCTTTTCCGTGATCAGTTATCAGAATCCGGACTATGTAACCGCAGAATATAAGCTTGAAGGTCTCGATCTGAATTGGCAAACCGCATCCGAATCCCGTGAAGCAATCTATACCACACTACCGCATGGAGTCTATACCCTTAGAGTGAGAGCATCGAATAATGACGGGATTTGGAATGAAGAGGGATTGTCCTACACATTTACCGTATCCCCGCCATTCTGGATAACGTGGTGGTTTATGCTGTCAGTGATTCTGTTCTTAAGTCTTCTGCTATTTCTACTATACAGATACCGCATGGCCCGAATTCAAAAAACAAATGCAGAACTTGAGAGAGAAGTTGAGATACGCACGGAGGAACTGAACCAGCTTAATCAGGAGCTGCAGCAACTCATCATGGAAAAAAACAAGATGCAGCGTGTACTGGGCCATGATCTCCGAAATCCGTTATCCGGAATTATTGGGTATCTGGAGCTGCTGAGCATGCCGGACGGAACACAAGGGAATACTGATCAAAAGGAGATCATCGAAATGTTGATCGATGCGAGTAAAGACACACTCAGCTTACTCGAAAATTTACTGAGCTTTTCCGGAAGTGAATCATCGCTGAACCCTAACTTCAGAAAGATAGCTGTCAAAAGCCTGATTCGCGACACTCTTAATATCACGGAGATCCAGGCATCCCAGAAAAACATCACGGTGAATCAGACAGGAAGCACCACAGCATCGCCGGAAATTGATCAGAACATGATGCTCTCCGTGCTCAGAAACCTGATCTCCAATGCGATAAAATTTTCCCCCAACGGATCCGTCATAACTATTGATGTTCAGGAGACAGATAGTGATGTGATGATTTCAGTAATCGATCAGGGAGTAGGTATGAGTCCTGAAAAAGTTGAGACGCTCTTCAATGAGGAATTAAAAAGCAGTCAGCTGGGAACCATGGGAGAGAAAGGAATGGGAATCGGTCTTCAGATCTGCAGGGATTTCACTGAAAAACACAACGGAACCCTTTCTGTTGAGAGTTCTCCCGGAGAAGGCAGTACATTTACCGTAGTACTGCCAAAAGTTCAAAAAAACGGGACTAAAGGCAATTAATCGCTGAAATACTCAGAGGTATCCTGAATCTCAGCTTTTGCCCTGAAATAGTTTAGACTTTTAAAACCCGTTATCCTTTTTTTTTCGTGGTGTCACTGCACTTTCACTGGAATTAATTTATGTCAAAAATGGATGGAATCAGTTTCTGATAGTCTTTATTTTGCGCACGATTTCGTTCCGGATGCTCCTCAGTATGAAACACTTTAGATGAGGGGAAACTATCAAAATCAGATAAATTATCCCCATCTGAAAAAGCCCTGCCAGTACCATTGGGAATAAATCTGCTGCTGCCATAATTTTCAAGCATCAGGATGGCAGTCTGAAAATCAGCAATACCATTACTCACCAATCTGCCGGAAAAGAGTTGCAGCATCAAAGTCTCATCTCCGTGACTTACTGTTTCGATCTTTGCAAAAATCGAAAATCCATTCCCACTACCAATAACATACGAACCAAGCCCGGTTGAAGTTGACACAATTTCACCCGTATCGTAGTTCATCTGTAAGTAATCCACTTCAATGGTAAACTCCCTGTCGTTTTGATCGTATAGTTTCATATACATATCAGCATACCTCGTACCAAGGGATACGTCGCCTGGAACATTCGTTTTTGTGAGCAAAAGTGGGGCAACTTTAAAGGATACATTCAACCTCGGTGGATTATTTCCCCTGTAAATTGTTACACCAAGAGTATCCTCCAAAATGGCAAGCTCCTCTTCAGAAACAAACTCAAGAATATC
>REDA01000003.1 GCA_007693745.1 Balneolaceae bacterium
CAGTTTATTCCCGAACTGTTCAAAGCCGTCTTGTGCAGCCGTAAGATCCGATTGTACCAGGGCATCTTTTCCGGTGATGTAGATTTCAATGGCTTCGGTCAGTTTTGCGCGGAAATCATCCGGTACATCAACAAACGACTCAAGATCTCCCCGCGATGAAGCTCCGCCGCGATCTGCTGCCCCGTGCTGATGTCCGGCAGGAACGGCACCACTACTGGGCTGCCGGTTCATCATGCTGAAACGGTCGGCAAGCTGAAACTCACTATCCACTCTGAATGCCCCATTAAATACTACTTCCTCACCCTCTTCGAGGCCGCCTTCAATCACATAGTAATCACCGGATCTGAGGCCGAGATCCACTTCCCGAACCATAAACCTGGGGGTATCAGCACCCGTATCCTTTACATAAACAAGAGAACGGGGACCGGTCCAGAGTACAGAGGATACCGGAACCATAAGCTTCTCTTCGCGCTGTTCAGCACTCAAGAATCCTGTGACCAGCATGTCGGGTCGCAGTTGATGATTACTGTTCGCAATATCGGCCCGGACGCGAATCGTCCGCTTTGCAGGATTAAATGTGGGATCAATGTAGTCCACCACTGCTTCATACGTGCGCCCCGGGTTGGAACGGGTACGGAACTGAATCGTGTCGCCGGTGGATATCCAGTTTATATCTTCCTCATACGCTTCCAGGATGACCCAAAGGTTATCGAGATTGGCTACTTCGTAGATCACAGTCCCTTCATTTACGTGCTGATCGAATACCACGTTGCGAACCATCACATAGCCATCTACCGGTGAGATGATCTCCATATGGGTTTTCACTTCCCCACGGTCAATGATCTGCTGTATCTGCTGATCGGTAAACTCCCAGAGTTTGAATTTTCTTACTACTGATTCATACATGCCGGGGCTTCTTTCTCTGTTGCGATGGGCCTCCAGCAGCTCACGCTGGGCGCTGACTACCTCCTGTGAATAGATTGTGGCCATCACATCACCGCGGCGGATGGGAGCGCCGGTGAAGTCGATCTTCACATCGTGGATTCGCCCCTCAAAGTGGGCGGTTACATAGCTGATACGTCTCTCATCTACTGTGATGCGACCTGGCAAGGTGAGCTCCTTTTTCGGAATTTCCCGGATTACCGGAGTGGTCTGAATATTCGCGAGCCTGATGGACGATTCTGTCATCACCATACTGTAATCATCTTCGCGCGCTTCGGAGGATGCCCTGATCAGATCCATCCCGCAAATGGGACAGGAGCCGGGTCCATCTTCCCGAACAGTTGGGTGCATGGAGCAGGTCCAGACTTCACTGCTACTCTCAACTGAGGAGTGGTCGTGTCCACTATGATCGTTATGATCGTGTGATCCGCCAAAAAATAGCCAGCCGAGAATGATACCTGCCAGCAGAAGCGAAGCGTAAGTAAGAATATTGGTTTTTGTAATGTTCATTTTTCTGTTGATTTTTTCGCTAATTCGGTCAAATGCCCCATTCATCCCAAACGAATCGGGAATGTAAGGGGACTATTTTTTATTCCTTTTGGATTTAAATTCGTAGTTAATCATTTCCCATTAAGCTTTGAATGTTGGCGACTGCCCGGTTTTGATTGATTAACGCCTCAATCCGTTCAAACTCCAGATCGAGCAGATCCCGCTGAATCTGCAGCAGCTCGTCGAAACGAGCGTTGCCCACAGAGTACTCTTCACTGAGGATTGTCAGCGCCTGATTCGCACGCGGCAACAGCTCTTCTGATAGCAGGATTGCAGTGCGCTCACTGCGACGAGCATCTTCCAGGTACTGCTCCAGTTGTGTCATTAAACGGTTATCAGTTTGATGTTCGAGAATATCGAGCGAACGTATCCGATGGTCTGCCTGACGCTTTTGCGAGTCATAGCGCGATCGAAACAGTGGCACCCGTACTGTCGCCATTCCAATGAAGCTCTCTTTCGACGTTGGATTCATAGCCATAGGGCCAAAATCACGCCCCATCACTTCCATGCCGATTCCAAAGCCGGGACGTCCATCCAATTCAGCAAGTCTGCGCTCCTTTCCTGCTGCAGCACGCTCCGCTTCGATAGCCTCAAAAACTGGATTATGTCGGCGTATTCGCTCCCTGATTTCATCATCAGACCAAGCTATTTCTGCATAACGAATCTCATTCGCTGTTTCCACTTCCATACCAACATCCCGGTTCAACAGCTCATTAAATCGTGCATTCAGGGGGTTGATACGGTCTTTTAAATCAGCTATTCGGGTTCTTAGTCGCTGTTCTTCCATTTGGATACGGAGGATATCTGCAAAGCCGGTGCGACCGGTCTCGTACCGGGCCTCTGCAAGATTTTCAAGATCAAGGACTAAATCCAGAGACTCTTCAGTGATTCGAATTTGCTCCCGAATCCCGGCAATATCGAGCCAGATAATCTGGAGGCTCTGCAAGATTTCGAGTTGACGACTGCTGATCGTTGCCCGATTGGCATCCGTCGCAGAGCGTTGCAGCTCACGCCGCGCCTCCAGTGTGCCAAACCACGGGAACATCTGCATTGCCGAGACAGAAAACCGTCCAAAGTATGAGTCAGAGTTCATCGGGTTAAAATCGTATGCAACGGTAATCTCCGGATCCATCAATGCACTCACCTCCCGAATCCGCTCCCGGTCGGCATCCAGCATTACCCGCATCGACTGCAGCTCCGGATTCTGCTCAATGGCGATCTGCATATACTCCCGGAGTTGGGGATAAAACACTCCCTGCTGTGCCTGAACCGGCATGGCGAATAAACATATCAGCAGAAAAGTGAAAATTGAAAAGTGATTCGGAACCCTTTTCACCCCGGCAGGCTTATCGGAGCTGTCGCTACATTCCAGCTTTTTACTTTTCACTCCCTCAACGTTCTGCCTCATCATACTTCCTCCATTTTATCATTAATCTTCAATTCTATCTCTTTCCAGACCGCATAGAGCACCGGTACCAGCAGCAGGCTGATCAGCAGTGCAAACATCCCTCCAAAAGCGGGAATCGCCATCGGAATCATAATTTCGGACCCTCTGCCGGTTGATGTCAGGA
>REDA01000056.1 GCA_007693745.1 Balneolaceae bacterium
AAACCAGAAACCAGAAACCAGAAACCAGAAACCAGAAACTCAAAACGCGCGAAGCGCCCTCAACCTAAACCAAATAATCACAACGTATTCCTTTCAGGAAAAAGACATTGTAACTACTCATCTCATACTGCTCGATCATATACTCGGTGAGTCCGTTTACACGCTCTTTCGCAGATTCCCACTGAATCATTGCAGGAGAAGGGGCTTCCGCATGCACTCTGTATGTGGCTGTTATTTCTGCCAGATCCTTCTGATAGGGTTTGAAGAAAAGCTGAAAGAACTCCATTCCGGGAGGAGCAGGGGGTTGCTCCTGTGTGCGCCTTCCGGTCGGCTCCTTCGCCTGGTCTGCCTGAACAGAAACAACTTCTTTTCCAGGTCGTTCTGATTTCGATTCGGCTCGAAAGAGCTCTCTGTAAATGAGGTTTTCATCGGGCAGATACGATCTGACCGACTCTACCCGGTGCACAGGAGGGTTCCTGAATATCGTTAACGCAGTAGAGGTTACGGGAAGCAATGGAATTAATTTAATGATAAATAATTTACAAGCTTTTAACCTATAGGTAATTTAGCGAAATTAATAATTAAAAGATCTTAATTATCTATGTAGCTGAATGGGACTGAACAGCTTTTTCAACGGCGCTGTGCAGTTCATCGAGTGATACAGGTTTGGATAGATAGGCGGTAAATCCTGTTTTCAGCGCTCTCTGATAGTGAAAATCGTCTGAGTTCCCGGTAATGTAAATCACGGGAATCTTCTCTTCCATACAAATCTCCTCTGTTGCCTGAATACCATCTTTTTCACCTTCCAGAAAGATGTCCATCGAGATGATCTCAGGTTTCTGTTCCATGGCGATTTTAATGGCTTCTTCGGCCGATGTTGCTGTTCCAACAACCTCGCAATGAAGGGTTTCATAAAAGCGTTTCAGAAGAAGCATCTGTATCATCTCATCTTCTACGATGAGAACACGTGCTTTCTCTTCCCCTTTACTCATAATTCAGCTTTTTTCTTTCAATGTACTCTTAAAGTACATCATTTAGCACACCAAATCTATAGGGTTTCAGATAGGTTGCCATGGATGGGAAATAATTTCCGCTGCCTCCCTTGATATTTTTTTTCAGTTTGAAACGCAGTGCAAAGCGGCTCCCGTTGCTGTTTTCCACTTTCAGCTCACCCTTTAACTGCTGAGCCAGTAAATTGATAATGGTAAGTCCCAGTGTGGATTCCTTCTCAATGGAAAAGTCGCCGGAAAGACCCTTTCCATTATCTTCAACAGTAAGGGTTACATATTCATTATCCTGCTTCGCAGATACAGTGATTTCACCATGATCCTGGTCAGAGAACGCATGTTTGTAGCAGTTACTGATCAACTCATTGAGGATGAGAGATGCAGGAATTGCCTGGTTTACATTCAGATCAATTTCATCGAGATCGAGAGAAGTTTTTATCGCTTTATCCTGCTTGAAGTTCGATTCCACAATCCCGGTCAGGCTTTTCACGAACGACCTGAAGGGTACCGCTGAAAAATCGGCAATGGAGTAAAGCTTCTCATGCACCAGGCTCATG
The DNA here is from genome assembly GCA_007693745.1 of Balneolaceae bacterium. Lineage (GTDB taxonomy): Bacteria > Bacteroidota > Rhodothermia > Balneolales > Balneolaceae > Rhodohalobacter. The sequence goes on from REDA01000056.1 coordinate 1,565, forward strand.
GTGCGAATACGCATTACACTTGTCATGAGAATATCACGGGCCTGCTTGTCATCCACTTCAGCACTTTCGAGCTGGAGCAGGCTGAATATCAGCGCAAGATTGTTCTTAACGCGATGGTGTATTTCAGCAATCAGAACTCTTTTTTCCTCTAGGGAGTGTTCCAGCTTGATCTGTGCTTCTACCGTTTTGGTCATATCCTGTACCACACCGAGTGACCGGACCGGCAGATCCATTTCGTATTGATGCTCACAGCGGATTCGTACATACTTCTGACGGTCGTCCCTCAGTACCACCCTGCACACCATCTCCATCACTTCTCTGTTGAAAACCGACTGCCGGAAAGCCAGATCGAGCCTCTTTCGCTCATCCGGATGAATTTTCTGAAGCAGGGTATCTATGGTAATCTGATCTACTTCGGGATGCAGTTCAAATATCCGGTAGAGCTCTTCCGACCAGATCATTCGTTTTGTAGAGTGATTCAGTTCCCAGTTCCCGATTCCGGCAATTCGCTCTGCTTCTCTCAATCGGCGAACATTTTCAGCAATAAGAATTTGCGATTTTTTATGCTCCCTTCGCACGGCTGCATCACGCAGTGCCCTCTCTACCACTGCTCCCAGTTTACTCAGATTCCCCTTCATGAGGTAATCGTTGGCTCCCTCTTTCATCGCCTCAATAGCCACCTCATCCTGTATCGCTCCGGAGATGAGGATAAATGGGAGGTCACACTCTTTCTCCTTGAGCATTTCAAGAGCCCTGATGCCGTCGAACGTGGGCATGGAATAATCGCATAAGACCAGATCAAGATCTCTGTTTTTCAGCCCCTCCAGGTAATCTGATTCGGTTTGCACATGATGATAGATCGGATGAAATCCGCCCCGGCGGAGTTCGCGAAGAATAAGTTCCTTATCATCATCAGAATCTTCAACAAGCAGGATTCGTATGGTTTTTTTGACCTCAATGTGATCCACTTTTTTAGCGGATGTCTGCATGGCCAGCATAGATACCTCTGCATCGTTTCCTGTTACAGGGATGCAACTATTATGAGTCGTAAACCTACTCTCCCCTTGTCCATTATCGACAGGTTTGGGAATCTCTTAACCCTTTTTTGGAAATATTTTTTAAAAATGGGGTTTGTTTGCCCAGAGCTCTATCAGGGAGAGCAGATGCTCAAGATGGATCGGTTTGGAAAGATAGTCGGAAGTGCCTGCATCCATGCACCGTTTTTTATCTGCAGGCATGGCGCTTGCCGTAACCGCAATAACGGGCAGATGCTCCAGAGCCGGATTTTCCCGGATTTTTACAGTAGCTTCATACCCATTCATTTCGGGCATCATCATATCCATCAGAACTACATCGAAAGAGGAATCTTCAGTAAGAAGAGCAAGAGCCTCCGCTCCGTTTGAAGCCGTTGTAACGGTCATTCCGTAAGTTTCAAGTGCTTTTTTCAGGGAATAGATATTGCGCTGATCATCATCGACAAGCAAAATGCGTTTATTCAGAAGGGATGTGTGCATCTGATCTATCCTGGCTGTGTGCGCCTGAATGTTCTCCGGGAATAATTTATTTATCTCTCTGTTTAGCTGCTGAAAACTCCCGCTGGATTTCATTACAAACGAATTCACCCGGTCTGCATAGACCCTCTCTGTTTCCGGAGCGAGACTGCGTCCGGAATAGACTACCAGTGGCAGCTCCTTGATACTGTGCGTGCTGCGGATGGTATCAATCACTTCGAATCCGTCAGCATCCGGCAAGCCAAGATCCAGTATTACAAGATCCACACTGAATCTCTCCAGAATTTTATATGTATCCCGGGCCGTCTCAGCGATCAGGCAGATTCGGGTACGTGTCTCGAGAAGTTCCTTCAGCGCAGCCGCATGTATTTCACTGTCATCCACGATGAGAATCTGCTGAATCTGTCCGGCAGTTGCCGAGTTCGCAGGTATGGATTCCCTGCTTTCCACATCTGGCGGAAGTTCATCGTCGAGATCGTCTGGTTCAGTAAATATTTCGCTTCCTTCGAATCTGCTTCTGCTGTCTTTCGGGAGCAGAAGTGTAAAGGTGCTGCCTGCTCCGGGTGCACTCTGAAGTGTGATTTCCCCACCAAGAAACCCTGCAATTTCCTTGCTGATATAGAGACCCAGGCCGGTTCCTCCATAACGCCGTTCATCCGAACTATCCACCTGCTGAAATGCTTCAAATATATGCTTTTGATGGCTTTCAGCAATTCCAATTCCGGTATCACTGACACTGAAGGTGATGTGATGATCCCGCCCTTCATCACCCGGTTTCTTTTCACCATGTTGAACTGTGAGCCGAACGGATCCCTTTTCAGTGAACTTCAATGCATTGGAGAGCAGATTTTTCAGAATCTGCTCTGTGCGCAGCGGGTCGGTGATCATGGTCTCTTCTCCATTGCCGTTGTAATGAACTGAAAAGTTCAGCCCTTTCTCCTGTGCCAGCGGGAGAAAGATATTCGCGATGGTCTTGCATAGCTGCGAAATACGAATCCGTTTCAGCCGGAATGACATCTCACCCGCTTCAATTCTTGAAATATCCAGTACATCATTGATCAGCTCCATCAGATTGTTACCCGAATCGTGAATGACATTCAGATAGTCAACCTGATTTTCACTCAGATTTTCCAGCCGGTTTTCCTTCAACAGTTTACTCAGCAGGATGATCGAATTGAGCGGAGTACGGAGCTCATGACTCATATTGGCAAGAAACTCCGATTTGTATCGGCTGCTCTGTTCCAGCTGCAGGGCAAGTTCCCTCTGTTTTTCAATTACTTTTTTGCTTCGTTCATGAGTGGTCAGATCCAGTACCACGGCTACAAAAAATGACTGGGTTCTTTCACGGATGATCTGCAGGTGCATCTCCACAGGGTAGGTAGTCCCGTTTTTCCGTTTGAAAATGGTATTCAGGATCACTTTTCCCGAATTATTGTCGAGAAGAGACTGAACTTTTCTCCTGAAATGGAAGTCAGAGTAGCTGGAAATCAGATCGGCAGGCGTCAGATGTTTGATTTCCCTGATGGTGTATCCAAGATTGGACAGTGCTGTTTCATTGGCATACTCAAACCGGAGATCCGAAATATTGATCATGTAGATTTCGTTGAGACTCTGCTGTACAACGTTTAGCAATCGTCTGCGATGAGCTTCCACCCTTCTGTGGCGGGCGCGATTCTTCGCCTCTTTCAGTTCCCGCTCGATAACCGGAATAAGCCTGTGCAGATTACCCTTAAGGAAATAATCGCTGGCACCGGCTCGCATGGCTTCTACGGCGAGCTCTTCTCCCATAGCACCGGATATCAAAATAAACGGAATATCAAGGCCAGACGCCCGCACTATCTGCAACGCAGAAACTCCGTCGAAGGAGGGCATGGAGTAGTCGCTGATAATGATATCCCAGGTGCTGCCGGACAGAGATTTTCTGAGCTCCTTTTCTGTTTCTATACACTCGTAAGTGAGCGTAAACCCTCCTCTCCGGAGGTGGAGCAGAAGCAGATCCAGGTCGTCCGGGGAGTCTTCCAGCAAAAGTACCCGTAAAGGTTTAGCCATCACAGAACCGCGAGCAAAAAGTTCAGGCTTTCATCGTCTCATTGAGTTCAAGCCAGTATCTTGCAATAAGATCTGCAACTTCCCGGAATTTCACAAAATCAACCGGCTTTCGAATGAAACTGTTCGCTCCGTATTCTGTGGCTCTGCGAAGGTCACTCTCTTCCCTGGAGGAGGATAGAACAACCACCGGCAGTGCCCGGGTTGTTTCATGACTCCGGATCTTTTTGAGTACATCAAAACCGCTGATTTTTGGCAAATTGAGATCCAGAACGATGAGATCGGGTTTGGGCCGCCCCCCCGATGTTGAATGGAAAAGGTATTCCATTGCGTCCAGCCCGCTTTCACACACATCAACATGGATAGAACCATCAATCTTTTCCAGAGCTCTTTTGGTCAGGAGGATGTCGTCCGGATTGTCTTCAATCAATAAGATATGGTTTGTCTTTACCATCGGATACCAGTTACAGTACAATCGGTATTTAAAGAGATCAGCCCTGAAGATGACTCAGAACTTTTTGGGATTTTCTGATTCCTCTAACTTTGAAAAGAGTGAGAAGTTTCCGGAAAAATAAGAATTATATAAATCTACCACTCATTGAAAAATCGGGCAAATTCATTAAAAATATTTAATTTCAAATGATCTGCCTTTTTAAGTCCCGGTTTGTAACCCGGTACTCTCCCCCGGCGGGATCACTCCAAACCCGGCATCGCCCATCACCTGTCATGCCGTCCTATCTTTAACAATGCCCCAGTCACCCGGGCGCAGGAGACCGAAGCGACAGCGGATGGACCATAGCCGAAGGGTTTCCTTGTTTTTATTTTCCTCCGGGATTACGGCCGGTTACCGGTCTTTTCAACCGGACTTACCCAGTGTGAAATAGAATACAGCGCCACGCCCCTCTTCTGATTCGGCCCAAATGGTACCATGGTGGCGGTCAATGATCCGTTTCACTGTGGCCAGACCGATTCCGGAGCCGCTGAATTCGTTCTGATTATGCAGCCGCTGAAACGGAATAAAAAGCTTTTCATAGTAATCCATGTTGAATCCGGCGCCGTTATCTCTTACATAGTAAATCTTCCGGTGGCCTTCATGCATCATGCCAAACTCAATGCGGGCATTTTCTTTTCCTGAAGAGTATTTCCAGGCGTTTTCGAGCAGATTCTGCATCACAATCTTCATCTGCTGAAGATCTGCATGGGCCATCACAAACTCCTGAACATGAAAATGAATCACACGCTCCGGATCTCCGCTCTTCAGCACACCCAGCACTGTATTCACAATCTCTGTCATGTTGATCTGCGTGGTATGTAGTGAGGCCCTGGAGACGCGTGCCAGATCCAGAAACTCATCGATCAGATGGGATAGTTTTTGAGAAGCCCCCCGAACCCGATTCAGGTATCCAATCCCGGTTTCATCCAGTTTGTCGCTGTAATCTTCCAGCACGGCATGACTAAACCCGTCGATAGCCCTGAGGGGAGCTCTCAGGTCGTGTGATACGGAGTAACTGAACGCCTCCAGCTCTTTATTGGCGAGCTTGAGCTGACGGGTACGCTCCTCTACTTTTTTCTCCAGCTCACTGTTGAGTTTTTCCAGCTCAAGTTCTGCTCTCTTTTTTCCGGTGATATCGGTGATCTGGCCGATGTAGTAGAGCGGGTCGCCATCGCTGTCACGCACAACAGATACCGATAAGATACCCCAGAGTATGAACCCTTTCTTGTGGACATAGCGGTCTTCTGAGTGGAAATGGTTCATCTTGCCGGTTCGGATCTGAACCATGTTTCTGAGATGTTTTTTCCGCTCGGCGGGGTGGATCAGATCCACATAGGTCTTGCCTGTAATTTCCTCTTTGGTGTATCCAAGAATGCTGCATAATGCTTCGTTCACACGGAAAATCCGGCTGGTTTGATTTGCGATCGCCATCCCGGTGGCCGCATTTTCAAAACTGCCCCTGAACGACTCTTCACTGACACGCAGCTGCTCCTGCATTTCCATCTCCCGGGTGATCACTTCAGTATAGATAACGATCCCGCCAACCGTTCCATCCGGTCCAAACCAGGGCCGGCACTCCCACTTTGTCCACTCCAGCTTTCCCTCCGGGGTGATAAAGGCATCTTTGTCGGCTTTCAGAACTTCACCCTGCAGCGCCCTTAGATGAACTTCTTTCCACCGTTCGGGCAGATCAGGAAAGACGTCATAATGATGTCTGCCGATAATCTCCATTTCCCGAAGCCCAAACTGATCAATATATTTCTGGCTCACATAGATGTAGTTGAGCTCTTTGTCGTGAATGGCTACCCCGCTGTTGCTGTGCTCAATCACATAGTTCATCAGCTCGTGGGAACTCGCCAGCTCCCTTTCACTCTCGCGAATGCGGTTTTCAGCCTCCTTACGTGCTGAAATATCGATCGCTGTGGCAGCCATCAGCTGTTCTCCGGTCGATTCATCTGTAATCAGCAGCCCACTCATCAGCATCGGGAATTCGGTGCCGTCTCTCTTCAGGTGCGGCACTTCTGTGATGCCATAATTCCCCTTTTGCTGAAGCTCTTCCAGCAGCGGACAGAGCAGTTTCATGTGGTTTTCAGCATGAAATATGGAGAGATGTTTTCCGATCAGTTCTTCCGGCTGATATCCATGCACTGAGGCGAAATAGTCATTTATATAAAGGATCACACCGTCCATAGTGGAGATGGCGCTGCCGTGCATGGCAAAATCGGAGATGGTTTTATATTTTTTGATCTCATTCAGATATTTTTTCCGCTCTGTAACATTTCGGAGTGTACCCATGAGGCACTCCTTCTGTTTGTAGACAACTTTGGACGCGAGTATTTCTACCGGAATAATCTGCCCGTCGGAGCGGACAATGTGGGCATCAATCGCAGTTTCCGATAACGCATTTGAGGGCTTCAGGGCATCAGTTTGAAATAAACGGACTCCATGCTCCCTGAACTCTTCAGGGTGGAGTTGCGACTGGTGCAACCCGATGATCTCCTCTCTGGGGCGCAGAACGAGCTTTTCAGCAGCCCGATTGGCATCGAGGATAATACCGGTTTCCGTATCTGCAATAAAAATCGCATCGGCAGCATTTTCAAAAAGGCTTCGGAACTGCTGCTCACTCTCCTTCAGCTTCAGAGAAGTTACCTGCCTCTCCATGGCGTGTAAAATACTCTTCAGAAGCAGAGTCGGGGTAATCTCATCTTTGATCAGATAATCACTCACTCCAAGGCTGAGTGAACGTATGCTGAAATCCAGATTGGAAAAACCGGTGAGAACGATGACAGGTACCGAGCCCGAAAGATTCACAATTTTTTGAATCAGCTCCTCACCCTTCATATCGGGAAGGGTCAGATCCAGCAGGATGAGATCAAACCGGTTCTGCGGTTTGGAAAGGATCTCTTCCGCAGAGGAGGCAGTTTCTGCATGAGTAAGAGAAAGAGTACTGAATTTATCGGACAGGTACTCTTCAATGAGTACATAGTCCCCCATGTTGTCTTCTATGACGAGCAATTGCAGCGATTTATCCGAATTTTCCATGGGTTTATCTCACTCCGGGAAGTTGTACTGTGTGAACCCAGAAACTGCAAATGGCTTGTATGGTGCGTTGATAATTATCGATATCCACAGGTTTGGTAATATAACAGTTTGCATGTCTCTGATAACAGGAATCGATATCCTTTTTGGAGGATGAGGTTGAAAATACTACGGTTGGAATCTCCTTTAAAAAACCGTTCTCCTTGATGAATTCGAGCACCTCTAACCCGTTTTTCCGGGGCAGGTTCAGATCCAGAAGAATCAGGTCCGGCCGGTTATGATGTTCTTGTGCACAGAGATCGGCCAGGTGTCGGATCGCCTGCTCCCCATCTTTACAGATGGTAAGATTCCACTGACAGCCGGATGTTTCAAAAGCTTCCTGCAGCAGCAGGATATCGCCGTCGTTATCCTCAACAATTAATATTTCACGTTTCATACTCCCGGATCTCTTTTTTTAAGGTGAACTCGAATGTACTTCCTTCTCCCGGCCTGGATATCACTCCAATATGGCCACCATGCTGCGTGACAATTTTTTTGCAGATAGCCAGTCCCAGACCACTGCCCTTGTACTCTTCATCTGTATGCAGCCGCTTGAAGAGCTGGAAGATCTCATTTTGATACTCCTCAGGGATCCCGATACCGTTGTCACTCACCCTGAAGTGATGATACTTTTCTGAGGTGAAACTCTCAACCGTGATTTTCGGGATTTGGTTTTTTGGCTGGTATTTAACAGCGTTACTGATAAGATTATTGAACAGCATCTCTATGGTTACCCTGACCCCCTCAATTTCCGGCATCTCTCCGATTTTTATTTCAATCGTACCCGGCTTTTTTTCCGCTTTTAGCTTTTCGGAAACTTGATGCAGCAAGTTGCCAAGATTTATTGTGCGGATTTCCGTGTGAATACGGCCTACTCTGGAGTAGTGGAGCAGGTCATCAATCAATTTGCCCATACGTTCTGCCCCGTCCACCGCAAAATGAATATACCTTCCGGCTTTTTCATCCAGTTTAGAAGAATAATTCTTTTTAAGCAGCTCCATAAAGCTCCTGACCATACGAAGGGGTTCCTTCAGGTCGTGGGAGGCGGTGTAGGCAAACTCCTCCAGTTCAATGTTCTTGGTTTCCACTTCCCGGAGCATCGACTGAAGTTTTCTCTCCAGCAGTTTCTGCGAGTCAATAATGGTTTGCAGCCCTTCAAAAAGCTTGGGAATCACCACCGCTGCCAGGAAGGAGAATATTAGCCCAAAACTGCTGATGGCCAACCAGGACATCACCATACGGTCTGCTTCCGAATAGTCATGATAATGATAATAAGGAAACCGAAAGCCGTTCCAGAGAGCAATGGCAATCCCTGCGCAGATGAGCAGATTCAATCCCACGGTGAGCATCGCCAGCTCCTTTCTCGTGATCAGAACCACAATCACAGTAATCGCATAGAGGAACGTGAGGCCGGGTCCGTAGCTTCCAAGATAGAGTAACAGAACGATGGTGATAAAGTAGAGTCCGGTTACAAAGATCACTTTCCGGGTCTGAATAGTGAGACGAGGTGCGAATGTGATCGAGATAAAGAGTCCAATGATAATCAGATCAGCGGCAATAAGGCCGTAAAAGCCCTGCTTGAAAGCCAGGAAAAGGCCGGGTATCAGTGGAATAAACATAACGGGCAGGAGGATGGCACAGATGTAGGCAAAAAAGATATTTCTCCAGTAGTTCAGGTTCGGTTCCAGAAGCTGTCCGCCTATAAACCGGTTCACCACACTGTCCGTGTAGGCACGAATCCCGCTACGTAATGTTGTGAAAGCCATCCCCCGCCCCTGACGAATCTGGTTCTTCAGAACGTAAACTGTTCTGCTTGCTTAATGTAAAATAGAAAATAGTTCCCTCATCTTCTTGTGAATCCACCCAGATTTCTCCGCCCAGAACCGTCACAATTTTTTTACAGATGGCCAGTCCGATCCCGGTCCCGGAATAACTCTTGGCGTGCAGGCGCTGAAAGAGGTCAAAAACACGGTTGTGATAGTCCGGATGTATTCCTACACCGTTATCCTGTACAGAGAAACCCCAGCAGCCGGTGTCTTCCACACAGGCAATATGAATCCGGGGCGGTATGCCCGGTTTACGGTATTTAAGAGCATTGGAAATGAGATTGAAAAAAAGCTGATGCAGCTGAATTTTAGGTGCAAAGAGTGCGGGCAGAGCTTCGGTTGTAATTATGGCGGACGATTCATCGATAGTCGTTTTCAGTAAAAACTGAACATCCCGCACAATTTGATTCAGATCTGTCATTTCACTGAAATCGGCAGCCGAACCAATCCGGGAATAATCCAGCAGGTCCAGAATCATTTTCCTCATCCTTTCCGCGCCGTCAGTAGCATAATTCAGGTAAGTGATGCCCCGCTCATCCAGCAGACCAGCATATCGCTTTTCAAGTTGATTCAGAAAACTGATGATCATCCGCAGTGGTTCCTGAAGATCATGTGAAGCCACAAAAGCAAACTCCTCCAGTTCCCTGTTCTTTGCAATCAGATTTTGCGCCTGTTCCCTAAGCAGTATTTCATCCCTTTTACGCCGGTCGATGTCCTGGAAACTCCCATAGATCCTGACGATCTCCCCGTCAGCAATTTCGGGCTGACCCAGGCATCGGAGCCACCGGAGCTCCCGCCCGGGAATGGTGACTTGAAATTCAATATCAAAGGGAGTGCCATCCTGAATGCAGAGGTGCAATGCGTTTTTAAATGAATTGCGTCCCGACGCTTCTATCAGTTTTGCGATCGAATCGATCGTTGGTTTTTGAATCTCAGTAAGGCTGAAAAGGGTGTAAGCAACCGGTGAAAGGAAGAGAGTTCGTTTGTGATGTGACTTGAGATCATATTCCCATACTCCGGTATTTGTGAGCATGGACACCTCAGAAAAGAGATGCTGCAACTGTTTTTTTTCAGTGATGTCCGACCGCATGGCCATGTAACGGACAGGTGTGCCATCTCTGCCCAAAATCGGGATAATGGTGGTATCCACCCAGTAAAATCGCCCCTCCCTGGAGCGGTTTTTTATCTCACCCCGCCAGATCCTTCCGGATGAGATCGTTTTCCACAACTCCTCATAATACTCTTGAGGATGATACCCCGATTTATTAAGCCGGGTATGGCTGCCGATCAGCTCTTCGCGGGTATATCCGGACATTCTGCAGGTATTCTCGTTGACATCGATTGTAATACCATTCTCATCGGTGATAACCACCATGCTCGACTGATCCACAGCGTAACGGTACTCTTCAAGCTTTCTCTTGCTATCGACAATCGCAGAAAGGACTCTGCGGTTCTCCATAATGATCTGAATCAGCCTTGCTGCCCGTTCGATACTGATTTTCAGAAACCGGTCGCATCGATCGGTTTCACTTTTTATAAACCCGGTAATAAACCCGGTCAGCTTTCCCTTCGAGCTGAAAATTGGAGTTGAAATGGAAGATCTGTACTGTGTTCCCGACAGATGGTTTTCAAAAAGATCAAAATCAAGCTCCAGTTGCCTGTCGGATTCGGCGGAGTCCGGTTTGTCTCTGCCTGGTCTTCGGAAAGAATCGAAAGGGTCGGTATGAAATTGAATTGCCCTGAACTGTTCTAGTTCCTCATCCGTAGTCCTTCCCCAGGCAAATGGATAAAAACGGCCATTTATGTTATCAAAAACAGTACAGTCACAATCGGCATGAAGTGATTCAATACCATTTATGTAGCGCCTCAACAGGGGACGTATCGCTTCACCGAGCGTATGTCGTTCCAATATCTCTCTCTCCAGCTTTTCCAGGCTGGAGAAGAAGTTTTTGTCGCTGTTTACGGTTTCAGCCAATTTGAGTCCTCAAACTTCTGAGCCGCAGCAGAGCCATTCAATGAAGGCTGAAGCGGCTTCCGCTCAGAGTATCGTTGGGGTTTTATGATGAATGTGTTTCTGATCCCGGAGTCGGATAAAAAAACAAAACAGCCAATAATCACACATACGAACAGGTCGGATCAGAAGCTGAAATAAAAACAAAAAATATGGAAGATCAAATGCTTAATTAAATTAGACCTCAGGCTCCAAATTAGGGTGGGTAAAAGTAATTCGGAGTGCAAAAGGCCCCGGGTGTTCGGGACTGCGAACTGCACGCAGCAAAAGGCAAAAGTGGAGATTGTATAGAAAAGTGACCCTAAACCTCTTTCAGGCATCAACAAACCAGAAACCAGAAACCAGAAACGCGCGCGGCGCCCTCAACCTCAATCATTCCAACATGCAACGTTTCGATCATCAGCCAAAGATCATAATTTTGCTTAAAATCAATAATACTATTATCATACTATTAGATACAAGATTGTATTTTCCCGGAAACAATGTGTGTCTATTTGCATGAGATGCTTTAGGTCTCGCATAGAGTATCCCATTGGATCCCGGCAGGTGAAGCTGTATTGTGATGTGCCGTAAGCTCTTCGCGCAGATGCATTGGGGAACTTCAGAGTTCATGAGGAGGTTGAAAAATTCGCTCTTTGGATCTTACTCTTAACAGATTTTCAAAAGGAGAATTCGATATGGTTAAAGATTCGGGAAAATCATCACGTCAGATCGTTGTGTGTCAGTTACAGAAACGAATCCTCTATCGCTGCATGCATGACGTACAGTCCCCACTTATCGCCGCAGGCGGATATCTGGAACTGATGGAACTCTGCCTGGACAATGACAAGGATCCTTTTAAAATAGAGAGATATCGCGCACAGATCAGGGAGGGAGTGAGTCAGGTTAGCCGAATTCTTGATCAGATTCGATATACCTACAGCAATGAGTCAGATCCTGAGGGATCTGAAGAACCGGTGAAAGTGGATCTGAACTGGTATATACAGGAGGTGGCAAATAATGCAGCCTCACTGGCCGGGAAAAAACAGCAGGAAATTGTATGTGAGACGGACGGAAAAAATATTCACCTGAAAACGGATCTGTTCCTCCTGCAACTTGTCATCTATACCATACTTCTCTGCCTGCTTAAATACACCTCCAAGAAATCAACCCTTAGAATCCGGACGTTTGAACGTGAAGGGGAGGCGGTCGCTGAGTTTCTCTCTTCTGAGGCTGAACGGCCTGCAGGGGAAATTCTGAAGGCAGTCCTGGGCCGTGACAAAACAGAGCGTGAGGCATCGCAGTCAGATTCAGGCTCACCGGATGCAGGTGAGGAGGCTCTGAATCTGCTTTATGGCACCCTGTCAGCTGAAGAACCCATCCCGGGTTCTGCACTTCTGCGACTTTCCTTCCATCTCTCTTGAGTTTAGGGTTTCTTGTTTCTTGTTTAGGGGTTAGGGCAAATAGAAGGAAAAGAAGGGAAACGCCCCGAGGGTTCGGGACTGCGAACTGCACGCAGCAAAAGGTATCTTCTTCTTACTTTTGCCTTGATGCAAAAGGTTCCAAGGAATTAAGGCTTTTTCCGTAGGGTCTTCCCGAATTTTAATTCTCTTTGTTACTTTTGCCTTGATGATGGGGGTGAGGAGTAATAGAGATTTTGCTTTGTTACTTTTGCCTTGATGCAAAAGTAACCAAAAGATCAAGGCTGTGACCCGTATGGCGGGCCGTGTTCAGGTGGAACGCTGCACCCATTTAAGGTCCATAGCGGGCAGCCCCGGCACCCAGGAAGAGCCGGTAGAAATGGCTGCGGCCGCGTTCCACCTGAACACTCAACCCACCCGCCCCACGGTTCAAGGCCGGGTTAGGTTTCAGGTTTCAGGTTTCTGGCGTGTCCAATTCTAAGGTATTAGGTCTGCTTCACCAAAGGATTAGGGTGTATTAATGTTGCCCTCGTTGGCAAAGGAATACGGAATCAAATTTTTCGCGGATGTTGCACTTTCAGCGCAAGGGATATGAGGGATCTATGCGGGTTTTATTGATGCTGCCCTTACAGGGCAGAGATGTAGTATATCAATTCGGCCCTACTGATGTTGCCCCTTCAGGGCAGAGCGTGTTGGGCACCAATTTAATCCTATTGATGTTGCCCCGCTGGGGCATGGAACCCTCAGGAGATGTCTGAAGTTGCTACACTTCGCTTC
>REDA01000057.1 GCA_007693745.1 Balneolaceae bacterium
CAGCCTTGATCTTTTGCTTACTTTTGCATCAAGGCAAAAGTAAGAAGGATAGAATCTCTGTCATTCATCCCCTCATCATCAAGGCAAAAGTAAGAAGGAAAACTTTCTATCACCCATCCCACCTGTCATCAAATCAAAAGTACCAAAGAATAAAAATTGAGATATGCGCTATCAATATCACCCCTGCAGAGTAAGCCCCCCCAATCCATTTTGAATAAATGAAAACGTTTGCATACATTCATATAATACTACCATAACATCTCTTAGCCGTATATCATCATGAATACCCGCTCACCGCTTATCAATTATATTAACGGAACGTGGACTCCCCCTTCCGGAAACAGCGAGACGATCGGCGTTGTAAATCCCGCTACAGGCGTGGTCATCTCCTCGGTCGCACTCTCGGGCAGAGCGGATGTGGAGACCGCCGCCAAAGCCGCCCGAACAGCCTTCCGCGGCTGGAGGGAGACACCGGTTACCAAGCGGATTCAATATCTTTTCAAACTGAAGGATCTGCTGGAAAATCATCTCGAAGAGCTGGCCGCAACCATCACCAACGAGTCGGGAAAAACGATCCATGAAGCCCGGGGGGAACTGCGAAGAGCGATCGAAAATGTGGAGGTGGCCTGCGGTGCACCGGTGATGCTTCAGGGATATAACAACGAAGATGTTGCCACGGGTATTGATGAAATCATGATCCGTCAGCCGATCGGTGTGGCCGCCATCATCGCACCGTTTAACTTCCCTGCGATGATCCCTTTCTGGTTTGTGCCCTATGCGATCGCTTCGGGGAACACCTGTATTGTGAAACCCTCCGAACGCGTGCCCAACACCATGAACCTGGTGTTCCGTCTCATTGAACAGCTGGATCTGCCGAAGGGTGTCCTCAATCTGGTGAACGGAAGCGTGGATACCGTCGATGCCATTCTGGAGCATCCGGATATCAACTCCATCAGTTTTGTCGGGTCAACCAGGGTGGCCCGAATCATCTATGAGAAAGCCTCCCGTTACGGCAAACGCGTTCAGGCTTCCGGCGGAGCCAAAAACCCGATCATCCTGATGCCAGACGCGGATCCGGAAATGACGACCAATATCGTATCCGACAGTGCGTTCGGGTGCGCCGGGCAGCGTTGCCTGGCCGCCTCCCTGGCAATCACCGTTGGAGAGGCACGTAATATCTTCCGTGAAACCCTGAGTGAAAAAGCCAGCTCCCTGCGGGTCGGCTACGGCCTGAATGAAGAGATGGAAATGGGCCCCGTGATCTCCGGCGAGAGCAAATCCCGTATTGAGTCTCTGATCGAAAACGGAATCTCCGAAGGTGCAAAGGTGCTGGTGGATGGCCGGAATCCGAAGGGTGACGCATACAGAGAGGGCTATTTTATTAAACCGACCCTGCTCGACGGGCTCCACCCGGGCCACAGCCTTGTGCAGACCGAGATTTTCGGACCCTGCCTCAGCCTGATGCATGCGGATACGATTGAGGATGCCATTGCGATGGTGAACAGCGGCTCCTATGGGAACATGGCCTGCCTTTTCACGAAGGACGGCGCCGTGGCCAGGAAGTTTAAGTACGAGGCGGAAGCGGGCAATATCGGGATCAATATCGGGGTTGCCGCCCCTATGGCCTTCTTCCCGTTCGGAGGCTGGAACGAGAGCTTTTTTGGAGACCTGCACGGGCAGGGAAGGGACGCTTTTGAGTTCTTTACCCGGAAAAAAGTGGTTGTGGAGAGATGGCCCGACCTCTGGAGCAGAAAATTTTAACACCAATGACAATCCGATGAAAATTGCAAACGCACCCTGTTCCTGGGGTATCCTTGAATTCGGCCTCGAGGGCGAAACCCACACCTACAAAAGCATGCTCACCGAAATGACGGAGACAGGCTACACCGGCACCGAACTGGGCGACTGGGGCTTTATGCCTACCGATCCCGCAGCGCTCAAAGAGGTGCTCGATGAATTCGGCCTCAATCTGGTCGGAGCCTTTGTACCTGTCAATTTCTGCGACCCTGCGGCTCACCTGGAGGGGGTTGGCAATGCCCTGAAAATCGCCCGTCTTCTCAAAGATGTGGATGCGGATAATGCAAGGATCGTCCTGGCAGATGAGAACGGATCCAACGAAAACCGGACGAAAAAAGCGGGTCGTATCAAGGCGGAAGACAGCCTCGCTGCCGTGCAGTGGAAGGTCTTCGCCGCGGGCGTGGAACGGGTAGCCCGTTCGGTTTTTGACGAAACCGGCCTTCCTTCGGTGTTTCACCATCACTGCGCCGGTTTTGTTGAAACCCCTCAGGAAATGGCTGTTCTGATGCATCAGACCAAACCGGAACTGGTCTCTCTCTGTTTTGATACCGGCCATTTCGCCTATGGCGGGGGCGATCCTGTACAGGGACTGAAGGACTTCTCGGAACGAATCGGCCATGTTCATTTTAAGGATTTTGACAAGGCTGTTTACCACGAAACAGTTAAAAACGGGCTCGACTATTTTGAATCGGTGGGCAGGGGTATTTTCTGTGAACTTGGAAAGGGATCGGTCGATTTTAACGGCGTACTTGAGGAGCTGAACCGACAGAACTACAACGACTGGATCGTGGTGGAACAGGATGTTCTCCCCGGTATGGGATCCCCGAAAGAGAGCGCACAGAGAAACCGCGATTTTCTGCGCAGTGTGGGGCTGTAAAGCTAATTTTATGGAGTGAAAACGGATAAGGCCCCGAAGGTTCGGGACTGCGAACTGCACGCAGCAAAACGCAAAACCAGAAACAGGTGAAGTGCCCTCTTCCGCCTTCACCGGTTTGAAATATTCGGGCAATTTGTTTTATTGGGTTATCAACCAATGCATCAGCCATGAATTCAACGATCCGCTCCCGAAACAGCCGCAGCTTTGATGCCATTGTTGTTGGTACAGGTATTAGTGGCGGATGGGCAGCCAAAGAGCTGTCCGAAAAGGGACTCCGCACTCTGGTACTGGAGCGCGGACCAATGGTCCGGCATATCGAAGATTATCCCACAATGCTTCTGCATCCCTGGGAGCTGCCTTTCGGCGACCGGCTCAGTTATGAAGAGAGGACAGAGATCTACCCGGTTCAGAGTGTCACGTCCCACGCTGTGAAGGCCTCCACAAAACATTTTTTCGTGAAAGATTCTGAGCATCCCTATACCCAAAAAAAACCTTTTTTATGGACGCGGGGCTATCAGGTTGGCGGACGGTCTCTTACCTGGGGACGCTGGTCTTACCGGCGCGGTGATTCCGATTTTGCCACCCGGGAACGTGACGGGATCGGGATCGACTGGCCAATCCGTTACCGGGATATAGAGCCCTGGTACGATTACGTGGAGCGTTTTATCGGTGTGAGCGGCAACCGCGACGGACTGCCACAGATACCGGACGGAATTTTTCTTCCGCCCTGGGAGATGAACTGTGTTGAACTCCATGTGAAGAAACAGCTTGAAAAACACTACAGCGACCGGCGTCTGACTATTGGAAGAACGGCTAATCTCACGCGGTCACATGGCGGACGGGGAAGCTGTATGGCCCGCAATCTCTGTCCGCGCGGGTGCCCTTATGGTGCCTATTTTAGCAGTAACTCTTCTACACTGCCTGCCGCAGAGGCTACCGGGAATATGACACTTCGCGCGGATTCTGTTGTTCAGGCCGTTTTATATGACAGGGAGACCCGCCGTGCATCCGGAGTACGGGTTGTAGATACGAAGACAAAAGAGGTGACGGAATATTATGCCGGGGTGATCTTTCTCTGTGCATCAGCACTTGGCTCTACCTCAATCCTGCTCAACTCACTTGAGGAAACCTTCCCTGACGGAGTCGGGAACAGCAGCGGTGAACTGGGACACAACCTGATGGACAATCACTTTGAGATCGGTGCATCAGGGGTATTCGACGGGTTTCAGGATCGCTACATCAGGGGTCGCCGGCCGGTCGATGTGCTGGTTCCCCGTTTTCAGAATCTGGATGAAAAGACCCGGCGCAGCACCTACGCCAGAGGATTTTCCACATACGGATGGGCTGGCAGAGAAGGTACGGGTCAGGGCGGGCCGTTTGATTTCGGCGCCGGATACAAAGAGTCGCTGCGCACTCCGGGAAGCTGGAGCATGACCTTTCTTGGATTTGGTGAATGCCTGCCACGGCACGAAAACCGGGTCTGGCTGGATAAAAGTGACAGAGATCCATGGGGGTTGCCCAGGCTGGTGGTGGAGATGGAGTGGGGAGAAAATGAGCGCGAAATGCGAAAGGAGATGAGGCAATCCAGCGCCGAGATGCTGGAAGTGTCCGGCTTCCGCAACATCCGCGAGTATGAAGGTTCGAGTCCGCCCGGTCTCAGTATCCACGAGATGGGAACAGCGAGAATGGGAGCAGATCCAAAAACATCCGTACTGAACCGGTGGAATCAGATGCACGACATTCCCAACATATTTGTAACCGACGGGGCGTGCATGACCTCCAACGGCTGGGGGAATCCATCCCTCACCTACATGGCCTTAACGGCAAGAGCTTGCGATTATGCCGTGAAACAGATGAAGAATGGCAGCCTCTAAACAGGATCAAAGAAAATGGAAAAAATGGACCGAAAGGAAGCAATCAGACGAACAGCACTGCTGATGGGTGGAGCATTGGGCGGATCCCTGATTACCGGAGTCCTGGCCGGATGTGGTGAAGGCCGGGCATCCGACGGGTGGATACCGGGCTATTTAACCCGGACACAGCTTCAGGTGGCTGCAGATCTTGCGGAAGTGATCTTGCCTGAAACCGATACTCCCGGCGCGAAACAGGCGCTGACAGAGCGGTTTATCGACAGCATGGCGGCCGGATGGATGAGCGGAGAGGAGCAGAAACTTCTCACAGATGGATTGAACAGGCTTCTTGAGGCGGAATTTCACCGGATGGATTTTCAGACTCAGAATGACGCGGTGAGGGCACTTACAGAAGAACCGCAGGGACAGCGGTTTTTCAGGCAGTTCCGACAGCTGACCCTGCTCGGGTTTTTTACCAGTGAAATCGGCGCCACACAGGTACTGAACTATGATCCGATACCGGGCATCTATCAGGGATGCATCTCCCTGGAAGAGGCCGGGGGACGAACCTGGGCATGACCCTCTTGTACCCCGCGAAGCATGCCGGAGAGCCGGGAAGAAAATCACAATCGGTAGTCAACACCGAACCTTAAAATCTCTTTTCCTCATAAAAAAACTCAACCGTTTACCAAACGAAGAAACAGTTGCGGAATCGGTTTCAGGGTTATTCTATTGTAAAGAGTTGAAGTCCCTCTGTTTTGAAACAAAAAAAATAAACATATTACCCTGTCAACCCACAATACTAAACGGAGGTTACCATGCTTACATTCAACACAGACAAATACAAAGATCTGGCGCCGCTGCTTCTGCGTATCGGTGTCGGGCTGATTTTTATCGTAGCCGGCTGGGGAAAACTGAACGGAATTGACGGGACGGCAGAATTTTTCGGAAACATTGGTATTCCATTGCCGGTCATCATGGCATGGGTTGTAGCCATTGTCGAATTTGTCGGAGGGATTATGGTTTTGGCCGGGTATCGTATTCAGCTACCGGCGCTTCTTCTGGCATTTACCATGCTGGTGGCAATTATTACCACCAAGCTGGGCGGTGATGATGTTTTCCGCGCCATGCGCCTGGATCTGATGCTCCTTCTGGCCTCCCTGGCATTGATGTTTATTGGCAGCGGCTCCTATTCAGCAGATTCACTGCTTGGGAAAAAAGAAAGCTGACCGTTCGATATACCCCTCGCCTTTTGTTTTAAGTGAGGGGTTATTATATCCGTAGAAGAGAATATTGTTCACATCGGCAGCCTCGAAATCGTTGATGGAGTCTCCGATCAGTACAACACGTCCGGGGTTGTACTTTTCCTCCTCAAGGATGCTCTTTACAAGATCAATTTTGGGTGTTGGTGAACCCAGAATGGATCTGAAAAAGGTGTCGATCTTTAATTCCCTGCAAAGAAACCGCAGCTCTGCCTGATCCGATCCGGATACAACATGCATGGAATAGATGCCCTGACCGGCTCTGATAAATTCCACGGTTTCACTGATCAGGCGCTTCGGGTCGGTGAGGGTTTTTCTCATATAATCGGAAAACTGACCGGCAAATTCCTGCACCTTCTCCTCTGAGATCTCCATCCCCAGAATCTGCTCATAAAAATACCTGAACTTCACGTAGCGCGAGAGTCCGCCGTTTTCATTCTGATAGTGAATCAGTTTCTGAACCTCTTCTTTCGGATACTCCTTCAGTACATGCCAGTATCCCTCATTCCTTATCTGAACAGAGTCGAGAATCACTCCGTCAAAATCCCATAAAATCGTATCAATATCATCAAACATTACCGTCAGAATTTTAAAATGGGAACATTGAAAGATCAGGAGTTTTACACAAGATCAAGGCGGAAGCAACTTTAAAACCGCAGTTTACCAGCCATCCGTGAGGATTTTAAAGTTACGACAACGAAGATGTTGCGCAAAAGAACAGTTTTTCAAAGTCTCCAAAATGTGTGTCGTTATTGAGGTAAACATATTCAGATTTGCGGCCCGCTCCAAACCTCTGACTCCAGGTATTCTTTACATTAACCCGGGCAGACACAACAGCAGTCCGGCGGCAGATTTCTGCTCCCCTTTTGCTGACCATACCTCTCTGTATGCCAAAACATTTGCTCTGGGTGGTTGACAAAACGAATTAAATTGGTTAAGGTTCAAAATGTAAACGTTTTCATCCTGAGCGGACAAGCGCTAAAACATGAGAGTCCGGTCAGCAGGTCAGCATGGGGGATGCTGACTCCTGAACAGACATACAACAGAAATATAAAAGGAGCCATAACATGAATACACAATTAACGATTGGAGTCGCAGGACTGGGCCGTCTCGGCAGCCTCTATGTTGATTACCTGCAGTATCAGATCCCGGGAGCAAATGTTGTTGCCGTAACCGATGCAGACGGGGATCTGGCATCAAAAATCGCAAAAAATCATAACATTGCTCATGCATTTACCGATCACAGGGAGATGCTGGAGCTGAAAGAGATGGACGCTGTAGTCATCGTGAGCCCCACAAGCTCTCACCGGGACATCGTGGTGGATGCGGCCGCGAAGGGGAAAATCATTTTCTGTGAAAAACCGCTCTCCATTTCACTGGATGATGCTGCTGAAATGAAGGCAGCGGTGGAGAAAGCGGGGGTCTTTTTCCACATGGGATTCATGCGCCGTTTCGACCGTGGATACTCTGCTGCCAAAACCAAGATCTTGAACGGAGAGATCGGAGAGCCGATTGTCTTTAAGGCCTCTTCCCGCGACCCCTACCGCCCCAGCCTGGAGTATGCCGATCCCAAAAAGAGCGGCGGACTCCTTCTCGATATGGGTATTCATGATTTTGACCTGGCCCGCTGGTTTATGGGCGATGTTGTTGAGGTGTACACGATCGGGGATGTGCTGGCTTTTCCTGAGATGAAGGAGATACACGATATCGACAACGCCATGGTGAGCATGACCTTCGAATCGGGTACGATCGGAACGGTGGACATGAGCCGAAGCGGTATCTACGGATATGATATCCGTACGGAGATTCTGGGAACCAAAGGCACCATTCAGATCGGTTATCTGCGCGAAACACCTATCACCGTTTTGAAAAAAGAGGGTGTCTCGCACGATACGGTTCCGTTTTTCATGGAGAGGTTTGAACAGTCGTATGTAATCCAGCTTAAGGATTTTGTGGAGAAAGCGTTAGAGCAGAAAGAGCCGTCGGTCACGATCGAAGATGGGGAACGGGCACTGCTGCTGGGGCATGCTGCAACCCACTCCCAGCACAAAAAATCGCTGGTCACCATCGATAACAAGGCGATGGAGTATACGCTGAAATCGTAAATCAGAATCATAACCGGAAAATCTGATCAGATGAAAAAAAACGTTCTGTTTAAGAACACAGGAAGCAATAAGGGACGAAACTGGATCATCACTCCGGAAAATTCGGAGCTGATTGCCCTGGGATACGCCCGAACCATCCTGGATCAGGAGGTTTCTGAAGCGGCCTACGAAAACCCGGATTTTGAGGCAGGCCTGATCTGCATGAAGGGTGAGGGTGTGATCGAAGTGAATGGTGAGTCGTTCGCGGTGAAGCCCTACGATACACTTTTCCTCCCTCCGGGTCAGAAAGGCACCATTCGAACCTCCGGTTCTCTCGATATTGTGGAGTGTACGGCCCCGGCTGTTGAAACAGGTTCACCGCTGTTTGTCCCTTTTGAGGAGCTGAATGCGGATCCGAATCTGACCGAAATGCTCGGGCAGGAAGGGTGTTACCGGAAAATTCACCGGCTGATCGATGATAATGTACCTGCAAAACGGCTTCTTGGAGGACTCATCTTCAGCAAGGATGGAAACTGGACGAGCTGGGCGCCGCATGAGCATACCGACACCAAGGAAGAGATCTATCTCTATTTCAAGATGCCTCCTCCGGCTTTCGGGATACAGCTTGTGTATGAAGATCTGGATCATCCGGAGTATCTGGGCCCGGTCTATGAAGACGACGCCGTGGTGATCAAGCGCGGGTATCACCCCAATGTTGCGATACCCGGTCACGCCATCAACTTTGTATGGATCATGGCTACGCTCGATCCCTCGATGGAACGGTCGTGGGCAGGAGTCAATACACAACCCGAATTTCTCAGCTGAGGGGGCTGGCGGGAACCTGCCGGCTCCGGGAGTTTATCCATAACCAAATGTTTTAACAGATGACTGATCCAAGCCAGGATATTCTATGCATCGGCAGGAGTTCTATCGATCTCTACTCCAGTGATATCGGTGCTCCCTTTGAAGAGATCACCGCTTTTTCCGCTTTTGTGGGAGGCTGCCCCACCAATATCAGTGTGGGCACCCGCCGGCTGGGGCTCAAATCGGCTCTGCTTACAGGTATCGGCTTTGATCCGGTAGGGGATTTTATTGTCAACTTCCTGAAGAAGGAAGGAGTGGATACGGCCTATATCACACGAAAAGAGGGGAAACGTAGCAGTGCGGTGATTCTTGGGATTGAGCCACCCGACAAATTCCCCCTGGTCTATTACCGCGACAACTGCGCGGATATCGCCCTGGACATGGACGACATCCGGAATGTACCCATTGTGGCCTTTAAGGCGATTCTGATCAGCGGAACCGGTCTGAGCCGGGAACCCTCCCGTTCAGCCACTCTCTTTGCTGCTGAAACAGCCTGTGAAAACGGAGTGAAAGTGTTTCTCGATATCGATTTCAGGGCCGATCAGTGGCCATCACTCCAGGCGTTCGGCACAACCATCCGCTCAGCGCTTCCCTATGTGAATTATGTGATCGGAACCTCCGAAGAGGTAAAGGCAGCCGCCTACAGCGGTACCGGGGAGGCGGAAATCAGTCACTCTCAGGTGAACGAGTCGAAAGTGGCGGCTGATGTTCAACAAAGTGTAAACAGACTGCTGGACAGAGGGCCGGAAGTGCTCTTTCTCAAAACCGGATCGGATGGGTGCGTTGTGCACTATGCCGGCGATCAAAAACCGGAAAAAGCAGACGGCTATCCGGTAGAGATTGTCAATACACTGGGTGCGGGAGATGCCTTTGCGAGCGGACTGATCTACGGATTTAGCCAGAAGTGGGAGTGGCACAAAAGCGCTCGATTTGGGAATGCCTGCGGAGCGATTGTAGTGACACGGCACGGCTGCGCCAACTTTATGCCCACCGTACAGGAAGTGGAAGAATTTGTGGCGGGGAAGGGAGGCTTATGAGAGCATTCGAAAAAAACAGCTCTGTTTCGGAGGCGCACTTCCGGGAAATCACAACCATTCGGGTATCCAGCCCCGGCGATATCTTCGAAGCCGCACGGAAACGCAAACGGAGATCCGTGTTTGTCCCCGATGGAAAGATGAATATCGTGGCTGCCGACCATCCCGCACGCGGAAGCGTATCGGTGGGGGATGAACCCTTCGCTATGGCCGGCCGGCACGATCTGCTTGCACGGCTGGTATGCACTCTCCGCTCGGAGTGGGTGGACGGCGTGCTGGCAAGTATGGATATCCTTGAGGAACTGCTCATCCTCAATGAGCTTATGAGGCGTGATAAAGCATCTTTTCTGGATGAAAAGCTGCTTATCGCGAGCCTGAACCGGGGCGGTTTACCGGGCTCGGCGTGGGAACTGGACGATCCTGTAACCGGAACCGACGCCAAAACCTGCGCGGCATACGGGATTGACGCGGCCAAAATGCTGCTGCGGCTGGATCTGACCTCAAAAGATTCCCTGAAAACGATCCGCTACTGCGCGGAAGGCGTGAGGGATATGAACACGCAAAATCTGCCTGTTATCCTCGAACCGCTGCCGGTGGTGAAGCACCGGAACAGCTACCGGGTTGTTTACGAACCCGATGCGCTGATCCGGCTCATTGGAGTGACATCGGCGCTGGGCGACAGCAGCCGCAATATCTGGCTGAAAATACCCTATACGAAAGCATTTGACCGTGTGGCCGCATCCACCACTCTCCCCATTGTAATACTGGGCGGTGACCGGGTTTCGGGTCTCGCAGACCAGCTCTCCGACATTGCAAAGGCTCTTTCGGCTGGTCATCAGGTGAGGGGGATCATGTACGGCCGTAATGTACTCTATCCGGAGCAGGCCGGTCCTGACGAAGTGGCAGCGGCGATCGGGAAACTGGTGCATAGTACGAACGATCCGAATGAAGCCCTTGAAAAACTTAAAGAAGAACTCAACCTGCAGTGAGGAGCCCATCATGAAGAGTATAAAACTGACAACAGCGCAGGCGCTGATCCGTTTTCTGAAAAACCAGTACGTTCGCCGCGACGGGCGCGAAGTGCCCTTTATCAAAGGAGTGTGGGGAATTTTTGGACACGGCAATGTTGCAGGCGTAGCGCAGGCTCTGCAGGAGGAGCAGGAAATGCCGTTTTATCTCTGCAGGAATGAACAGGCTATGACCCACACGGCAGTTGCCTTTGCAAAATCGAACAACCGAATGCAGGCGATGGCCTGTACGGCTTCGGTAGGTCCGGGTTCTACCAATATGGTTACCGGTGCCGCGCTGGCCACGATTAACCGAATTCCGCTTCTGTTACTGCCGAGTGATATTTTTGCCCGCAGAAATGTGGGCCCGGTGCTTCAGCAGCTCGAGCATCCGATCAGCCAGGATGTGTCGGTCAACGACGCATTTAAGCCCGTTTCCCGTTACTGGGATCGGATTAACCGTCCGGATCAGCTCCCCTGGGCAATGCTTGAGGCGATGCGGGTCCTCACTTCTCCTGATGAAACCGGCGCGGTAACCCTCTGCCTGCCGCAGGATGTTCAGACCGAGGCGTATGAATATGAAGAGGAGCTGTTTCGAAGACGGGTCTGGACAATACCCCGGCAGAGAGCCGATCAGACGCTCCTGGATGAGGCAGCCGGTCTCATCCGTCAGGCAAGGAAGCCCTTTGCGATCGCAGGCGGAGGCGTGCTCTACAGTGAAGCCTCCCGGGAGCTGAGCGATTTTTTGGCTGCCACAGGTATCCCGGCAGGCGAAACACAGGCCGGAAAAGGATCCCTCTCCTTCGATCATCCGCAGAACCTTGGCTCCGTGGGGGCAACCGGCTGTTCGGCGGCCAACGAGACGGCCCTGGAAGCCGATCTGGTACTCCTCTTCGGTACCCGGCTCAGTGATTTTACTACCTCTTCCAAGAGCCAGTTTCAGCATCCGGATGTGAAATTTGTGCATGTGAATGTCTGTTCGATGGATGCGCACAAACTCTCCGCGCTCGCCCTGCAGGCCGATGCAAAAGTGACCCTGGAGGAACTGACAGAGGCACTCAGGGGGTACAGGGTATCAGATGAATTTGCAGATACGCTGCAGAAGCGGCGAACCAGCTGGATGGAAGAGATGGAGAGGGTAACCACCCTTCCGTCAGACGGACAAATGCAGCAGCCCAATGTCCTGCGCGCCGTAAATGAGGCCGCGGGGAAGGCATCGGTTGTGGTGAATGCAGCCGGAAGCATGCCGGGCGATCTGCACAAGCTCTGGAAAACCTATGAACCAGGGGGATATCATCTGGAGTACGGATACTCCTGCATGGGTTATGAAATAGCCGGCGGGATCGGTGTCAAAATGGCAAAACCGGATAAAGAGGTGATTGTGATTGTAGGTGACGGTTCCTATCAGATGCTCTCCTCGGAGCTCATTACAGCGGTGCAGGAAGGAATCAAAATTACAGTGGTGGTGCTCAACAATCACGGATTTGGAAGCATCGGTTCGCTCTCGGAATCGGTCGGTTCAGGCGGGTTTGGAACCAACTACAGATACCGCAGGGAGGGAGTACTCGACGGAGAACTGCTGCCAATTGACCTGGCCATGAACGCGCGGAGCTATGGGGTGGAAACGACCCCTGTAAGCAGTTATGATGAACTTGAAGCAGCCCTTCAGAAAGCGATGAAGGCGGAGCAGACTCAGGTGATTGTGGTGCCTGTGGATAAAGTACAGAAGGTACCGGGTTACAGCTCCTGGTGGGATGTACCGGTGGCTGAAAAGTCGGAAAGCCCCTCAGTTAATCAGGCCAGAAAAGAGTATGAAGCGGCCAGAATGAAACAGAGAAATTACTTCTGAGTCTCCGTTTAAAGCAGAATCGGCTATTAGCACAGGCCGGTAAATAGCACTTGCAGATAAACTTTTTTCCTATTAGAATCTCTTTGCATGGAAGCGGTTCTAAACCACCGGACGAAGCCGGTTGTACATCGATAGTCAGGCAGGCCATGCAGTGACAGAGGTTACAAAACCCCAACCAGAACAACCACAGTATCTGCTCAGAAGCTCTCTGATGTCAGGCTTTATAATCGGTATCATTTATGTGGATCATCACCTCCTTTATCGGTTTCACCCTCTTCGTAGCCGCCTATTCCTGGTATAAAGTACGTGGGCAGGACCTTAGTACTTCAGACGGCTACTTTTTGGGCGGAAGAACCCTGGGCGCCGGTGTGATTGCGGGCTCCATGATGCTCACCAACATCTCTTCCGAGCACCTGATCGGTATGAACGGATCAGCCTACAAAAATGGCATGGTGATCATCAGCTGGGAAACAACGGCCACCATCGGACTCATTTTCGGAGCACTCTATCTGGTGCCGCGCTATCTGAAAATGGGGCTCTCCACCATCCCGAAATTTCTCGAAATGCGATTTGACCGCACCACCCGAAGTATTGCGGCCGGGCTCCTGGTCTTTTCATTTGTCTTTACACTGCTGCCGATCGTACTCTACACTGGAGCGATTAATTTTGAAGGGATATTCGATCTCTCAACCCGCTTTGGAATCAGTCAGGAGCAGAGCATCTGGCTCCTTGTGATCATGATCGGCCTTGTGGGGGGGCTCTATTCCATTCTTGGCGGACTCAAAGCAGTGGCGACTGCGGACACGGTGAACGGTGTGGGGCTGATTATCGGGGGGCTGATGATTCCCATACTGGCTCTTTGGGAGATCGGTAACGGGAATCTTTTTTCGGGAGTGGACAAAGTCTATGAAGCGGCTCCACTAAAATTCAGTATTGTGGGTGCGCCCGACTCCGTGCTGCCCTTCAGTGCGATTTTCACCGGTCTGATGATCAATCAGATCTATTTCTGGGCGATGCACCAGTCGATCATTCAGCGGGCACTCGGAGCCAAAGACCTGGCGGCTGCGCAAAAAGGGCTGCTGCTCACCGGAGTGTTTAAGTTGCTGGTGCCTCTCATTATTGCCGTTCCGGGAATCATCGGATTTTACTATTTCGGAGACGCCTTTTACGATAATCAGGATTTCATCTATCCGGCCATGATTACACAGGTACTGCCCACATTTTTTGTCGGGATCTTTGCCGCGGTATTCATGGGGGCAGTGCTGAGTACATTCAACAGCGTGATCAACAGTGCGGCCACAATTTATACGATCGATATCTACAAGATCTTTATCAATAAAGAGGCGAGTGAGAAAAAGATGGTGAGTGTGGGGGTTCTGGTCTCTTCCGTGGTGGTGGTTTTTGCCATTCTGGCGGCTCCGTTTATGGCCTATGCTCCGGAGGGCATCTATCAGTTGCTGCAAACCCTCAACGGACTCTTCTTCGTACCGCTTGGCACCATTATCATTGCGGGCTTTTTCTTCAAACATGTATCAGCCGCCGGGGTGAAAGTAGCTCTGGTTGCAGGGATGGCATTTTATATGATGTCTGAATTGTTCGTTGATACAGGTATCCATTTTGTCCACATCTGGGGAATCATGTTTGTTGGGATGATCGCGATCATGTATCTGGTATCCTATTTCTATCCGGTTGAGAAAGAGTTCAAGATTCAGGATGTGGAAGTGGTGGATGTGAAAGAGTGGAAATATGCCAAAGCTGTGTCGGTGGTACTGGTGATTGTAACCATTGGAATTTATGTGTTGCTTTGGGGGGATCCTCACTAAAAAGAGGATATCCATAACCCGGATAGGTGTACAACATCCCTTTGCCCCGAAGGGCTGCATCAACAGGACCCGGATTGATGCCCCACATCCCTTTGCTCTGAAAGAGCAACATCAACAGGACACGGATTGGAGGACAACATCCCTGTGCCCCGAAGGGCTGCATCAACAGGATCCGGATTGAT
>REDA01000002.1 GCA_007693745.1 Balneolaceae bacterium
AAACGAGAAACCCGAAACCAAAAACCCCAATCCCTTACCTTCCCACGAAAAATGTTGCGTTGGCCATCAGGAGCTTGCCGTTTTCCCAGAAACCGCGGAACAGGGGGTTATCGATAAAATAGACCACCTGTCCGGAGCCGTGAGGCTGTACGCCAAAAGCGAGCGTATGCTCCAGGTTTCGCAACGCTTCTGCTCCGGCAAAACCGCTCAGATGGGCATCGGGTTGTACCGATCCTACATTCCATCCGGAATCGAGGTAGCTGTAGGCTGTCGCGTCGGTTTTGAGGGAGTGATAGAGATCCCCGTAGCCATAACCCAGCGGATGTGTGCTGTCCACATGCACCCGGAATATGGATCCGGAAGTTCGTGAACTGACAGCTCTGCGGTTTCGGTCACCATACGACTGCAGCCGCTCTTCCACACCCGGCTCCCGCGCTTCCGGTAATTTCCGCTGAAGCTGAAATCCGTCCCGTCCGCCAAGCAGGCGGTTGGCCTGACCAAAAAGGATAAGAGTCCCTCCATCCCGGGTCCAGGCGCTCACTTTCTCGACAGCCGCATCTGTCAGAACACCACTGTAGTTTCCGGAAGGAAGCACCAGAACATTGTATCGGCTCAGATCCACTCTCATCAGGCTGGTGGTATGAATCATGGTAGCCGGATAGCCCAGCTGATGGTCGAAAAAGTGCCAGATTTCACCGGCATTGAGCGAGGCGGTTCCCTCTCCGATCAGCACGGCAATCTCCGGGGTTTCAAGATGCCTGAAATCCGTAGATCCCAGATCCATCGGGTTGACAGAAAAACCGGTCACGGCTCCGTGGAGGGAGCGGCTGTGATCACGGGCTGCTTGCAGTACGATCTCATCAAAACGCTCATCCAGGTGTTGATTGTACTCTCTGGGGATCATCAGGGTACCCCTCTCAAAAGAGCGTCCTTCAATGCGGAAAGGCTCGGAGGCAAAACGGCTCACTACCCCTGCTCTGGTAATCTGTGCAAGGAAGCGGGCGTCATCCATGGAAGCCCAGGGAAGAAGCCAGGCATAGGGGGTTTCACTTCCGGTCAGTTCGGCCTGGCGAAAATCGGCAGCGGAGACGCTTCCGGCCGGATCCATCCGGCTCTGCAGCGCATATCCTTCCAGACCAAAACGGTAGTGCGCCTCCCAGGCGGTGATATCGTAGGTCAGGGAGTCGGTCAGCTCGGGATTGGGCTCAAAGAAGACACGCACCAGATTCCCCTGAGGCTGATAGGCGCTCACCAGAATATCCTCGGGAGCGATGGCAACACGCCCTGTCTCGCCGGTGGCATAGTTAAAACCGGTGCTGTTTCGGGAGGACCCGGCCAGTCCGTAGCGAATCTGCTTTGTATCGAGTGTGGTGAGCAGCTGATAGATTTTGTCGGGATCGTTGTCTCCCTTCACCACAAAAGTTTTCCAGGCACCGGCCGGATTTTCAGCGGAATTGCGGAAAAAATCACGGAATCCGTTAACAAGGCGATCGGAGTTCAGTGATGCGGCTTCCACGGTGGACATCCCCGTGATGTGATGCTGGAGGATTTTGTGAGCCAGTGTGAGGGTGTCGCCTTCAGGCCGGTCTATAGCCAGGCCGGAAAAACCGCCACCGGGCATTTCATAGGTCATGCCGATGGCTCCGTGAAAGGTGGGCCAGGTATCCCCGAAAGAGGGGTAGAAGAGGTCAAACCGCTGTCGTGTGAAATAGAGCCAGTTTTCCGCATCAAAATAGCGGATATGATTGCGGCCGATAATATTCTGAAACTCGCGCTGCCAGTCGGTTACAGCCAGATGAAAGGGATCGGCGGCCGGTGCGAAGAAATAGGGCGCACGGTATCCCATCTCGTGATAGTCGGCATGTACATGCGGAAACCACTGCCTGTAGATCCCGTAACGCATCTGTGATTCCTGCTGCACCTGCCAGGCCCAGTCGCGGTTCAGGTCGAAGAGATAGTGGTTGGAGCGTCCGCCGGGCCACGCCTCATAGTGTTCGCGCGCATCGGGACTGGGGTTCACTTCCACACCGGTGAGCTGCTGAAAACCGGTGATGTAGCGCTCGCGGCCGTCGGGATTGAGAACCGGATCGATGATCACCACGGTGTTTTGAAGCCAGGTTTTGGGTTCGGCATGATCAGGGCGAACCAGTTCGTGAAGAGTGCGTAAAGCGGCTTCGGTACCGGCGGTTTCATTCCCGTGGATGTTGTAGCTGAGCCATACGACAGCGGTGTTGCGATCCGTCGGTTCTCCCGGCTCCAGACCTGTCAGGCGCAGGTTGTTCAGGCGGATTTCCTCAATATTGGCGTGATTTTCCGGAGAGGTGACAATCAGGTACACCAGCTCCCGGTGCTGGTATGTGTAGCCGTAGGTGTGGAGGGTTACATAGTCAGACTCCTGAGCTACATGCTTTACATAGGCCAGCACATCATGCTGCTGAGTCCAGCGCTCCCCGAGTTCATACCCCAGAAAATCGTCGGGTGACTGAAGCTGTGCATGGCTGCCG
This sequence comes from Balneolaceae bacterium, assembly GCA_007693745.1. Lineage (GTDB taxonomy): Bacteria > Bacteroidota > Rhodothermia > Balneolales > Balneolaceae > Rhodohalobacter. The sequence continues at coordinate 2,505 of REDA01000002.1, forward strand.
GTGACGCGGAAAAGGAGGCTGAAGAGGCTCAGTGACAGGAAAAAGAGAGAAAATCGGATCGTTGGGTTCATGGGAGTATAGAGTTCTGGATCAGGATCATTGGTTAATTGCGCAATGTAAGAAAAAAGTTCTTATTCCGTTTGTGTTGATGTGAAAATGAGGGATTGCTTTTTTCTTTGTTACTTTTGCCTTGATGCAAAAGTAACCAAAAAATCAAGGCTATGAATGCTTGGCGGGCGTTCGCCTGGCTGCGTGCGGCACAAATGAAATGGTCCATACCGGGCAGCCCCAGCACAACGGAAGAGCCGGTATTCATTTGTGCTTATCGCACGCATCCACTCACTTAAACCGCCAACCATTCAAGGCCGGTTTGTTTGAATACAGATTGATACACTATCTCACTAGCCCTAAATGGGCAACATCCATTAGGAAAGGTAGAAATGGCTGCGGACGCGGCTGCTCCCTCCACTCAAGGCACCCGCCAGACT
>REDA01000046.1 GCA_007693745.1 Balneolaceae bacterium
GGGGCTTTTACTTCACCAGGATCATCTGCATGGAGCTGCTGTAGAAAGAAGTATGAAACCGGTAGAGGTAGAGTCCGCTGGAAAGAAATGAGCCGTCGAATGTAACCTGATGCATACCTGCTTCGCGGTTTTCGTCCAGCAGGGTGGTGATGCGTCTGCCCAGCAGGTCAAAGAGTTCCAGTTTTACCCGGGTTCCAACCTGAAGCCGGAACCGGATCGTTGTTTCCTGCTGAAACGGATTCGGATAGTTTTGATAGAGCCTGAAGGAGCCGGAGTCATCCGGATCAAATCCGTTGGAGGGTTTGTCGGAAGCAGCCTCCAGGGAGAAATTGTTGAACGTGACCCGGTTCCCGTCATCGGCAAGCGGGTCGTCTGCTTCAAACCGGATTCGTATTTTAAAATTTGGATTGTCGTTCACTTCAGGGGCAGAAGAGAAATCGATCTGAAAGAGACTATACTCCTCAGTGAGATCAAACAGGTTTTCAGAGAGTCCGGTTGTGACCCAGTCTGGTTCTTCAGGAGTTGCAGAGTAGTCGATTCGAAGTTGCTGAGCGGCGCCTTCGTCGATTGCGGCAAAGGAGAATGACAGATCGCTTAGACCGGTTGTTGGAAGGTGAAAGAGAAGGTGATTCTCACCGGCGCTTCCCCTGAAAGGCTGACGTACCTGCAGGCCCCTCATGTTCTCTTCGCTGTAGGCTCTGCCCTCATTGCCAATCGTGTTGTAGTTCAGGGCAGTAGGCCGGTTTCTGCGTTCCATGGAGGCTTTGCGCCAGTCGGGGTGGCTGCTGTCGAAAGGGTATCCCTGCAGGGAGGAGTGATACCTTATTTGTGCGTCCTGACCTGACTGGGAGTAGGTCGCAGTTACTTTTTCGAGAGGGGTATTGTTGGGCAGTTCGTCGGTGAAAGCCCAGAAGTAATGAAGCCGGTTTTCGGGCTGGGGTCCCAGCTGGCTGTCCATCCAGGCCAGGCGTTCACTGAGCCAGTTTTTCATCCAGTTTACTTCATCCATCCAGGTGTTTCCGATGTACCAGTTTGGCCAGACGTAGCTTCCAAGCCGCGGCCATCGCTGAAAATCACGAGCCTGGGATTCCTGGAGCTGTTCCCGGTTCGCATCGATCATCCCCAGCAGATACTCATTGGAGAAGATACCCTGCCGGAGTTCCCACCAGCGGCTTTTCAGCCGTTCCATATAGTCGGGGTCTTCCATCAGGCGCAGATACCATTCGCGGATATTACAACCGATAAAACAGTCGTTCACCATAATTTCATGGTACCAGCCCCGCGGAATCCATCCCTCCAGGTAGTTCCCGATGCCGAGACTGAGATTGTAATCCCAGACGGGGCCCATGATCAGTTTACCATCCCTGTCTTTGTACATGAAGGTGCTCAGACGGAAGCCATCGATCTCTTTGAGAAGCTCGGTGTGGAGGAAATGGTCGATAAATGAATCGGTGTCGATGTACTTTTCATACCCGATATCCGGATTCCTGAACTGTTCTCCGAAGAGGGCTTCTTCAAAGTCGCTCATGTAATTCCGGATCCATTCGCGCTGATCTCTGGTCATGTCAATCTCATGGGGACGCACATGGGCCAGCTGAGTACCGCGGCGGGTCCTGAAACCCGATTCCCCGGGGTTCAGGCGGTCTTTTTTGATGATATATCCGCCTGTGATTTCAGGTTCGCTGTTATCTTCCGGAGCAATTTTGGTGATGTTTACCCTGTTGTTGTCCCACTTAATCCGCTCCACCAGAACATAGACGCCGTGATAGTGCTGCATGGTAACAGGGCCGGTTCCGCTGTGCAGAAAGAGTTCCACATAGCGGGTTCGGGGAGCGTACCATCCCATCTCTTCGGAGAGCTGATAAGCCACAACATTTCGCATCAGGGTCATGTCGGTATAGGGAGCATAGAGAATCCAGTTGTTCTCGGAAGGCATCCCGAGAAGGGGCAGGTTTCGGTTCTCATCCTCTTCATCACGAAGAGAAAGTCCAAACATATTTTTTGGAAACATCAGAGAACTGGAACCCCGTTTGTTGATCTCCATCCGGCTGTAGAGAGGGTTTTCGCCGGGGAATGAATACCTGCCATCCGTTTTGTCGTTCAGCAGTGTGATGGCTGCCGGAACGCGCACGTCTGGAGTAATCTGCTGATTGTAGGCGTTCACGATGATCAGGGGCAGATCGGAGGTGAATGCTGCCACCTCCGCAGAGAGGCGGTTGTAGGTGTGGGATGCCACTTCACTGGTCTGGCCGCCCCGGAACGCTGCAGCCCGCACGGTAACGGAGCCAGTCATTCGAATCGGTGCGGTGTAGCGCTGGCCGTTTTGGGGAGAGGGGCGTGTATTGTTGAGTGTGTAAAAGATTTCTGCAGCGCTGTCACTTTCGAGGATCAATTGAAAGGGTTCCTGATAGGGGCCTCCCTGATGGGAAAAGAGAGGGGCAGAAATCTCCGGTTCGGTGCCGGCCGGTTGTTCCGCAGCACTCTTTTCAGCAATGGAGGTGGATCCGGGAGAGTAATTACCTGAGCCGGCAAGAGTGGTGGCCGGGTAAAAAGTGGATTCCGGAAACTGATGTAACGCCTGGGAATGAAGCGGGCAGAGAAATATAAAAAGAGTCAGTAAACGAATGGGTAGTTTCATGCAGCAATGCGTCCGGAATGAGGCTGTAAATAACGGTACAATGATAGAGTGTAAAGTAAGCTGTTCTCTTGCATTCTTCAATTAAAACAGAGTGAAAGAGTGAGGCGGTCTTGAATAGCCGGTTTCCCTGAAGTGATAACGGAAAAATATCCCGGGTGTTGCCGTAATAAGATGAGGCAGCAGAGAAGAGAGAAAAAAAAGAGCTGTATCCCTAAGCAAATGGGGGGTTGCAGGGACACAGCTCAGGTGAGATTAGAAAGGGTTTGTCAGAGGTAGAATATTTCAGCAACCTGGGTTCCGGAGTAAGTCCCGGCCTTTGATGCGGTGCTGTTTTTAGCAGTAAACTGAAGCCTCAAACCGCCGTTGCCGTCGAGGGATTGATTTACGGTTGAATCAAGAGTCATGTTGTCGCTGCCATTTGCAAGTGAGAGCATATCTGAAGCAGAGGTGATGACCTGTACATCTTCGGGGAGAGTCAGGTAGAAATCACCGTAGAGTACCTCATCGGTTTCATCAGAAAACGTGATCAGCTGGCCGCTGTCGGAGCGTTCCACCGAGCTGCCGGAAACAACTTCCACGCGAACTTCCATGACTGCGGTTGAGAGGCCCTGTGCTGCTGCAAAAAGTGGCATAAGGGTCAGTGCGAGGGTCAGGAGAGAGAGTGTTGTTGTTTTCATGATGTTCAGCCTTTGGTGTTTGTCTCTATGAATAAAATATTAATACTTCTTAATAAATCCAATAGAAAAGATTAAAAAATTTTAATAAATAAGATCTAAAAAATGTTAAGTTAAATAATTTCAATAATTAATAATTATTAAAAAATTTTAATGTTAGGAAAAGGGGAGGGTCATCTTTGTTCTTAGGATGGTCTGGATTATCCATGAAACCGGGATTGGACCCCCAAAGAATGTGATTTCAATCTTTGCAAAGGAATCCATAGCTTCATGCAATGGCACGCAAGTATGTTGATATCGCTTTTCCTGCGGCAGTCCGCTCTCTCTTCACCTACCATACGGCAAAGGATCTTTCTCTTGAGCCCGGAATGCGGGTATGGGTTCCATTGAGAAAGGAGTTTGCAATCGGTATGATTGTGCGTGTGCACCTTCAGAAACCAGCATTTGAAACAAGGCCGGTTGAGTTGGTTCTGGATCAGGAACCGGTGATGAGCGAACAACTTCTCCGGCTTGCCGACTGGGTGCACAGATTCTATTACTGTAGTCTTGGCGAGGCAATACAGGCCGCTCTTCCGGCCGGTCTCAATTTTTCATCGGAAAAGATTCTGAAGGTGAAGGCCGGATTTAAGGAGGGGATTACAGATCGGCAGTCTGCTATTCTGAAAGAACTTGAAAAGAGCTTCTATACCCTGCAGGATGCCAAAAAACGATGGAGGGAGAGTCCGGAAAAAGAGGAACTTGCCCGAATGCTGAAAAAGGGCTGGATCACCGTGTGGGAGTCGCCCCGGCGGAAAATGGAAACCAGAAAGATCAAACACTGGAGCTTCGCCGAAGGGATCGATCCGCCTGCACTGATTGAATCGCAGGAGGAGTCGCAGAAGAAACTGAAATGGGTGCAGGCTTTTCAGCGGCTGACGGAAATGGAGATGCCGGCTTCTTCAACCCTGCTGCTGAAGGAGGATAAGATCAGCTCATATTCTCTTTCGAGGCTCGAAAAAGAGGGATGGATCGTCCCGGCAGATCTGGAAGTTGAGACACAGCCTGATCATCACGGGATGCACGAACCTTCGAATCTGAAGGAGCTGACAGTGCGGCAGAAACAGATTCTTGAGGAAATCACTCAGCCTCTGAAAGACCGGCAGTATAAAAGTTTTCTGATCTATGGGGTAACCGGTTCCGGAAAGACAGAGGTCTATATTCATGCGCTGAAAATGGTGATGGAGCAGGGGCGCGGCGGACTGGTACTGGTTCCTGAAATTGCGCTTACACCGCAGACGGTGAAGCGGTTTTATGAAATATTTGGAGATCAGATTGCAGTGCTGCACAGTCGCCTTTCCGAAAGAGAGCGATTTGATGCCTGGCAGAGCCTGAAATCAGGCAAGAAGCGTATAGCTATTGGTCCGCGTTCTGCGGTATTTGCCCCTGTCCGGGATCCCGGTCTGATCGTAGTGGATGAGGAGCATGATACCTCATACAAGCAGTACGATCCGGCCCCGCGCTACCATGCCAGAGATGTGGCGATCATGCGGGCTCACAGTGAGAATGCCGTGGTTCTGCTGGGCTCAGCCACTCCGGGTATGGTTTCCGTAAAAGCTGTGCAGGAGAATAAACACACCCTTCTCACACTACCGGACCGGCCCTCCGGAAAGATGCCGGAGGTGAAGGTGCTGTCTCTGAAAGAGTACAAAGGAGCGATGCGCGGTCCGCTTACAGTAGAGCTCTGGCAGGAAGTGGAAGCTGCGCTGAGCCGAAAGGAGCAGGTGATATTACTCTACAACCGCAGGGGATTTGCCTCTTTTTTGCAATGTAAGGAGTGCGGATGGATCCCTCAGAGCCCGGAAAGTTCTACAACGCTTACCTATCACAAGAAAAAAAACATTCTGCTGGATCACTATAGCGGTTACTCCAGGCGCGCTGACACATCCTGCGAACTTTGCGGCTCGGGCAGGCTTGAAACGAAGGGCAGCGGAACCCAGCAGGTGGAGGAAGAGATTGAGGAACTTTTCCCGTCGGCGAAGCTGCTCAGGATGGATCGCGATTCCACATCCGGAAAACATGCACACCGGCTTATCTATCAGAAATTTCTGGATGGAGAGGCGGATATCCTGATCGGTACGCAAATCGTAGCCAAGGGACTCGATTTTCCAAACGTTACCGTTGTGGGAGTGATCAATGCCGATACCGAACTCGCCTTTCCCTCATTCCGCGCGGGCGAACGGATGTTCCAGCTGCTGAGTCAGGTAGCGGGCCGTGCCGGGAGAGCAGAGAAACCGGGACGCGTTTATGTGCAGACATGGAAACCGGAACATCCCGCCATACGCTATGCCCAGACGCACGATTTCAAAATGTTTGCCGCCCGGGAGCTTCAGGACCGGGAAATGCTGAATTTTCCGCCGTTTTCGCGCATGGTTGTATTTCAGTTCAAGGCAGCATCCTGGAGCCGGGTACAGCTGGTGGCCGACCGATTCTGTGATGCCATGAGAAGGGTGGCAGGCGAAAACAGTGTCATGGGCCCGGCACCCTCGGTGATTGAATGGATGAACGGACAGTATCAGTGGGAAGCGAACATTCGACTGAACCGACAGCATTCGGCCCGCCAGATCGAACGGCTGCTCGATCAGATATTTGCAGCCTTTGAGCAGATTAAACCCAAAGGAGCCTCATCCGTCCGTATCAATGTGGATGTGGATGCGGTTGAATAGCGTATCTGATAAATTCCTGATTCAACGCATACCTTGACCACAATTGTCAGTGTACAATTTTTTAATTAAATTAAAAGAATAACAGGTACGTTTATCTAAATAGAGCTTTGAAATAGAAGATGTTTTGCACAAGATCAAGGCGGGAGCAACTTTAAAACCGAAGCCTCTTTGCTATACGTGAGGTGTTTAACTTTGCGAAAATGAAAATATTGGGTAGAAGAACAGTACTTCAAAGCTCTCGAAAAAAAAGAACTGGATAAGAGCTGAGATTCTTTTTTTGAGGGTCATCATTTTCGGCGATTCAGGCAATGTTGACCGGGTAGCAGAGGCAGGAGATGGGTCGGGAATAAATGCAGGTTAAGAAGGTAAGAGAATCATGGATAATCGTGCTGAGGGAATGGAGAGATTTTCAAGACGTCAATTTTTGAAAGTTTCGGCAATTTGGGCAGGGGGTACATGGGTAATCGGGATGCCTGCACTTCAGGGTAAATCGTTTACTGTGCTTTCGGAGCAGGAGGCAGTGATTATGGATGCCCTGGCCGATACGATCATTCCGCCCGATGAGGAGTATGTGGGGGGCAGAGAAGCGATGGTAACCCGCTTTCTGGATCAGCAGCTTGGCCGCTACGGCTATCTTCAACGGGAAAAAGAGCGGTATCACACCTGCCTGCCGGCGCTGAACCGAAGCTCCCTGAATCGTTTTGGGGAGCTTTTTACGGAGCTGGATGAAGAGGCAAGAACAGCTCACCTCACGGAGATTGAGGCCGGATTGCACGATTCCGGAGCCCTGGAGAATGGATGGGGTGAATACAGCCCTTCCGCCTTTTTCCGGCTGGTTCGGGATCACTGTATGATGGGGTTTTATGGCAGCCCGCAGCATGGCGGGAATAAACATTTTGTCAGTTTCAGGATGCTGGGGCTCACGTAATTTCCAACCGAAATTCAGGGAGAAAGAAATCAATGACAATCCGGGATAAACATGCAGATGCAGTAGTGGTCGGTTCGGGTGCAGGCGGCGGTGTAGTGGCCAAAGAGCTGAGCGAGGCCGGCCTGAAGGTCGTTCTGCTGGAGCGCGGAGGCTGGGCGCATTATGCGGCGCATGGTGACGATGAACTGACCGCACAGCGCTCTTTTCCTCTGGAAGCTTTTTTTGGTCCGGATAACGAACGTTACCGCAGGGTTGCGGTGGACCGGCAGGGGAACGAGCGTGTGGTTCTGCCCAACGACTGGGCTTATCAAAACAACGCGGCCTGTGTTGGCTCGGGAACCGTGAGTTACGGCGCCATGGCCTGGCGTTTTATGAGAGAGGATTTTACCATGCGTTCCACCTATGGGGATATCGCAGGATCAACCCTGGCCGACTGGCCGATCAGCTATGATGAGCTGGAACCGCATTATGAGAAAGCGGAGTGGGAAATCGGTGTGGCAGGCGATGATGATCAGAATCCGTTTGCTCCCCCGCGGAAAAAGCCCCACCCCATGCCTCCGTTTCCGCATACAGAGGAGTCGAAAGTGCTGGAAAAAGCAGCCAAAACGTTGGGCTATCACCCGTTTCCGATACCCATGCTGCGCAATTCAGTTCCGTACGATAACCGTCCCGCATGCGTGCACGTACGAAACTGTGTGGGTTTCGCCTGTCCGGTGGATGCAAAAAACGGAACGCAAAACACGGTGATCCCGAAAGCGATCGCTACCGGTAACTGTGAACTTCGGATCCACGCCCAGGTGACCCATGTACTGATGAACGACAGTGGAAAAGCAACGGGAGTGCGCTATATCGATAAGGAGGATCAGGAGCACATCCAGAGCGCCGACATTATTGTGCTCTCTGCATCGGCTACGGAAACACCCCGCCTGCTTCTCAATTCAAGGAACAGGCTGCACCCCCATGGCATCGGAAATCGTTACGACTGGGTGGGCCGCAATCTTCAGGGACATGCCTACTGCGGGGCTGACGGCCTCTTCGGGGAAGAGCTCTTTAACCGCGACGGCCCCGGTGCTACCATCGCCATCGCCGATTTTGTTCACAATAATCCGGGCATCACAGGGGGAGCGGTGCTCTGTAACGAATTCATTAAACTGCCTTACGCCTACAGCAGCGGCTTTCGGCCACCGGGCAGCAAGAGCTGGGGCCGTGCACACAAGGAGTTTCAGAAACGCAACTACATGCGCAATGTGAGTATCCGGGGACCCGTACAGGAGGTTCCCAATTTTGAGTCGAGAGTGGAGGTGAGCGATTCGGTGCGCGACTACTGGGAGATGCCGGTTGCACGTATTTCCGGCTTCAAACTGGACGAGGATATAAAAACCGCGCGATTTATTGCCGATAAAGCGCAAAAATGGCTGGAAGCGGCCGGAGCAACAGAGGTCTGGCAGAGTATCCCGGGTACCGGTGTCAGCGGCAGCCAGCATCAGTCGGGGACCTGCCGTATGGGTGATGATCCTCAGACGTCGGTTACGGACCGGTACGGAAGGGTTCACGATGTGGACAACCTCTTTATTGCCGACGGAAGCCTGCATGTGACCAACGGCGGTTTTAATCCGGTGCTGACGATCATGGCTCTTGGATACAGGGTATCCGAATATATTGTAAAAGAGTGGCAGGCCGGAAACCGGTTTTAAGGATTTCCCAAAACCCGGTCAGGTGAAACCTGGGAGCGCAATAAACTCCAAACAGAAAGGAATGCATAGGATTCTTACGTCCTGCTGAAAGGCTCCTATTCAGAGGTTACCGCGCGCTGTTTCAGATGCTTTTCAAAGAAATGAAAAATCCGGTAGTATTCGTCATACCAGGAGTGAGGGCTCCTAAAGCCGTGCCGTTCGGAGGGGTAGATCATCATCTCAAAGTTGGTGTTTCCACTCTGGATCAGCTCTTCCGCATACTGAAAGGCGTCCTGCGCCCCCACATTATCATCGATAAGGCCGTGAAGTAACAGCGCGGGCCTTGTAAGCTCCCCGGCATAGGTGAGCGGTGAGCTCCGGTCGTAATGTTCAGGCACCACCTCCGGGTCACCCAGCCGCGGCAGTGTGTACCAGGGATTGGCATAGTAGTAGTTGCGCCAGTTGGTCACTTTTCGCAGCGCAGCTCCGGCGTGGAATCGGTCCGGCATGTAAGTGAGCGCGTAGAGTGCCATAAAACCGCCATAACTTCCGCCATATATTCCGACCCGGTTCAGATCCAGACAGCCCCCGCACGACTCCTGCAGCCAGTCGAGGCCATCCGCAATATCCTCGGTTTCATATTTCCCCATCCAGTTGGTGACATCCTCCCGGAATTTCCGGCCATATCCGGTACTGTGACGGAAGTCCACTTCCACCACCACGTAACCGTGGAGCAGCAGGTACTGATGAAACATATATTCCCGCCAGTAGTTGTTCGACCATCCCTGATAGACATTTTGCAGGGATCCGGCGCCATGGGCGAAGACCACGACCGGATAGTCGTTTTCGGGATCAAAATTCTGCGGATAGAGAACAGACATGGAGAGGCCGGTCTCGCCGTCGCGCCCGGTAAACCGAACGTACTCCTCCTGCTGCCAGCTGAACTCATGAAAGCGTTCAGGAATGGTATGAGTGATCCGTATCTCCTTTTCAGGTTCGTTGATCCGGAGCAGGTAGAGCTCATAAGGCAGATTGAATCGGGTTTTGGCATAGACCACGGCGGAATGGTCGGGTGTGAGCTGAAACTGATAGCGATAGGCAGTTTCCGACGTCAGCTGTTCAATCCTTCCCCTGCGGGTATTGAGGCGGTAGAGATGCCGGACTCCGTACTCCTCCTCGTTACTGGCATAGAGGATGTAGCGGCCGTCGGTCCATCGCGCCCAGGGGACATAGAACTCACCGGAAGTGTGTTGCCGGAGACGCGAACCATCGGGATTTACCGTATAGATATGATTCCAGCCATCCACTTCGGAGAGCAGAAGAAGCTGCTCAGAATCGGGAGAGAAGGCCATATAGGTGTGATGAAGCCATCCTTCGGTTGAATCTTCAAAAACAACTGTCCGGTTCTCCTCAAGGAGATCGTGCACAATCACCTTTCGCTGTTTAAGAGCCGGATCAGCAGTGTCGATGGCGATATAACGGCCATCGGATGAGACATCAGCCGAAGAGCGGTGGAAACCTGAAAGAAGGGTATCAAGTGCCGTGCTGTCGGTTCTTGTCACCAGCAGATTCACGGCCGGGATTCCGCGTGTGGATCCGGAAGGCTCCACAAACTCCCCGAGATAGTCAGGAAAATAGACCATGCGGGAAGCGGAATGGTCGGTCTGGCGAAGCAGAAGGCGGTCATTGCCAACCCAGCTATCCAGTGTGAAAGAGGGTTCGTCCGCTCTGCGGTTCGTGACCTGCTCAAGCCCCGGGGATTCAACAGCTGCCGTCCAGATATTGCCGTTCAGCGTAAATGCGAGACGGGTACCGTCGGGCGACCAGGTGAGTGAGCCTGGAGTGTGCTGAAAAGAGGCAAGGGTGAACTCGCCTGATCCGTCAGCCTCAGTGATCCGGATCGAATTCTCGTGAACCGATGCGGCAAAGTTCCGGTCGGGTGAGAAGAGAGGGGAGGGTTCTTCATCATCCTCTTTTTGATAGTCAAAAGCGTCGCTGAGGGATGTGGAGTAGAGGCCGGTTTCAAACCATGAGGAGTCATTCCAGGTAAAAAAGAGCCGGTCCTGTTCGGCGTTGAAGCGAACGAAAGAGGGCCGGATGCCCGGGATGACCGGCTCGTGAAAGAGCTCCTTCAGGGTCAGGTTTTCAGGAACGGTTTGAGCCTGTGAAGTGGATGCAAACCATGTGATTACACAGAGCAGTGAAAGGGAAAGTCGTTTCATGGGTGCTGGTTACACTTGTTCTGTAATGACTTCTGCTTTTTGGAACACCATCGGTTTAATTGCTTCAAATGCCCGAAGGGTTTTGTCGATGTGTGCATCTGTATGGGTTGCCATCGGTATGAGGCGAATCAATACCATTCCTTTTGGAACAACCGGATAGGCAACACCACTCACAAATACACCATGCTTCTCACGCATTTCCCTCATGATGTCGGTGCAGAGTTCGGTGCTTCCGCTGGTGAGTACCGGCGTGACCGGGCTCTCGGAGGGTAATACATTATATCCGAGTTCTTTTAATCCGGAGCGCAGTTTTCGGGTATTCTCCCATAATTTTTCCCGCCATTGGGGATTTTCACGGATCAGCCGAATTCTTTCACGGGCAGTGACAACAATTGGGAATGGCAATGACTTTGCGAAAATCTGGCTGCGGACATTTGCTCTGAGAAAATCGACAACATGCGGCTCTGTGGCTATAAAAGCGCCGATCAGGGCAACCGATTTGGCAAAGGTGCCAAAATAGACATCAATTCCATCCTGGCAGCCCAGTTCGGTTCCTGTACCGGAGCCGTCGTGACCCAGTGTTCCAAACCCGTGGGCATCATCCACAAGAAGCCTGAAAGGATACTTCTCCTTCAAAGCCACTATCTCGCGCAGCTTTCCAAGATCTCCTGTCATGCCAAACACTCCTTCTGTAATTACTAGAATCGAGGAGTTGGGCTTCATTCGTGCCACAGCCCTTTGCAGCTGACGCTCAAGGCCTTCAATATCATTGTGCTTGAACACAGAACTTTCACTCATAGCCAGTTGTTTCCCGTCCACAATACAGGCGTGGCTGAGTTCATCATAGATCAGAAAGTCATTACGATCCACGAGTGCATGAATCACGCTCATGATGCCCTGATACCCGAAGTTCAGAAGAAAGCCGGCAGGTTTATGTACAAAATCTGCCAGTTCCTGTTCCAGTGCTTCATGCTCATCTGAATTACCCGTCATCAACCTTGCCCCCATCGGCGCACTCAGGCTGTATTTGGCGCTCGCTTCTGTATCTACCTTCCGGATGTGTTCATTCTGCCCTACCCCAAGATAATCATTGATACTCCAGACCGTAACATCCTTGCCGTTAAATTTCATATCGGGTCCAAGCGGTCCCTCCAGTTTCGGAAATGTGTAGTATCCGTATCCTTCTGAGGTAAAAGGGCCTAAAGGCGAAGGGCGTTCAGCAAGCTTGTCGAAAAGATCCATGAAGATAGTTTTTAGTATTAAAATCGAATTGAAAACGCATAAAATCATAGAATGATACGCAATTTGAATTATTCATAAAAGCGTTCATGCGGGTTTTTAAGACGTGCCGGATTACCGAAGATTTCAATCAGAATACTGGCAGTGTATTCGGTCAAAATCAGTGGAATCATTACAGTGCCTGAGGATGCAAAGGATATCCTTTGTCAGGAACAGAAAGATGTGTCCGCCGTGGTTTCCGGCTCCAGAGAAGATGGATGTAAAACAGTGCTTCTAAGGAACCGGATGGCCATTGGATGCCTGAAGAAGATGATACCAGTCCTGCCGCTCCAGGCGGACATCAAGAGATCCTGCAGCTCCCATGATCCGGTCGATCCGGCCGGTTCCGATTACAGGCAAGGGCTTGCATGGTAGTTGTCGGATCCATGCCAGTGCGATCTGATCCATTGCCGCTTCGTATTTCAGCGAGAGCTGATGCAGAACCGACCGTACTCTTCCCGCCTGTTGTGATGTACTTGTAAATAGATTTCCTCCGGCAAATGGGCTCCACACCATCGGTGAGAACTGCAATCTCTGCGCCTGATCGAATGTGCCATCATAAACAGGACGGGTATTTAGCAGTGAAAATTCTACCTGATTCGTGACAAGTGAAATGTCCATTCTGCTCTGTAAGAGGTCGAACTGTGCAGGAGTGAAATTGGAGACACCTATATTTTGAACCTTTCCTTCATTGTGCAGTTTTGTAAGTACATCTGCAACATCTGTTGCGTCCATCAGCGGATCGGGCCTGTGGATAAGCAGAAGATCGAGTGTCTCTGTGTTGAGTTTGCGAAGCGACTGTTCAGCAGCGTTACGAATCCAGGCTGAAGTCGTGTTATAATGCGGAATACGGTGCTCCGACCGGGTTTGGGTAACAAGAGCTATCCCGCACTTACTCACCAGCTCGATTTTTTCCCGTAGATCCGGGCGTTCCTTAAGAGCATATCCAAAAAGTTCTTCATTTCCGTAAGAGCCGTATATATCTGCATGATCAAATGTTGTAATACCCAATTCGATGCATTCCTCAATAAGATGGATCAATTCTGAAGTGGACAAATTCCATTCATGCAGCCTCCAGAGTCCAAATGCAATGGGTGAAAATGGCATGCAGGCTGGATGTACTTTCATTCGATGTTTTTTTGTCATAAGATGTGATTTTTCTGAAAGTGTCGGGATGTGATTCGAATCTGTTGATCTGTTTCAAAACAGGTTTTCACATCTTTAAAATAGCATTCTGATGGGTCAACTGCATAAAGTCTGTTCTTTCTGTTGCAGAAAGTTCTTTAAATGTATGAGCAGGGATACTGAACAGCAAATCCAATCCTCTCCCTACATTTTGGATCAAACCTCTTCTTTTAATGGATCACTTTCAGAGCGCTTTTTCTGATTTCCATGCTGAGATATCTGATTTCGCTGGATATATGCTCTCCATCAACATGAACTGTAAGAGGTCTGGCCGATTCAATTTCAAGAGAGGTACAGCTCTCAGATTTAACTCCCCGCATCCAGGCTGCAGGGCCCCTAAGAAAGAAAGGGAGGTACATCAGCAGAAGAAAAACAGGGATTTTACGGATTGTCAGCAGTTCAAGGATTCCATCCGCAGGATCAGCACCCGGGGCGACATGAAAATTCCCGCCTTCCCAGGGGCCGTTACAGAGTGTTGCCATGAGATATGTTCCCGTAGATGTCTCTTTATCTACGGTCAAAGTGATACTACTGCCATGAAACTGACGGATCGCTTTTAGCAAGCCAATGATATAGACAGATGAGCCCTTGAGATTGCGTATCTGACCAGCCTGATAGTTGGCCAGTCCATCGAGTCCAAGGCCGATCGTATTGGCAGACCATCCCTGTGCATCGCCGGAATAACGTATCATGTCGAAAGCCGTAATATTGCCCCTGATCAGTATTTCAAGACACTCTGGCAGGCTTCGGTTTATCCCTGCCGCTTTAGCAAAATCATTTCCGGATCCCATGGGCATCACTCCAAATGCAGCATCACTGCCGGCAAGGCCACCGGCAACACGGCTCACAGTACCATCACCGCCACAAGCCACAATAAGATCGAAATGGTCGGCTTTTTCTTTTGCGAGACGGGTGAGATCCGTACCCGATTTAACGATTAAAATTTCTGAGTCAAGCCACTGTTTTTTTACTTCAATACCAAGCCAATTTATATGGCGTACAGCACGGTTCCGATCTGCTGAGACATTAACGATAAAACAGGGGCGTTTAAATGGGCTATCCATGAAATATACTAACAACATTCTGTAAAATTGTAAAGGTCTGGCAGGCAATGAATCTAATCCATTTTTTCACTTCAATTCAATGATTGCTGAACCGGATGCTTTTAAAAACCAAAAATCTTTTAAAAGATCAAAGTGAAAGTAGATTTAATACCGTATCGGATTTGCCACAGGTGTTTTTTTAAATTTGCGATAACGAAGACATTGGTTATTGAAAAGTTTTAAAAAGTGCGCTGATCGAAAAAAATCACCAGTTTGGTATTTTTTAATCCTTTCCATTTACATTTTTTAACGAAGCGGGAACGTATGTTGTCATTTATTTTTTCAAATCGAACCAGGGTTCAATAAATTGAGCCCTTTAGATCCGGCAAGGAGTGACTTCTGCCGGTGTTCCCTTTCAATCAACCAAAACATTTTTATGATGGCTCAATTTATAACTGCCGCCAGTGGAAGAGTCTCTCTTTGGCTCTGTTTGCCGCTGATCCTGCTGCTCATATTGTCATTACCCATTAAATCCCCTGCCCAGACAGTGCCGGTAGAGGGGATGATGGAAAATCCGCCCTCTGTTCACGCATTCACCAATGCAACCATTGTTACGGAACCCGGCCGGATAATCAGGAACGGGACTCTTGTGATCCGAAAAGGTGTGATCGAAGCGGTAGGGCGCAATGTCTCTGTCCCGGCTGATGCCCGGATATGGGATCTTGATGGCAAAACGATCTATCCCGGGTTTATCGACCCTTACAGCGAAGTGGGGCAGCAAAATCCCAGAGTGGAACTGGATCGGGGTACCCTCTCCTGGAATCCGCAGGTTCGTGCGCACCTGACGGCTTCTGCAGAGTATGAGGAAGAGGGAGATGGCCGTGCCGATCTCCGCAAGAACGGGTTCGTTGCTGCGCTTTCAGTACCATCACTGGGACTCTTTAAAGGAAGTACTTCCGTTTTTTCTCTTGGTGACGAGGCTGTATCCGACCGGCTGGTTCGGGACCAGGTGGCTCAGGCAGCTTCTCTGACAAGAAGCTGGGCATTTGGATTTGGCTATCCAACCTCCCCGATCGGTGCCATTGCACTGATTCGACAGACTCTTTATGATGCCGGGTGGTATGCTGCGGCTCACGAACGCTTTGAAAGCAATCCGGCCGGACTCCGAAGGCCTGAAGCCAATGCGCCGCTCGCAGCGCTCAGGCATGTAGTGCGCGATGGGATGCCGCTTCTCTTTGATGTTACCAGCGAAGAGGAGATTTTACGGGCTCTGCGTATCCGGGATGAGTTTTCAGTTACACCCTGGTTGCGGGGGAGCGGGCATGAATACAAGCTGCTGGACGTGCTTTCATCAGAAAGGGTGCCGCTGATTTTGCCGCTCTCTCTGCCGGCCACCCCGGATATCAAAACCCCTGAGGATGCACTCAATGAGGATCTTGCTGATCTGAGGCACTGGTATCTGGCACCCGAAAATGCCGCCCGTGTGGCCGCTTCCGGCCTCCAATTCTCTTTTACCACGCATGGAGTGGATAACTCCACTCATGTGCTTCGCAACCTGAGAGAGATGGTTCATGCCGGTTTGCCGCAGGAGACTGCGCTGGCTGCACTCACAACAAATCCTGCCGCGCTGCTCGGTATCTCCCGGATGTATGGCACACTTGAGCGGGGGAAATCGGCGGGATTTGTGGTGATGGACGGGGATCTGTTTGAAGATACATCGAAAATACTGTCGGTTTGGATCGACGGGAAGTACTACCGGGTTCAGAGCGAGCCATCGGTAGATCCAAAAGGCAGCTGGGAGATTACTTCATCCGGCGGATGGCTCGACGGCGACCTGAATGTGCGTGAAACGAGACCCGGCAGACTGGGTGGCACCTTTACGCATGGAGATACGGAAATCACTCTTGCCACTGTGTCATCGGAAGATCAGCCCCGCCGTTTCCGCGCCGATTTTGCCGGGGATGAACTGGAGTTAACCGGTATGGTGCGGCTTACAGCTTCCATTAGTGAGAACCGGATGCAGGGATGGGCTGAGGTGCCCGGCAGGGAACGTATCCAGTGGAGTGCAGTGAGAACAGCATCGGTCGAAACAGAGGAACGCGAGCCACGCGAGCGCCGTGCGCGTGATCTGCAACTCGCGGATATACGACCGGCCATGGAGTATGGCCGTGAGCAGCAGCCGGAACAGCCGCGACATGTGCTGGTACGCAACGCCACTGTCTGGACCATGGGAAGTGAAGGTATTCTTGAAAATGCCGATCTTTTGGTGAGCGATGGTAAAGTGGCCGAAGTGGGAGAAAGTCTGCGTGCCCCGCGAGGCGCAGTTGTGATCAATGCAGAAGGCAGGCATGTTACTCCCGGCCTGATCGATGCCCACATTCACTCCGGTGTAAACGGAGTGAATGAAATTGGCAATGCCATTGTGCCGGAAGTGCGGATGGCAGATGTGCTTGATATCAATAACATCTGGATGTACCGCCAGCTGGCCGGCGGGCTCACCACAGCGCATGTGATGCACGGGTCTGCAAACCCGATCGGCGGACAGAATGTGCATGTGAAGATGAAATGGGGTGCGCTCTCACATGAATTGGTTATAGACGATGCGCCCGGCACGGTAAAATTTGCTCTTGGAGAGAATCCCAAAAGAGTGGGGACTGACCGCTATCCGGAAACCCGAATGGGGGTGGAACAGATCATCGCCGACCGGTTTCAGAACGCCCGCGACTATGAGGCGCGATGGAACGAGTGGAGAGCAACAGGCACAGGCCTTCCGCCGCGCCGCGATCTGAGGATGGATGCCCTGGTGGGAATCCTGAATGAGGAGCTGCTGGTACAGTCGCACAGTTACCGGGCGGACGAAATCTTGATGCTGATGCGGCTGGCAGAGGATTTTGATTTTCGTATTAAAGCGTTTCATCATGGAGTGGAAGCCTTCAAGGTGGCTCCGGAACTGGCAGAACATGGTGCGGGCGCCGTGGTGTGGTCAGACTGGGGAGCTTTCAAAATTGAAGCGTATGATAACACAACTTACAATGCCAGACTGCTGCACGAAGCAGGTGTACTTACCTCGCTCCATTCCGACAACAGTCAGATTGCTTCCAGGATGAACTGGGAGGCCGCCAAAATGGTAAGGGCTGGAATGAGTCCGGAGGATGCCATGTCGCTCATCACCAGCACCACTGCAAAACTGTTGGGAATCGATCACCGGGTGGGTTCACTTGAACCAGGCAAGGATGGTGATTTCGTCATCTGGAGCGGGGATCCTCTCTCCACACGTACAAGAGCCGAGCAGACCTGGATAGAGGGAAGAAAATATTTTGATATGGACGAAGACATTGTGCTTCAGCAGGCGATTGCACGGGAGCGTGAACTCCTGATCCAAAGAATCATGGAGGTGCAAAATGACTGAGATCCTGAACTTTGCGGAGCCAAACCGAACCGTCGGCCACGACGATCCCATGAGCGAATCAATAAAATGCCGGCAGGGAAATCAAATCTTACAAACAGTTAAAACTATGAAGAATCTTAACCGACGATCATTTATGCAGATAGTAAAAGCGGTACTTTCGATGCTGTTTTTTATCTGGACAGCAGTTCCTGCAGAAGCACAGACACCGGCTTCTGCGCAGAGCTCACCGATAGCAATTACAGGGGCTGCGATTCATACCGTTTCCGGGGATCTCATTGAAAACGGAACCCTGCTCTTCGAGGATGGAGTGATTACCGCTGTAGGTGTGGATATTGAATTGCCCGCAGGGACGGAAGTGGTGGATGCATCCGGAAAGGAGGTCTGGCCGGGTTTGATCGACGCCTACAGCCAGATGGGTATCTATGAGATCGGTGCTGTGAACCTGACCGTGGATGTAAATGAGCAGGGGAGTGTGAATCCCAATGTGATGGTGGAGCGGGCTTTTAATCCGGAAAGCCGTCATATTGCAGTGGCGAGGTCAGCCGGTATCGTAGTTTCCGTGACAACACCCGGCGGCGGGCTGGTATCCGGTCAGTCGGCAGCGATGCTGATGGATGGCTGGGCGTGGGACAGCATGACTCTGAAGGCGGGGGTAGGAATGATTGTAAACTGGCCGAATGCGTCACAAAATAGTTACAGCAGAAACCTGGAAACACTTAGGGATCTCTTTGCAGAGGCGCGTGCCTACCGGAAAGCCCGGCTGGCAGTGGAAGCGGGTGAAGCGGCCAGAATGGACATTGATATCCGGCTGGAGGCGATGATGAGGCTTTTTGATGGTACCATGCCGGTTGTGATCAGTGCCAATGAGGTACGCCAGATACAGGATGCTGTAACCTGGGCAGAGGAGGAGGGACTGCGAATGATACTTCTGGGCGGACGCGATGCACATCTCGTGACAGAGCAGCTCCTTGCGCATTCAGTGCCGGTAATTCTGACCGAAGTGCTTACTTCACCCAGCCGCAACTGGGAATCATTTGATGCACGCTATCGACTCCCCGCGCAGCTCTATGATGCTGGAGTACAGTTTGCGATAGCCGGTATCGCCAATCCGGCCAACGCAAACCGGTTGCCCTATGAAGCGGGTGCTGCCATGGCATTTGGGCTCTCCGAAGAGGCGGCTGTGCGGGCTGTGACCCTGGAACCGGCAAGGATTTTGGGCCTTGGTGACCGCCTCGGGTCACTGGAGCCGGGCAAAGATGCATCCTTTCTGATTACTGACGGGAATCCGATTGAGTATGCGACCCAGATTGAGCAGGTCTATATCCAGGGTCGCAAAAGTGATATGAATGACATGCACCGGCAGTTTTATGAGCGTTACAGTGAAAAAGTGAGACAGATGCAGCAGGACTCTGCTCAGAGATAAATCCTCCATCCGGGAAGCAGGGAATTCAGACAGGGAATACTTTACTTTTACTCTCCCTTTAAACATTCCTTCTCTTCCCGGATTTCAAGGTAATTTCAGAATGGGGAATGGGGGTCAAATCAATATCCCCTTGACAAGAGCCGTTTATTGATAGCCTGAAGAGATCATTTCTCTGTTTTCAGTCGTAGAAACGAAACTTCATCCCCGGTATTGAGACGAGCCGTTTCTGCTGCACTTTCGTGATTGCGTGCCAGCAGGATTGTATCTGAAGCCGTTGGGAAAGCGACCCATTCGCCCAGGGGTACATCGCCATAACTCAGGCCGTAATAGACCCGGCGAAGCTCACCGTGTGTTTCAATCAGGAAAAAATCACCGCGCTGAAGCCCCCATGCGGCCAGTTCATCCGGATGAAATCCGATAAAAGCATTTCCGAAAAAGGGATTGATACTGATTACCCGGTTGCTGATTCGGGTTTCGGTTTGCACTGTACCGGTCTCCCTAACGGGGACTGTTCTCGTGCCATCCGTGATCATACCGGGAAGAGTGCCATCCAGCCACTTTTCCATAGCCAGAAAAGCATCCCGGCGCTCCATCCAGTTTACATTCACATGGCCGGGATTGAGCAGTGGCCTTAGAACCGGCCTCACCGGGGCATTTTCTGCGGAGGCGACGTAGGCTACAGGTCCGTCCAGCTCAGTCAGGTTACTCATCAGGATGGCGGGAATACCCGGCGTTGCTTCCAGGAAGGAGTCGGCTTCACGGTCATTCAGGTTGACAAAAGCTCCCTTGGCAATCACACCGTCCGCGAGATCCGGGTTACACTCCGCTATTCTGAGAACCAGAGTGGCTGCTGTGGATTCACCTTCGAGGATCACACGCTGTACCGTAGAAATCTCGTTGTGAATCCAGGATTTCAGGATTTCGATATCTGCTGTATGGGCATCGTGATTCACGCCGTTTTCCCTGAAAGCCGTACGGGCAATGGCCCATCCGTTTTCGAGTAAAAAGCGGTAGAAAGGATCGTCTGTGTCCAGGTCAGCCTCGTGAGGTGCCTCTGCAGGCCGCCATCCGTGTACGTGGAAAAAAAGATTACCACTCTGCCAGGCAGCCGGAAGGGCAATGGTGTAAGGCGAGCCGTTCAGTTCACCTCTGAGTATCTCAGGGTCGGTCTGCGCTAAAGTAGCTGCAGATGAAAGCAGAAAAAGGATCAGAAAAAGTGAAAATGATTTCATAAGGGTGTGGTGATAATCAATAAACGGGGTTTGTCGGGGGAGAAGAACTCAAAAAAATATTAAAAAGACGGCTTTCCGGGGTGCAAAAGTTGCCTTTTGGATCAGTGGCCATCCCGATGATACCGAAGCAGAAGAGGTATCACTCAATCAGATGGTTGATACCTGTTACGTTTTCCACGTCGAGAACAAATGCGATGCCGTGCCCCGGCTCATTCAATTTGGTGGCTTTCACGATGGCCTCCAGAACTTTTTCAGTTCTGTCTGAAGGTACCAGGGTAAGCACGATCTCCTTTTCCGGCTCAATTGCAAACGAGAAAAGCTTGGCTTTCTCGTGGATTCCTGACCCGCGACCGGAGATGATGGTACCACCCTCTGCACCGGCTTTAAGTGAGGAGTCGATCACCTCACCGCAGTGACCCTTGTTCACGATACTGATGATCAGTTGAAATTGAAGAACTTTGTTATTACTCATGGCAGGATAGATTTGGTTAGAAATCGTTTTTCAGAAGGTGGGCGACCCCGCAAATCGTTTTGCTGTTCACAACAAATGCGATTCCGGTACCCGGTTTATGCAGATTTGCGCTTTTCTCGACAGAGGCGATCACACTGTCAACCAGGTGATCCGGAATAACACTTAATATCACCGCTTTCTCAGTTTCCACTTTAAAGCCGAAAATACTTCCGGATTCAAATTTACCGGTTCCTCTGCCAAGCAGCACTGTCCCACCGTCAGACCCTCCCTCCTTGCAGGCACGGATTACGGTTCTGGACAACTCCTTTTTAACGATAACTATAAGGAGTTTAAACTGGTCACCTGCATTCTTAATCATACGATCTGGATTCGTTGTATTTAAAAATAAGTCCAAGTATAAGAACTGTCAGAATCGGAGCGAGTGCCACAAGTGCGATCATGCCAAATCCGTCCAGCAGAGGATCCCGACCCTCTAAAGTCTCTGAAAACCCGAGTGCAATTGCAAGGATAAACGTGACGGTCATAGGTCCGGTAGCCACCCCTCCTGCGTCAAATGCGATGGAGGTAAATGTTTCCGTTGAAAAAAGCGCCATTGTGAGGGCAAGAAAGTAGCCGGGTCCGATAAAATACCAAAGTGGGATTCCATAGATGATTCTGGCCATAGCCAGTGCAATGGAAATGGCAACACCGATGGAGAGTGTATAAAGCAGTAATCGGGCGGGGATATATCCGCTTGTCACCTTATCCACTTCCAGGTTGAGAACCCTTACGGCGGGTTCTGCAAAGGTGGCGACAAAACCGAGCAGAAAACCCACCGGAATGAGTATCCACTGATTCTCCCAATCCCCAACAATTTCCCCGATTTCGCGTCCTACCGGCAGGAATCCAACGTGAACACCCTGCAGAAAGAGAGCCAGTCCGATGAACGTGAAGAGGATCCCCATAATGATGCCCTTGACCCGTTTCCAGGGTAATTTGAGCATAAAGAGCTGAAAAAAAAGAAAAAAGATCACAAGCGGAATCAAAGCCATTGCCACTTCCGTGAGAACGTGATCAAAACCGTAAAAAATCTTAACGTCCATCTCTTATCCGTACATGATTCCAAGTATGAGCACGGCGATCAGTGGCCCGATGGAGGCGAGGGCAACCAGCCCGAACCCATCCGCAGCTTTATCGTCAGTCCGTAAAACAGTGGCGATCCCGATCCCGAATGCGAGAATAAAGGGCACGGCCATCGGGCCGGTAGTGACGCCCCCCGCATCGAAAGAAACAGGAACGAATTCAGCGGGCATCCATGGGGAGAGAGCCAGGCCGAAGACGATCGAATAGCCTGCGATAAGAATCCATTTAATCGAGATTTTCAGTATGATACGGGCCATGGAGAGGGCCACAAAAATACCGAGGCCGAGAGCCACAGGAAAGATGAGGGTCCATTTGCCAATCGCACCATCAGATACCTGATCGACGTATTCGGAAAGCACATGAACATCCGGTTCGGCAACGGTGACCACAAACCCGAGAATAAAACTGAAAAGCAGGATCATCCACACTTTCCCTGTTTTAGGAAGGGCAGACCCGATCATTTCCCCCACAGGCAACAATCCGAAATGAACCCCAATGAGAAAAAAAACGAGCCCGGCAGAAACAAAAACCACGCCGATTAAAAACTGAATCACGGATTGAGGAGGCAGCCAGATCAGTGTGTACTGCAGAACGAGAACCAGCACTGTGATCGGCAGTATTGCATAAATAACTTCTTCTATGGTTTCCCGTATGGATTTCATCAGCTGAAAGCAGTGCCGGTTAAGTTCCGTTGATGGGAGAAAATAGGGAATCTCTCAGTAAAAAAAGAACCCCGGCGACGGTATTCCCGGCCGGGGTTCGGTTTTCTTTTGGAAGTGTGTGCTGCTTCTCTCTATGAAACGGGTCTTTCAGCAGCGAGCTCCCAATGCTCCGGAGATCTCCAGAGGCTTGAATTCAGCAGTTCTCTCATGAAAAGGAACTCTTTTGGCAGTTTGTCGTAGAGCTTGCTGAAGAGCTCTTCATGCCCGAGTACCTCTTTTTTCCACGCTTCGCGATCAACAGACATCAGCTTCTGGAAATCATCTCTTGAGAAGTTTTCCATACCGGTCCAGTCGATATCCTCGTACTGTGGCATCCATCCCAGCGGACTTTCCACTGCGAAGGCCTCTCCGCGGACTCTTTCAACGATCCAGATCAGTACTCTCATATTTTGTCCGAATCCGGGCCAGATGAACTTCCCGTCCTGATCCTTGCGGAACCAGTTTACGGAGAAAATTCGCGGTGCGTTTGGCAGGGTGCGTCCCAGCTGGAGCCAGTGGTTAAAATAGTCGGCCATATGGTATCCTGAGAAGGGCAGCATCGCAAACGGATCGCGGCGTACGGCACCGTGATCACCAAAAGCAGCTGCGGTTATCTCTGAGCCCATGGTTGCGGCAGTATAAACGCCGAAGTTCCAGTTGAAGCTCTGATAGACCAGGGGCACGGTAGTTGCACGACGACCGCCAAAGATAAAGGCTTTGATCGGCACACCTGCAGGATCTTCCCACTTCTCGTCAAGTGACGGGCAGTTGATAGCCGGAGCTGTAAAGCGGGCATTTGGGTGTGCAACTTTTTCACCTGAGGCGGGATCATGTACTTTGCGCTTCCAGTTGATCGTTCCCTCGGGGCAGTCGTGGCCGATATCTTCCCACCAGACATCACCATCGGGGGTCACGCCCACGTTGGTGAAGATAGAATCCTTGTCAATGCTTTGCATTGCACTCGGATTGGTTTCATAGTTGGTTCCGGGAGCTACACCAAAATATCCTGATTCCGGATTGATCGCATTAAGCTGGCCTTTCTCATCCTTCTTGATCCAGGCGATATCGTCACCAACGGTAGTCACTTTCCACCCGTCGATACCTTTTGGAGGAATCATCATGGCAAAGTTGGTTTTACCGCAGGCACTCGGGAAAGCGGCTGCCACGTAGGTTTTCTCTTTTTTGGGAGATTCCACACCCAGAATCAGCATATGCTCAGCAAGCCATCCTTCGTCGCGGGCCATAGTAGAGGCGATTCTCAGTGCAAGGCACTTCTTTCCAAGCAGGGCGTTGCCGCCGTATCCTGATCCGTAGGAAATAATGGATCTCTCTTCAGGGAAGTGGCAGATATACTTCACGTCAGGATTGCATGGCCATGGCACGTCTTCCTGTCCCGGCTCCAGTGGTGCGCCTACGGTATGCAGAGCCTTCACGAATTCACCGTTTCCAAGAACATCCAGAACGGATTGTCCCATTCGGGTCATAATTCTCATGTTCACAACCACATAAGCGGAGTCGGTTATTTCGATTCCGATCTTGGAGATTGGAGAGCCGAGTGGCCCCATGCTGAAAGGAATTACATACATTGTGCGACCCTTCATACATCCCTTGAAAAGTTTATTCAGGGTTTTCTTCATCTCCCTGGGATCTTCCCAGTTATTTGTGGGACCGGCATCGCTCTTTCTGAGGCTGTTGATAAAGGTTTTATCCTCTACACGGGCAACATCGGAGGGATCTGAGAATGCAGCAAAGCTGTTTGGGCGTTTCTCCGGGTTGAGTCGTATAAACGTACCTGCATCCACCATCTCCTGGCAGAGCCTGTCATATTCTTCTTTTGAGCCGTCGCACCAGACAACGTTATCAGGTGTTGTAAGTGCCGCTGTCTCCTCGACCCATTTTAATAACTCTTTATTCTTGGTAGGTGCTGTTGTATTCATCTTTTGTGATTTTTTATTGTTGTTGTTACCTCTCTGCGAGTTCTCTCTCATTTAAAATAAAAAGATTACAAGCTATTTTTATCTTTTATTCTCTTGAAAACGAGCGAAAATCGTGGAACCGCTTCCATTTTGGTTCCTTTTGCGATTTGAATTAGTCTCCGTGGAGAACATGTTTAAATCGTTTCAAATATGCAGGATTCAATGACCAATCTGTATAGTGAAAACCCTGATACACCCGATTTTAACATTCCCGTAACATTGAAAGGTACTGCAGAACCCCAAAGAGAGGGATTGCTAACACACAGAAACGGTTATCCGGATCTGCCTGAATGATTTATCTCTGTGATACACTGCCGGACAGAGAGTACATTCCTGTACTGTTCTCAGCGGTTGTCGGGAACATGGATAAGCAATACATTTCTGATTCAGATATTTAGAACAGGCATCAAATAACTTCAGGAAGATGATGATTTCAGATTATTTCAGGGAAAAAGAGAAAAAATTTGGTCTTGCGCTGGGCGGAGGAGCCGCACTGGGTGCTGCACACATCGGCGTGATGAGAGCACTGGAGGAGCTGGAGCTGAGTGCCTACAACAAAGCAGATACCCGGCAGACGAAGAAGCTGATCGATGAGGGTTATGAAGCTGCCATAATGGCTCTCCAATCCTCTGTAAAATAGATCCACATTCTGGAATAGCTCTTTCTTAAGCGGATTATTTTTTGGAAAACGTCCGCCCGGCAGTTCTGCTCTCTTTCCGGACAGTATTCCGCTTGTTTATTAAGCTGTACATGAGGGGTTGAAATTTTGTAGATTTTGGCTCACCAGATCTGACAACTGAACCGGTTTCAAAAGAAGATATTTTTATGAACCTGATTGCTGTAATTATACTTTCTGCCCTGCTGATCGATACTCTTCTGGATTTTATTTCCAGCCGTCTCAATTTGAAATCAATGAGCGTAAAGCTGCCTGAGGAGTTCAGTGATGTGTATGACGGGAAGAGTTATGCAGAATCGCAACTTTACACCGGTATCAGGACCCGGTTTGGCTGGCTGGTATCCGGAACAGATCTGTTTCTGCTGCTTCTGTTCTGGTTTGCCGGCGGTTTTAACTGGCTGGATCAGTGGGCACGGAGCTTTGACCTGGGGGTGATCTGGACAGGTTTGATGTTTATCGGCGTGTTGGTGGTTGCGAAAACAATCCTTTTTATGCCGTTTACAATCTACTCTACATTTGTCATTGAAGAGCGTTTCGGTTTCAATAAAACAACGATCCAAACTTTTATTACGGACAGACTGAAGGGTGCGCTGCTGTCCATTGTTATAGGGGCACCGCTCCTGGCTGCAGTGATTGCCTTTTTTGAATATGGGGGGCAATGGGCCTGGGCTTATGCCTGGCTTGCCGTCACACTTTTTTCATTGATGATGCAGTATGTGGCACCTACATGGATTATGCCGATTTTCAATAAGTTTGAGCCCCTCGGGGAGGGAGAGCTCCGTGAAGCAATTGAGGCGTACGCCAAAAAGGTCGATTTCCCACTGCAGGGAATCTATGTGATGGATGGATCGAAGCGTTCGTCCAAGTCGAACGCATTTTTCACCGGATTTGGTAAAAATAAACGCATTGCCCTGTTCGATACACTGATTGAAAAGCATACCACGGATGAACTGGTGGCTGTTCTCGCTCATGAGATCGGCCACTCCAAAGAAAAACACATTGTGAAAAATATGGGAATCAGCATCCTCCACACGGGAGTAGTCTTTGCACTGCTTTCAGTTTTTTTACAGGTTCCGGCTCTCTTTGACGCTTTCTATATGGAGCAGATGAGTGTGTATGCTGGTCTCCTCTTTTTTGGACTTCTTTACTCCCCGGTTGAGACTGTTTTAGGGATTGGCATGCAGATTTTAAGCCGGAAACATGAATATGAAGCTGACCGGTTTGCCGCAAAGACCACGGGAAAACCGGAGGAAATGATAAATGTGCTCAAAAAACTCTCAAAGGATAATCTGAGTAACCTGACACCTCATCCATTCTATGTTTTTTTAAATTATTCACATCCGCCGGCGCTCAGCAGAATTCACTCCATCAGAAAAGAGTTTCAGGAATCGTCTGCACACCATTGATCTTCTGCGTCGGTGAAAAGTAATCATACAAAATTACAGCATAGAACAGGTAAGGCCTTGAAAAAGGGAGTGCACAAAATCGGCGCAGTCACTGCAGATAAAACTGACCGGGAAATTTACTCTTTGAAATCCTCGCCATCAATCTCCTTAACTCTGTGAGAGGAGTTTCGAATCCAGTCCAGATATTCCATGTTCCCCTCCTGTTCAGAGAGATTCAGACTGATCACGCAAGGCACTTTGTAGGAGTGGAGCTCTTTGATTCTCCGGGTTATACGGCTAACATTGCCATAGGCGGTTTTAAGAAGGAGTACAGTTTCACTGCCACTCACCACTTCACCTTCCCATTGGTAAATGGATTCCATTCCGTCGAGGATATTGGCACAGGCTACAAGCTGTTCTTCAACGAGTGTCCTTCCGATCATGATTGCCTCTTCTCGATTTTTTGTGGTTACATAAACAAGCCGGAGATTTCGGAACATAGCAGTATTCAGCAGTTTTGTTGAAATTGATAAGATCGCAAGGTATAAAAGAATTCCGGAATTGAGAATCCGATGCGCAGAAATTTCGCAAAAAATGAGAGGTTTATCACTGAAAACCTTTCTTTTGAACGGGGATAAAAAATCCCGTAATTTTCAGGGCTAAAATCATAATGATTCTTTCGGCAATGCGAGAGTGGCGGAATTGGTAGACGCGCCAGATTTAGGATCTGGTACTTTAACCGGTGTGGGGGTTCGAGTCCCCCCTCTCGTACTTGATCGCATCAGCCCGAAAGAGATATTCCGGAACAATTAACTGAGATAAATACGTGGAAATTAAAGTTGAAGAGTTAACCGCTGTTGACAAGGAGATCCGTATTGAGGCAACGCGGGAAGATCTGGCCGAAAAGTTCGATAAAGCCTACAAAAAGTATCGTTCACAAATCCAGATGCCGGGGTTTCGGCCGGGCAAAACACCCATGGGGATTGTGAAAAAGCGATTCGGCAAGGAGATCGAGCTGGATGAAATTAACAGTTATGTTCAGGAAGTGTATGAAAAGCAAATTGTTCCGGAGTATGAGCCTGTAGGTGAGACAGAGATGTCCGGTTTTTCCTGGGAAGACGACCGGCTGGAAGTCACCTTTAAAGTGGGTGTGAAGCCGGAATTTGATCTTGCAGAGCTTGAAAAGCTTACTGTGGATAAAATGGTTCACGATGTAACGGACAAAGAGGTGGAAGAGGAGATTACCCGCTCTCTTGAACGCCAGGGAAACTGGGTGGAAAAAGAGGGTGAGATTACAGCAGAATGCCGGGTTACAGTAGATGCTGTGAGTCTGGATAAAGATGGAAATCCGGTTGAGGAGGAGAAGGATGAAGATCAGAAACTGGATCTCCGGCAGGACTCTGCCAAAGATTTTAAAGAGAATCTGTTGGGTAAGAAAGCGGGAGACTCCGTTGTAATGGAGCTTGGAGAGGGTGATGAAAAGGATCGGTTTGAAATGCGTGTTAAAAAAGTGGAGCTGATGAACAGCGCTGAACTCTCGGATGAGTTTGCCCTGCAACAGTCGGGCGGTGAGGCAAAAAATGTGGATGAATTCAAGAGTTTCATCAAAAGCCAGATGCAGGATTACTACGATCAGTCATCGGAAGATCTCTTTCGTCAGGCTGCAATTGATGCCCTGACTGAGGCACACGATTTCAGTTTACCGGAGGTATTGGTAAAACAGGTACTCAATTCCTATGTGGAATATGCCAAACAGCAGTCGGGCGGTGAACTTCCCGAAGGGTTTGATGCGGAAGGGTACAAGGAAAAAATGAAAGACCAGGCGGTACGCGAGGGGAAATGGGCTTTTATCAGTCAGAAACTCCAGGATACATTTGAGGATATTGAAATCAAACCAGAAGATATAGATACCTATATTAAGGGTGAGGCAGCGAAATATGGAGCCACATCTGAGCAGCTGAAAAGTTATTATGCACAGAACCCATCCATGCTGGAAAATATGAGAACGGCGATACGGGAAAATAAAGTGTTTGTGAAGCTGGCAGAGGTTGTGGAGCTGAATGAACTTTCGAAGGAAGAATTTCGTAAGAAAAGGGAAGAACTGGATAACAAAGAATAAACAGAGGCATTTACATGACGATTAAACAACCACTTTATGATTTTTCAGCGATGGAGGATATGTCGCAGGTATCAAACAGCCTGATTCCTATGGTCGTAGAGACCACCAACAGGGGAGAGAGGGCTTACGATATCTATTCCCGGCTCCTGAAAGACCGGATTATCATTCTGGGAACACCCATCAACGATGCGGTTGCCAGCTCTATCGTGGCGCAGCTTCTGTTTCTTGAGTCGCAGGATGCCGAGAAAGACATTAATCTCTACATCAACAGTCCGGGAGGTGTCGTTTCTGCGGGTATGGCGATTTACGATACCATGCAATACATTAAATGTGATGTGGCGACAACCTGTGTTGGCATGGCTGCCTCTATGGGTGCAGTTCTGCTTACTGCCGGTACGGCAGGGAAAAGGAACAGCCTGCCGCACTCCAGGGTCATGATACATCAGCCGCTGGGTGGTGTTCAGGGTCAGGCAAGTGACATTGAGATTGAAGCGCAGGAGATTTTGCGCATCAAGCGGGAACTAAGTTCTCTGATCGCGTCTCATTGTGGCAGGGAGGTGGAGGATATTATTCGTGACTCTGACCGAAACAAATGGATGACTGCTGCTGAGGCTCTTGATTACGGATTGATCGATAAGGTAATGAAAAGAGATTGATATCTCTTATCACCTGCCGATAAACGGAACCGGACCGGTGAACATTTCAGGACAGACAGTGCGTAAAGCCCGGATGGACGAATGAAAAGCCCTGAACTGTTTTCAGTTTCGAAGTAGACCCGAAAATAGATACATTTAAAGCAAAAAAGGCGTTTCAATGAGTAAGAAGAAAGATAACGAGTCGGTGTTCTGTTCATTTTGCGGGCGGTCGAGCCATGATGTGAGCTCAATGGTAGCGGGTCCGGACGTTTACATCTGCAATCACTGTGTTGAAGATGCATCCAGTATCATCCAGAGTGATCTTTCGTCACTGGCCAGAAGGAGGGACCGGCAGTACAAGCCGATACTGAAGCCGGTTGAAATCAAAAGTCAGCTTGATGAGTATGTGATTGGCCAGGATCAGGCGAAAAAGGCACTCGCCGTAGCTGTTTATAATCATTACAAGAGAATTTCCAGCTCTTCTGAATTAAATTTCGACGACACTAAAATCGAGAAGAGCAATATTGTGATGCTGGGTCCCACCGGATCAGGTAAAACCCTGCTTGCCCGAACCCTTGCCAACCTCATCGATGTGCCGTTTACCATAGCCGATGCAACCGTTCTTACGGAGGCCGGATATGTCGGTGAAGATGTTGAAAGTATTCTTAGTAACCTGCTCCAGGCGGCCGACTATGATGTGGAAAGGGCAAAAAGAGGAATCGTTTACATTGATGAGATCGACAAAGTTTCAAGAAAGAGTGATAACCCGTCCATCACGCGGGACGTATCTGGAGAGGGTGTGCAGCAGGCACTCCTGAAAATTCTGGAGGGAACAACGGCCAATATCCCGCCAAAGGGAGGGAGAAAGCATCCTGAACAGAGTTTTATTCAGCTTGATACATCGGATATTCTGTTTATCTGCGGAGGAGCATTCAGCGGGCTGGAAGAGATCATTTCCAAAAGACTTTCTGTGAGTTCCATGGGGTTTCATTCGGGGGATCAGAAAAAGTTTGACAAAAAGGACCCAAGAATATTCACGTATGTAGAACCTGAAGATCTCCAGAAATTCGGTCTGATACCAGAGCTGATCGGCCGTATGCCAATTATCTGCGGCCTTGAAGAACTTTCCGATGAAGCAATGATTGAGATATTGGTTAAGCCAAGGAACGCTATCACAAAACAGTACAAGAAGCTCTTTGCCATGGAGGATGTGGAGCTTCATTTTGAAGAAGATGCACTGACTGCAGTGGTGGAAAGGGCACGGGAGCGCAAAACCGGGGCGAGGGGATTGCGATCCATTCTGGAGGATGCCATGATTGAGATCATGTTCATCATCCCGTCCATGAAAAATGTAAAGCGCTGTACGATCACCAGGGAAACCGTTGAGAAAAAAGCTCCCCCTGTTTACGAAAAGCAGAAAGCATCTGCCTGATTTCAGGGAGGCAGATATACTCTTTTGCTCACCATTGTTATTATTTGGCTCTTTTTTTAACGATCCCGAAATTCCATTCCTGATCTATGAATATCTTCCCAGCTTCGGGCCGGATCAAGGTAATCCTTGTCACCCTGCTGATTCTCCTGGCCGGCGCCTCTTACCTGAACAATCAGGTTCTGATCAATAAGATCATGGAGCAGGAGCGCGCAAGTGTTGAACTCTGGGCAAAAGCCTTCCAGCATAATGTGGATCCGATACACGATGAGGTAAGCCGTAAACTGAATGGAGTTATCCTGCAGCTGGAACGGTATCCGGAACTGCCGGATAGCCTCAGCCGGCTGATTCGTGAAGCAGAAGCTGTAAAAGCTACCAATAATTTTGTAATGACAGAGATCATACAGCCTGAAGATCTTTTTGAGATTCCGGTGATAGTGGTGGATGAGCATGGTTTTGTGAGTGCAACAAGATATATCGACACGGAACGGGCAGACTATGAGAGAATTATTACTTCGTTTGCAGCCCTTCATGAACCCATTCCCATTACTCTGACCGATCGAGACCGGACCATTCAGCTTCTTGTTTACTATGGTGAGAGTGCAATGATTCAATATCTGAGATATTTCCCGTTTCTTCAGTTTGGAATACTTGTACTGTTGCTGGGAGTTGGCTATATCACCTATAAAAGTATTACACGTTCAGAGCAGTCCAACTTATGGGTAGGCATGACCAAAGAGGCGGCGCATCAGCTTGGCACACCTCTTTCCAGTATGTATGGCTGGATACAGCTTCTCAGGGACAGAAATCAGGACAGTGATGAAAATCTCTCTATTCTTTTTGAAATTGAAAATGATGTAACGCGCCTGAAAGGTATCGCCGAGCGTTTCAATAAGATCGGTTCCCAGCCGGAACTGAAAAGGGTGCCGATTGAGCCAATCATTGATGATGTACTCTCTTACATGGAACGCAGATTGCCCAGTCTGGGGCGTTCAGTTGAAGTTGAAAAATCTGTCGATGGTTCGCTGAAAGCATCGATCAATCCGGAACTTTTCCAGTGGGCCATCGAGAACCTCATAAAAAATTCTATGGATGCCATGAAGGAAGCTTCGGGTGATAACAGAATTTCAATCCGGGCTGTTAAAGATGACAGGCAGCTTTTTGTGGATGTGGAAGATACGGGCTCGGGTATCGACAGGAAGTATCTACGTGAGATTTTTAAACCCGGATTCAGTACAAAAAAGAGAGGCTGGGGATTGGGGCTCAGCCTTACCCGCAGAATTATTGAGGAGTATCACAACGGGAAAGTGTTCGTTCTTAGCAGTGAACCAAAACAGGGAACGATCATCCGGATTATACTCCCGGCCTAATCTGTGGCGTAACCCCGTTTCGTAGCATACTCCATCAGTTCTGCCTTGAGCAGGTTTCTTCCCCGATGGAGTCTGGAACGTATCGTGCCGATCGGCACATCCAGCATATTGGCAATTTCTTCATAGGTGAAGTCTTCCACATCACAAAGCAATACGACCGTACGGAAATCCTCAGGAATGCTGTCGAGAGCCCTGGATAAATCATCATCGATAAGCTCCCGAAACATTTTATCTTCGAGATCGGAGGTCTCGGTGCGCTCGGCACGTACTGTCTCGTAAAATGTGGCCACTTCATCATAATCTACTTCCTGCGGTTTTTTGGATTTCCGCCTGTAGTTATTGATGTAGGAGTTCTTTAAAATGCGGAACAGCCAGGCTTTGGCGTTGGTTCCCTTTTCGTAGCTGCTGAAAAAACGATAAGCTTTTACAATTGTATCCTGAACAAGGTCTTCTGCGTCATTAGGGTCGGATGTTAGCCGGAGTCCAAAATTATAGAGAGCGTCCAGATGAGGCAGAATCTCCCCGTTAAAATCCTGCTGTTTCTTAATTTCTTTATTTGTGAGTTGTGTCATCCCGGAAACCGCATAACGCTGCGTTGACGATCAAGTGGTTGAACTAAAATAATCTAATACAGTTTGTTGTGATCTTCTAATTGATAAAATTGATAAGGCTTGTAGATTTAATTCGAACATATATTTCAAAGATAGCTATTTTTCCGGGGAAAAATGATCTGAACTGAAGAACACCCCGATTCCCATTTTAGACAGGAAGATTACAGGACTTTAGATTTAAATGGGACTTTGAAAAAGCAGGAATTTTGCACAAGATCGATGCGAAAGCAATTTTAAAGACTTTAAAACACTCAGTATAGCTACGATTTGCTGGTATTTCAAATTTGCAGCAACGAAGATATTGAACATAAGAACAGTTTCCCATTCATCCCACCTTTAACATAGTTAAGAATCGTTTGTCAGACAAAAAAAACTATTCGTTGTTGTTTAACCGGAATCCTGTACAGGCTGATTCGTTTGATTAAAGTCATTGGGCAAGAGAAAGACCCGGCATTTTTGCAGGAAATGCCCGATATGGCAGGGCTGCAAATCAATTTTCGAGATAGATCGTGACCATCGGAGATTGATTCGATGAGAAGTTGAGTAATCTGTACGCATTATGGGAGAGCTTCAGGCCATCGCCGGTGTGCCGGTCATTGATTCTTACGTAAATGCCGTTTCCATTCACTGGATTTTCAATGAAAATTACACTTCCCAGCGACATGTTGCTGTGTGCGGCAGTCAAAAGATTCGGATTATACAGCTCTCCGCTGGTTGTAGGCAGTGCACGGTGGCCATCACTGTAACGGGTTACGTGTATAGTGCCCAGATCTTCGAGACGTGCATCCGGACGATAAGGGTTTGCGAATGTTCTTGTGGGGGGCAGAAGAACTGTGAGTTGCTGACCCTGAGTTACGACCGGCGAAGAGAGTCCCGGATTGAGTGCCATAAGTTCCCGCTCACTCATTTGAAACCGATTCAAAAGTGATTGAAGGGTTTCACCTCTTTCAACCCTGTAGAGAGAAAACCGCCCCTGGGGAGTTGAATTTTCTGCTCCTTCCGCTACAGATGGAGCACTTCTTACGGATCGCACCATAATTCGCTGGCCAACCCGCAGGGCATCGCCCGTAAGATTATTCAGTTGTCTTAATTCGCCGACCGTCATTTCATGATTGCGTGCAATCTGATAGAGAGTGTCGCCGCTTCTGACTGTATAGATATCTGAATTACTTTCACTGCCATTGATCTGCAGGGCTACAGAGCTGCGCTCCTGCTCACTCATCTGCTCAATTTCGGAGATAGAAAGAGCTCTTTGTGTTCGGAACGAATCGGAATGGTAAATAATAAGCTCTGTGCCGGCATCAATGGAGCTGTTTTCAAGCTGATTCCACTGTTGGATTTCGGCAATGGTCACTCCATACATCCTTGAGATGGCAAAAAGTGATTCGCCTGCTTCCACAGTATGAAAGAGCTGATCCCCTGAGTCGGGAGGCAGGAGCCGGAGCGTCTGTCCCGGCTGAAGCTGATCAGATTCCAGCTGATTCCAGGCTCTTAGCTCTGTAATAGTGATATCATATTCGCGGGCAATACTGAAGAGTGTATCTCCCTGTCTAACCTCATGGATTTCGGGCCGCTCCTGGCCTTGTGCCTGTAAAAGTGAAGGCATAACCGAAAAGATGCCTGAAAAAGCTGTAATCAGTAGTAATTTGAGGAATCTATTCATGATCCTGTTCCGGTATTAATTGCAGAAGTGCTTCATTCAGCTCAAGCAGAGTTTTTTGTTCCCCTGTTTTGGCGGCAAGTTCGATCCCTTCCCTGTAGGTTTCAACGGCTCTTTCATGAAGGGATGTTTTTTCATAAAGTTTACCCAGGTGATAATAAACACCCAGATAACCCGGATCCTGCTGCCGAATCGATTCAAACAGGAGACGTGCTTTTGAAACGTCATCCCGTTTTAGAAGTTCCAGTGCCAGTGCAAATTTGGCAAATGAATCATCCGGATTTTTTTTCAGAATACCGGCGAGCCGTGCTATGTTATTTTCATGATTCATCAGATTCCAGATAACGTTCCCGGATCTCATTCATTGAGTCGCCGCCAAATTTTTCCAGCAATGCATTGGCAAGAACCGGTGCGATCACACTTTCGGCAACAACTACTGCACGTGGAAGTGCACAAACATCCGACCGTTCATACCGTGTTTCCTGCTCGATTCCGGATTCAATATCTGCCGTTTGCAGAGGTTTAAGCATTGTGGGAATCGGCTTCATCACACCCCGTATGATAACCGGCATACCCGTCGTCATTCCTCCTTCGATGCCACCGGCCCGGTTGGTTCTCCGCCGGAACCCGGCGTTGTATGTAATTTCATCATGTACTGCGTGGCCATGGCGGCGGCCTGATTCAAACCCAAGCCCGATCTCCACACCTTTCATCGCCTGTGTACTGAGAATAGCCTGTGCAAGTTGTCCGTCAAGCTTACGGTCCCACTGTACATAACTCCCCAGGCCAGGGGGCAACCCCGTTACGATAATCTCATAGACCCCGCCCAGAGAAGTGCCCTCTTTCCTTTTTACCATGATTTCATCGCGCATTTTTTCACTGAGATTCGGATCCAGGCACCGAACTTCAGAGAGATCTGATTCTCTGTAGAGATTCTCAGCTCCCTTCTCATAGACAGGGTCGGCAGTACTGCGGATCTGTTCCCAACTTTCATACCCGACAGATCCGATTTGTATCACATGCCCGCCGATTTCGATTCCAAGATCAAGTAAGAATTTCCTCGCTACGGAACAGCAGGCCACTCGCATTGCGGTCTCCCTTGCGCTGGAACGTTCGATTACCGGCCGGATGTCATCGAAACGATATTTTTGAAGCCCTACAAGATCGGCATGGCCGGGACGCGGGAGTGTGATTTTCTCCACATCTCCCCGTTCGCCTTCAGCAGCCATCACAACAGGCCAGTTGTCTTTATCCTTTTCGTAGGCTCTGTTGATCATGCTGAGTGTGATCGGTGCACCTGTGGTTTTGGAAAAGCGTACACCGGAAGAGAAGAATGCATGATCTTTTTCGAACGCCATTCTGCCGCCGCGGCCATAGCCCTGCTGCCGGCGCACCAGGTGCTGTTCAATATAGCCTTCATGTATGGATAGTCCGGCAGGAATACCTTCCACTATTCCCGTTAGTTGCGGACCATGTGATTCACCTGCTGTAAAGTATCTGATCATAAAATAATTCGGGGTTAACTCTGTTCTTTATCTGAACAGGGAAAAGATAACAGAAAACGAAACGATCTGCTTTGCAAAGTTCGTTCATTTCACCGTTGCGCGTTAAGCGGAAAACGGAGAGAGCTATTCGTTAACATCTTGACTGAAACTTTTGTAATTTTAAAAGCTTTACCGACTTATAATTATGATGCCAACGTATAAAACCGAATGCATGCACTGAATCAGTTAGGCAGGTACAGTAACCTGCTCTATCAGGGGTTGCGTTCCTCAACGGAATTCCGCACCTACCGGAAAAATCTTTTTCAGGAGCTGGTGAAAATTGGGTACGACTCAGTGCCCATTGTGATACTTGTAGGGATTTTTACCGGATCTGTTCTCACAATACAGACCGCATATCAGCTTGAGTCCGGATTCATCCCCGCCTCGACCATTGGAGCAATTGTTTCTGAATCGATCCTGATTGAACTGGCGGCTGTGATTCCTGCACTGGTACTTGCCGGAAAAGTGGGAGCCAGAATTGCAACTGAATTAGGCAACATGCGTGTCACTGAGCAGATTGATGCACTGGAGTCGATGGGCCTGAATTCAGTGTCATTCCTTGTCGTACCCAGACTGATAGCGGGTATTGCAATGTTTCCTGTTCTCTATATCGTGGCATCCGTTACCGGGGTGGGCGGGGGACTCCTGGTAGGGCATCTTTCGGGTGCAGTTCCAACAGCGGATTTTCTGAAGGGAGCCAGAATGTTCTTCTCTCCTGCGAATCTCGTTTTTGGTTTTGTAAAGTCCTATGTTTTTGGTTTTATAATAACTTCCGTAGCCTGCTTTAAGGGGTATTATGCATCAGGCGGCGCTGAAGGTGTGGGACGAAGCACAACTGAAGCAACAGTGATGGCCTGCATTTATGTGCTTCTGGCTGATTTTATACTTGCAGCACTACTGTTATGATTGAGATCCGAAACCTCTCAAAATCTTTTGGAGACATGCTTGTGTGGGAGCATGTGAATCTGACCGTTGCGGATGGGGAGACTCTTGCAGTCATTGGGAAATCAGGGTGTGGAAAGTCGGTGCTTCTCAAACATATCAACGCTCTGCTTACTCCCGACAGTGGCGAGGTTTACATTGATGGACAGAATATTTTTAATCTGGATTATGTGTTACAGCGAAAGGTCAGGCAGAAGTTTGGCCTTTTGTTTCAGGGAGCCGCACTTTTTGACTCCATAGATACCTTTGAGAATGTCGCTTTTCCGCTCCGGTACTTTACAAAATTATCGGAGAAGGAAATCCGGGAAAAAGTAATGCAATCATTAACCTATGTGAATCTTGAAAAAGCCGCATCGAAGATGCCGTCTGAACTTTCGGGGGGCATGAAAAAGCGGGTAGGGCTGGCCCGGGCGATCATCATGGAGCCGAAATATATCATGTATGATGAACCGACATCCGGACTCGATCCGCAGACTGCAGATGAAATCAATGAATTGATTATCTTTATGGCTGAGACATTCGAT
The DNA here is from genome assembly GCA_007693745.1 of Balneolaceae bacterium. Taxonomy (GTDB): domain Bacteria; phylum Bacteroidota; class Rhodothermia; order Balneolales; family Balneolaceae; genus Rhodohalobacter. The sequence continues at coordinate 37,574 of REDA01000046.1, forward strand.
GTAACCTCAATTGTAATCACGCATGACATGTTCAGTGTATTAAAAGTAGCTGATAAAGTTGCGTTCCTGAATGACCAGAAGCTCAGTTGGTTTGGTACCATTGAGGAGATGAGGCTTAGCGATCAGCCGGATCTGACCGAATTTGTGAGAGCCAGTGAATATCAAATTTAACATTTATATCAAATGAACATCACTAATGAAGCTAAAGTAGGAATCACTGTTTTACTGGCGGCAATTGTGGCCGTTATCGGATTTCGGTTTATGAGTGATATACCGGTCTTCAGGCAACCGATGATCATTACCGCTGAGTTTGACAGGGCGGATGGTCTGAGCGGCGGAAGCCTTGTCTATATCCGTGGAGTCAGAGTGGGTTCTGTAAGGAATCTGGCACTCAATCAGGCCGGCAGAGTAGATGTTTACATGCGGATTGATTCGGAAATTCCAATTCCGGACAACTCTGTCGCCAGGCTCACATCCCTCGGGCTTGTTGAGGGGAAGTCCATTGTGATTGAGCCTGGCAACTCGGAGCGGCATCTGATAAACGGAGATACTGTGGCCGGGATATATGATGAATCTGTGATGGAGTTTCTCGGCCAGAAAGGTGAAGAACTCGGAGATGATGTCTCCAATGCGATCGCTGAACTGAATCAATTTTTTATGCAGTTAAATGAGACTCTGAATGATGATGCCAGAGTCACCCTTGATCAGACCCTTCAGAATACCATGCAGGCAACAGAAAGAATTTCTTCCATCCTTACCGGTAAACAGCAGGAGATCGGCCAGGCCATTGAGGCCGGCAGCCGGATGCTGAGTCAGATGGATACACTTGTCACCGACAACCGTCCGCGGGTTGACAGCCTGATGACAGCGCTGGAGAGTGGAATCAGGGATCTGGAAACGGTGCGGACAGAACTGGAGCAGGCATCTGTGAACCTCAATGAAATTCTGGCAAAAATTAATCAGGGCGAGGGTACACTGGGTCGTCTATTAAACGATCCTTCTATGTACGAAAACCTCGATTCACTCACGGTTGAGCTGAATAGTCTGATTCGGGGGATTAATGAAAATCCGGGGCGCTATCTCAGACATATGAGCATCATCGAACTATTTTGACCCTGTTTTGAGTATTCACCGGAAAAAATGAACTTTGGCAGGTGAATGCAAAAGCAGTCAGGGCTGCAGAGTCGCCATCCGGACATGGAATTCTCACTACTTTAGATTGTTCTTAGGCTGTTTAGATCGTATATTTCAAAGCTTCGACTTATGTTTTTAACTGCAGAATAAATTTTTCAGCTGAGGTCATTTTATGATTATGGGTGTAATGGAAAAAATGAGAGACAGTACCGCGTCCATTTTGTGGATTCTGATCTTCTCATTTGGAATTTTATGGGTGCTTGCTGATGTCGATTTTTTTAGTGGCGTAACCCAGGGGCCCGCAAACCTGGGTCAGGTTAACGGGGATCCTATTACTTTGGAAGAGTATAACCAGAGAGTCAGCTTCTACACAGATCAGTTTACACAGCAGACCGGCGGGAGTTTGACACCGGAGTTGCGTTCACTTTATGAAAATCAGGCCTGGGAAGACCTTGTTGCGGCCAGATTAATTCAGCAGAAGATCAACGACATGGGAATTGTTGTAACCGACAATGAGCTGATCGATATGGTAATGGGTGAAAACCCGGATCCGTTCATCCGGCAGCAATTTGCCGATTCAGATGGCGTGATTGACCGTATCGCCCTCAGAGCGGCTATTGATGCACCTGAAAACAGTCAGGCATGGATTATGATTGAACAGCAGCTGCGTGATAACCGCCGCCAGCAGAAAATGAGTAATTTTATTATGTCCGGGCTCAGAGTCAGTTCACTGGATATCGAAAATGAATTTGTCAGAACAAACTCCATCGCTGATGTACGATATCTGCGTTTCCCCTTTGCTGAGGTGCCCGACAGAGACATTACCATATCTGAAGATGAGCTGCGCCGTTACCACAGAGAGAATTCAGATCAGTTTCAGCGCAGTGAAAGCTACAGATTCCGTTTTGTTGGCTGGGATAAAACGCCGACTTCGCAGGATACCCTGAATACGATTCAGGATGTGTCAGAGCTTCGGGAAGCATTTGCCCTTGCGGAAAATGACTCATTGTTTCTGTTACGTTACCAGTCTGCCATCCCCTATCGCGGAGAGTTTGTCGAGGAAGAGGCTGTCCGGGAAGAGTTTCGACCCGTACTTGATCTTGAGGTTGGAGAGGTGTCGGACGTGATGATGATCAACGGAGCGCCTCATTTGTTTAAAAAAATCGATCGCAGGGGAACTGCAGTCCGCTTTGCAGTGCTTAGTTATCCGGTAACGGCTGATCCGATCAGCACTCTGGACCGGCTGCTGGAATCAGCTGAAGAGTTTGAATTTTTTGCTTCTGCTGATGGATTTGAAACTGAGGCCGACCGAAGGGATCTTGAGATTACCCAGGCTACCGCAACCAAAGACAACCCCTTTATCACGGGGCTTGGAGTGAGCCAGGTAACACTGGATGCACTTACAGACCTTCGTGTGAATCGTATTTCCAGTCCTGTTGAACTGGATGATCGCTTTATAGTGCTTCAGATGCTGGAACGAACACCCGCAGGCACAAGACCGCTTGAAGAAGTAAGAACACAGGTTGAAAATGCTGTGAGAAACCAGAAGAGAAAAGAGATTATGGTTGATCGTGTTCTGGCCTGGATGGAACAGGAGTCGGATCTGGATGAACTGGCACTGCTCACGGAGCGGGAAGTACAGCTGGCCGATGCGGTTAGCATGAACTCCACTACGTTGCCGGGTGCCGGCAGGGAGGTAGAAGTGATTGGTGCCATATTCGGGATGGAGAGAGGTCAGATTCACGGGCCCGTGACGGGGCAGAACGCTGTCTTTATCCTTCAGACGAATGATGTGTTTGTTGCCAACCCTTCCGAAATGACTCTATCGCAGCGCAATGAAATTCGATCCCGCCTCGAGCAGCAGAAGTTTATGGCATTTAATGAAGTCTTTATTGAGAGGCTAAAGGCAGATGCCCGGATCCGGGATAACAGAAGTCAGTTCTTCAGATGACCTGTAATCTGTTTCTGAATTATTTTGAAAGGGTAGGGGTTTCTCCTTACCCTTTTTTATTTTAGGATAACGGAACATCATCATGCGTACGAGACAAGATCAGATTTGGATGCAGCGTGCCTTGAGCCTGGCTCAGAAAGGTGAGGGGTATGTATCTCCAAACCCGCTTGTCGGCTGTGTGATTGTCTCAGCAGACGGGGATCTGATCGGTGAGGGATATCATGAGCGGTTTGGAAGGGAACATGCCGAGGTGCTGGCCATACGAAATGTCAAGGAGCGGGAGAAACTCAAGGACGCCACACTCTATGTGACGCTCGAGCCCTGCGCTCATCACGGGAAAACACCGCCTTGCGCCGATCTTATTGCAGACACACCCTTCAGCAGGGTTGTAATCGCAATGAGAGATCCGACAGATAAAGTGAATGGTAAGGGTATCCGTAAAATTGAGAGTGCCGGGATCCGGGTAGAGACCGGTTTACTTCAAAAAGAGGCAGAAGAACTCAATGAATACTGGCTTCATCTGAACGACTTTAAAAGGCCTTTTGTCACGTTAAAAATTGCACAGACAGCAGACGGGTATGTGGCCGCTCCCAACGGCGACTCAAAGTGGATCACCTGCAAACAGTCGAGAGAAAGAGTTCATCTCTGGCGCAGCAGAATGGATGCTGTGATGGTAGGCCGGCGCACGGCTTTACATGACAATCCTTCCCTCACTGTCCGGCATGTCGAAGGAAGGCAGCCCAGAAGAGTGGTTCTTGACGGACCCTTCGAACTTCCGCGAAACCTGAATCTCTTCAGTGACTCTCACGAAGAGAAAACCATCATTATCACCCATAATAAAGAGAAGAGTGAAACAGGGACGGATCCGATGCTTCGGTTACTTACAAGTAACTACTTCCGTGGTGAAATTGTTCATGTCGATGAACAGGATGGTCATGTGAATCTGCAGCAGACACTCCAAAAGCTGGGTTCTATGGGGATTTCATCCTTGCTGGTAGAGGCAGGTGAGGCACTTTCAGCAGCGTTGATCAAGGCGGAACTGGCAGACAGGCTTCAGCTCTTCATCGCACCGAAAATTCTGGGAGGAGGAGCAAGATCTGTGGCAGGTATCGGACGCAACAGAATGGATGATCTTATACCGTTTCGGAGTCACAGCTGGGAGCAGGTTGGATCGGATATGTTATTAACAGCAAATCTATAGTTATTATGTTTACAGGAATCGTAGAAGAGACAGGAATCGTTAAAAAAATTAATCAGATGGAGGGAGGGCAGGAGCTGCTGATTTCCTGCTCTTTTCTGAATGAGGTTCACATCGATGAGAGTATCTCAGTGAACGGAGTATGCCTCACCGTGGTCGCATTTACAGAGGAGTTTTTCAAGGTTCAGTGTGTTGATGAGACTCTTCGCAAAACAAATCTGGGAACATTGCAAGAGGGTTCAGTCGTAAATCTGGAACGTTCACTTACGCTTGAAAAAGCAGTAGAAGGGCACATTGTTCAGGGACATGTTGACTGCACCGGCACGGTAAGCCGTATTGAGAAGAAGGGAGCGGATATACTGCTGACCATTGATTATCCGCAGGAGTATCAGAATTATATTGTAGGCCGGGGGAGTGTGGCAGTTGACGGCATCAGCATGACGATCGCACGGGATGAGGACTCATCGTTTGTTCTTGCCGTAATCCCCTATACCTGGGAGTACACGAATCTTTTGCACAAGAAAGTGGGGGATCCGATCAATATCGAATTTGATGTATTTGGAAAATATATTGTCAAATACCTGCAGAAGAGGGGACTTTAGCACTCTGTTAGCGGGTGACACCTTCAAAAGATCCGGTTCTGGAAACAGGGAGCAGAAAGTTACTCTGTCAGGGAATTGCGCCCGGCTATGAAGGATCCTGTACTGGCTTCGTCTGACAGAGCTCGACAAGTACCCCACCGGTATCTTTTGGATGCAGAAAAAGAATCTCTTTGTTGTCAGCTCCCGGCTGCGGGTGTTCATTTAGCAGACGGAATCCCTCATTTTGCATCCGGGCTGCCTCCTTGCGCAGATCGTCGGTCTCAAAGGCGATGTGATGAATCCCCTCGCCGCGTTTTTCAATAAATGAAACAATCACGGATTGCGGCGATGTAGCTGCAAGCAGTTCGATTTTGGAATCACCCACCTTGAAAAAAGCAGTTTCAACCCCCTGGCTTTCCACTGTTTCGCGTTTGTAACAGGGTGTATTGAGCAGGATTTCATAACGGGCTATTGACGCCTCCATGTTATTCACGGCAATACCAATGTGATCAATCTGTTTCATGTGGCTGGAGATTTTCACTATAAGACTACCGTTTTCCCGGTTTTAACGGACTCGTCGCTGGCCAGAACAATTTTCAGCGTGTGTACCACTTCCCTCAGATGGTCTGAGAGATCCAGATCTTCCTGTATGGATTTCAGGAAAAACTTCTGTTCCAGCAGGCAGAGCTCGTCGTGATCCGGTTCATTGGACGCATCAATAAATTCATCTTCCCTGGAAAGGGCTCCATCGGCATCTCTTTCCGAATGGTGAAGATGCAGTCTCTGTACACTTGTGTGCCCTCCGATGTCGGCGGAGGATCCCCTGGGCAGGTCAAAGGTATTCTTGCTGATACTCACGCTGCCCTTTGGACCCATCACATCTTTTACAAAATAGGCCTGCTCACTGATCATGGGTCCCCAGCCGGATTCATACCACCCGACTGACCCATCATCGAAACGAACCTGAAGCTGGCCGTAATTATACTGATCTTCAGCGATCTCATCACTCAGCCTGGCGCCTATTGCACTTACGCTCACGGGATTTGCCCTGGTCATCTGGCACATCACATCCACATAGTGCACCCCGCAATCGACAATCGGCGACATCGCTTCCATAATGCTTTTGTGTACCTTCCACTCCTTTCCTGTACTCTGCTGATTCAGGTTCATTCTCATGACAAGAGGCTTGCCCAGTCCGGAAGCGGCATCAATGAATTTTTTCCATCCGGGATGATGCCTCAGAATGTACCCGACCACAATCTTTTTACCCGTCTCAGCCGCTTTTGCAACCACAGCTTCGGCATCTTGCACCGTTTCGGCTATCGGTTTTTCAACAAAAACATGCGCTCCGGCATCCAGCGCCTTGAGGGTGAACTCAGCGTGGGTTGATGGATAAGTGCAGATACAGACTGCATCCGGTAAGTGTTGCTTCAGAGCCTGATCGAAGTCGGAGTAGACAGGACAACTACCGATCTGATCGGTTAACTTTTTGAGATTATCTTCATTTCGATCCACCAGGGCAACAATTTCAAAATCCTCCAGTGCATGATAGGCCCTGGCGTGCGAAGAGCCCATGTTTCCGCATCCGAGTACAATAATTCTGATTTTATCCATAGTAAAACGGTTTCATTGGTTCCTGTTGATTCTGGTTAAAAGATGATAGCACCTTGTATAATTTTCTGCAAAAAGTGTTTACACTTTGCGGGAAAAAGAGGCTTATGAACAGAGTAGTTTCCATCCATGACCCGGAACATCAGAAATTACAAAGGTGTGAATTCAGATTTAATCTTTAACTCTGGCAAAACTCATGCAGCGCAGCATCCAGTTTTGCAGCGGCTTCTGATGGGATCGTTTTCGCAGGTTGATATACCAACCCCAGCGCTTCATGACCGGTACTTTGTGAGCCTGAACAAATTCAATCAGGGTTCTGTCCGGATCTTCGATGTAGGAAAATCGGCCGGAAGCCTCTCCCATGTCAAATGTTGATGCGCTGTCTACCGTAAACGGGAAACCGAGTTTTTGCAGGCGCTCTTTCAGTTCATCCATATCAATGACATCAAAACAGACATGAATAAAACCTGGATCTCCCCAGAAGCGGCCTTCGTAAATACTCCTCGGGCTGCGGTCTCTGCTCTCAATCAGTTCGATATCGATGTGACCGAATAGCCGGCTGAAGGCACCTGCTCCACTCTCATTTTTCCGAAGGAGGGTCCGGCGGAATGTACAGCCGGGATCCAGATCATCAAACGATCCGCTTACATCATAGATGATCTCCGTAAAGCCGAGAGCTTCACGGTAAACAGGCAGCACCCTCTCTATGTCCGACACACCGATCACTACTCCGCACACGCCTCCGGTGGGTGTTCCTGTATTCCCGAACCAGGAATCGCCGTGAACCATCTGGAAACGGTTCCCGCCGGGATCCGTGACCTGAAATGTAAGCGATTGATCGGGCAGGGTGAAGAGGGGTGAAAGGTTCTCACAATTACGGCTTTTAAACGAATCATAGGCAGTTTTCACATCCCTGCATTTCATCTTTACGGCATTGATTCCCAGATCACCGTACTCTGTTTTGAAAGCTGTACTTTCGGGTTTCCTTGAGGTAAACTGCCATATTTCAAATCCACCGCCACCGCTCATGTTGAGAGCCAAAACTGCCCGGCGGCTGTGAACAATACCACCGGTGTACTGCTTCATCAGGGCAGCATCGGCTTCATCATCAAATACAGGTACGTCCGTACCAAACCAAGTCCTGTACCATTTCCATGCGCTGTCAATATCATCAACACCTATGCCGACTTGCTGTATCCCTGTGATAATCTCTTTCAATTGCGTCTGTTAAGTGAGTAAATGCATGCGAAAGATAGTATAATTATGATGGAAATTAACTCAAAAAATGATTTGCGGACGGGATGAAAAAAGAATGATGATCCGCATTTGACAGACCGGCCTTCTCTGTTTTCTGTCGGTAGAGCAATTCTACATCGCGGAGGGTATTGACGTCTTCAGGTCGCAGATCCCACCGAATGGTTCTGAATCGGGGAAAACGGAGAGTATATCCTGCTTTGGTGCGCCGGTTCATTACAATATCATCGAATTCAATTTCTACGACAAGTCCGGGAAGCAGTCCCAGGGTCGGGCCGTATTTCTCAACGGTCAGTTCCTTAATCCGCCGGTTCATTTTACGCAGTTCTTCATCGCTGTAGCCACCGTAAGCCTTTCCGATCGGGATAAATTCTTCCTCATAGCGTTCATCTTCACTGACCCGAACTCCTAAAGTAAAATCGGAATAGGTGCCACCCCGTTTACCGCTTCCTGCATGTGCATACATCACGATCGTATCGATGGAGCCTCCGGGCTTTTTGACTTTCAGCCACGATTTTCTTCTTTGCCCGTATTCATAGCGGCTTGTTTCAAGTTTGAGCATCAGTCCCTCGTTGCCGTGAAGCAAAGCCTTTTCAAAACTCTGTTCCAGCTCGTTTTCACTGTATATCCGAAACTGTTTTGAGACTGGAAGATGGTACTTCAAAGCCTGGTTTTCGAGCAAAACCCTTCGTTCGTTAAGAGGAAGATCAAACACCGGTCTGCCCTGTGTGTATAAGAGATCATAGGCAATAAAGAGTGCAGGAGAGTCTGACAGGATTTTCTTTCCTGGTTTTTTTAAGCCCATGCGCTTCTGGAGTTGCTGAAATGGCTGAATTTTGCCATCAATGTAAACACAGATCTCTCCATCCAGGACGGTTGGAGGCATCTCTTTCGATGTAAAGAATTGTGTCAGATCCGGAAATGAGGAAGTGATGTCGTTCTTATCCCTTGAGTAGAGTCTGATCACTTTTCCATCTGCATGAACCTGTGCTCTCATCCCGTCAAACTTTTCTTCTGCCACGTAATTTTCCAGCGGTACAGCAACCGGGATCTCCAGGGGTGCAGCCAGCATAAAAGAGAGCGGGTGGAACAGCCTGAACACGGCCTCATTCAGGGTCCCGGCTCGCGCCATTACCGCTGTTTCCCCAAGACTGCCGGTGATCATGTGTGCATAGCGAACCTGCTGCAGTTCGCGATGCCAGGCGTCACTGATCGCAGCTTCGATGCTTTTTGTTTCAAATCCGATGCGAAGAGATCCCTGACTCAGCATGCGGATAAAAAATTTGATTTCGTTGCCGCTCATGCCAGACCAGATTTTCTGCAAAAACTCCTGTTTGGCAATACGGGATGAAATCTTTCGAAGCTGCTCAAAAAGCTCAGAGATCTGAGTGAGTGAATGGACTTTCGGGATGCGTTTCACTGTTGCAGCCGGCAAATTTTCCATGAGGCGTTCGATAGCTTCCGAGTGGCTTCCTGTGGCTGTTTTACAGGCTTTATAGACCACATCATAATCAATTTCGCAAAACTGAGCGGCTGCCTGCCCAATGGTTCGGCTGCCTGCAGATGCCCGTTTCCCGGAAATCGACTCAAATGCCCCTTCTCCGGCAAACCGGACAGCAAGCACCAGCTCGCGATCACTTTTCATCTCCCGGATCATATCTGAAAAGAGTTTGATTTTCGCATTGGAGCTCCGGGTCTGCCCGATTTTTTGCAGAACTCCGCAATAGTGTCTGAAACAGATCTCCATGCTGTCAATCCTCCTGCCGGATTTGAAAATGGAGCCCCTCAGACTCCAATCCTTCAAGTGTCAGATAATGTTGAACCACGTCCGGATTGGGAGTATGCGTGATCATTACTTTACGGGGCTGTATTTTTTTGCAAAAACGAATCAGCTCAAAAAAATCGAGATGGTCGGAGAGGGGGATAAGGGCATCTGCTGAGAGCTGGCTGCGCCTGGATTCATCCGCTGCCCAGCCGGAACAGTAGGCGATTCTTTTCCTTTTTACATTTGAGGCAAATCCGCTGCTGAGGGCGGATGAGGGAGCGACAAGCAGTTTCCCTTCACACTGTTCTCTGTCGTAGGCCGAATAGTTGCCCAGATGAAACCCGTACTTATTATACACTTTACAGAGTTTGTAGCCGGCTCCGTGAATCATTATTTCTCTATCGAGAGGAGCGAGCATATGCATAATCTCCTGCGCCTTGCCGAGATTATAACCAAGGAATATGGGTGTATATCCATCCCTCAGGGCATCTGTTGCGAACAGGCGGACCTCCTCTGCAAGTTGATCATGAGACTTCCATTTGTAGATTGGCAGACCAAAGGTTGCTTCCGTGATCAGGAAATCAGCAGACTCCGGTGAATCAAACCCCTCGGAGACCGGAGATGGTGGGGTTCGGTAGTCTCCCGTATAGAGCAGGGAACCGGCATTCGATTCGATACTTATCATCGCAGAACCGAGTATGTGACCGGCTGGCCAAAGAGTAACTTCAGCTTTTTCCAGTGTGAGCTTCCTGCCAAAATCCACTGGAAGCTCCTTTCCGCGGAAACCCCGTTCCTTCATCAGATCCAGTGTTGCAGGGGTGGCGTGAACCGTTACTTTGCGGTTGTATGGAATATGATCGGCATGTGCATGGGATACAAAAGTTGCTGCTGCATCCGGATGAGAGCCGTCCAGAGCAATCCCGAGATCCGGGAAATAGAGACCGTGGTGGCCGGTTTTTTCAATTCTAAACACAGAGATCAGGAAATTCGGGTTCGCTCGAGTAAGAGATATGTGAGCATAAAGAGGATAATTCCGATCGTGATGAGATTTGCAGCGGCAAAGCGAACTTTTCCGCGAATGAGCTCACTGTTTTCACGTATCATCTTTGATGTCTGTGGCCAGATGAGAAGCAGCTGTCCTCCGATGAAGATGACAAAAAGACTCCATAAAGAGAAGATCAGTTCTACCCAGGAGAAGGGAAAAAAAGAGAGGAACAGTCCCGGAAGGGCAAAAAGGAGCAGATACTTAAGAACTCTTCTCAGTAACAGCGGCGCTTGTGGATCCCCGGATATCTCAAGAATATAATCCCGGACCGGCACGGTTTTGAGCAGCAGATAGATCCCGTAACTGAGCAGCAGCGCGCCAAGAGAGAGATAGTAAGCGGTAAACCATTGCGCGGAGAACTGTTCCATTATTCGATCAGAATTCGTTGTTCATTCTCCAGTAATATTCCGGGGATAGATTTGCAGATTGACTCTTTAAACTCCTGAATGATATTTTTCTTCAGATGTTTGCGACTGTAAACAAGCCTCACCTTTCGTGAAGGAGCCGGATCCTCGAACTCTTTAACCACAGCACTGCTGCAGGAACTGTCGAATTCCTGAACCGCTGTCCAGGGCAGAAGGGTCATGCCGAAATTCTGTTCGACCAGTTTTTTCAGGGTCTCGAGATTACCGCTTTTAAACTCGATAGCGGCTTTGTTTTTCTTATGAACGTCACTGCAAAGTTTGATGGCCTGATCGCGGAAACAGTGCCCCTCATTAAGCAGCCAGATATTGGTTCGGTCGAGATCCTCAACGGTGAGTTTTTCCTTCTCTGTAAGAGGATGGGCATGAGAAAGATACCCCAGAAATGGTTCGACGTAGAGATCTTCACTGTAGATAAAACTCTGATCCACAGGTGTTGCAATAATTGCGGCATCGAGCTCATCCGAAGAGAGTTTTTCAAGGACCTCTGAGGTAAGAAGCTCCTCAAATACAAGTTCAATGAGCGGATGTTTTGCAAGAAATGAACGAAGAAAAAGAGGAACGAGATAGGGGGCAATGGTTGGAATGATGCCAACCTTAAAGGTGCCGCGCAGTTCTGTATCCGAAAAACCGGCGATATCCAGAATCTGTTTCGATTCCCTGAGTACAATCCTTGCCTGCCGGATAATCCTTTCACCGGTTTCAGTTGGGACTACGGGTGTTTTGCTTCGGTCAAAAAGAATGACACCGAGCTCCTCCTCCAGTTTCTGGATCTGCATACTCAGGGTGGGCTGGGTAATAAAACTTTTGTCGGCGGCCGTTGCAAAATGGCGGTAGGTATCCACTGCAACTACATATTTTAACTGTGTAAGAGTCATATTTTGTATAACAGATCTTTTAACAGACTCATTTTATCTCTTTATCAGGATTGGTTAAGTTACTAAAGTATCGGGCATTTTGTAAAACCGTCTTTTTAACCCTGCAACGGTCTTCTCGTAATGATCATCATCACATTTCGAGGTACTGAACTGCAGTTATTTGGTTGCCGTGCGTTGACCCCTACCTGTGATCCGGGTTTTTTTCAGCACTCCTGTATCAAAAGGGATTCTGTGAATACTCAAAAAATCGGTTCAATAACCTCATGAAATCCATTGTATCCATTTTCCTTGCGGCAGTACTTGTTTACCTCATGATCCTGCTGCTGATGTTTCTCTTTCAGAACCGCCTTCTTTTTATGCCATCCTCAGGAATAATCGCTGAGCCTGGTCATGCCGGCCTGCAGGCAGAAGACCTGTGGATCGATACCTCCGATGGTCTGCGACTGCACAGCTGGTATTTCCCGAACGATGAAACTGAGTTTGTGGTGGTGCTGTCTCATGGAAATGCCGGGAACATCAGTGGCCGGATTGCCATTGCCGAAACTCTGATTCGAAGTGGGGCATCCGTTTTGATGTATGATTACAGAGGGTATGGCCGCAGTGGTGGCCGCCCGTCTGAAAAGGGATTTTACAGAGACATTGAAGCAGTGACAAAAGCCCTGATGAGTGAGAAGGGATACAGTGAAAAACAGATCGTGATGTATGGCCGCTCCCTTGGGGGTGCTGTTGCAGCTTATGCAGCCACTCGTTTTGCGGTGGGTGGCCTGGTACTCGACTCGGCATTTCTGAATCTGAGGGAAATGGTACGGGATGTTTATCCGTTTGTTCCCTCACGCCTGGCGCGATATGAGTTCCCCACGGATCAGTATCTGAGCCGTATTCACGAGGTTCCGGTGATGATTATCCACAGCCGGCAGGATGAGATTGTTCCATTCAGGCATGCTGAAAGATTGTATGAAATGACCGGTGAGCCCCGAAAATTCACAGAGACAGCAGGAGGGCACAACCATCATTTTTTTACTTCCAGAGAGTTGATTGAGCAGAGCTGGAGAGAATATTTGCAGGGGCTCTGATCTGTTGTGATGCCCGGCTGATCCTGACTTTTAAAAAAATCTGCTCTCATTTTGCAGGCTGACTTAGTATATTGTCTATCCTGTTGTGAAAGGTGATTTAATCCGGGATTTGGCCTCTATGTACCTGATATTTGATACAGAAACAACCGGGCTCCCTCAGAATTACGGAGCTCCGCTTACAGATTTTGACAACTGGCCGCGCTGTGTTCAGCTCGCCTGGCAATTGCACGACCAAACGGGAAGGCAGATCTCTTCCGGCAACTATATTATCCGGCCCGACGGTTTTACCATCCCCTTCAATTCCGAAAAAATCCACGGGATATCCACAGCAAGGGCAGAACGTGAAGGTGTTCCTCTCAGTGAGGCTATGGATGCGTTCAGCAGGGATCTGGAAAGATGCACATTTGTGATTGGCCATAATCTGGAATTCGATCTTAATATCATGGGATCTGAATACCTGAGGATGAATCGGGAGAGTTTACTTGGTTCCCGAATCACAATCGATACCAAGGATGAATCAACAGAGTTCTGTGCCCTGCCCGGTGGTCGTGGAAGGTACAAGTGGCCAACCCTTGAGGAGTTGCATCAGAAATTATTTCAGGCTGGATTTGAGGAAGCTCACAATGCAGCAGCAGATGTAGATGCCACAGCGAGGGCTTTTCTTGAACTGGTACGCATTGGGGTGATCCGTCCCGTATTCCCGGCGGATGGAGTGGTCCCTTCAGAAAGCCCGGCATCTCTGATTGATACTTCCACATACATGCCAAAAGTTGAGGAGTTACGCAGAAAGAGAGGAAGCGATGATGAAGAGAAGAGTACTTCAGCCGTGCTCCCGAAAACGGGGGATGCATCAGCCATCGATTCAGGTTTTGTACATCTGCATAACCACTCCAAATACTCGGTGCTGCAGGCGGCATCCGGGGTTAAGGATCTGGTGAAAAAGGCAAAGGAAGACGGCATGAAAGCGGTGGCATTAACTGATCTGGGGAATATGTTCGGCATATTCCACTTCGTGAATGCTGCAAAAAGCGCCGGGATCAAACCGATTATCGGCCTGGAAGCCTATTTTGTGGAGGATCGTCTTCAGAAACGGTTTACCCGGGACTATAAGGATAAGCGCTATCAGCAGGTTTTTCTGGCAAAAAACCGAAAAGGGTATGAGAATCTGGCTGAGCTCTGTTCGCTTGGTTTTATCGAAGGGTATTACTACAAATTTCCCCGGATTGATCGTGAGCTGGTTGAACAGTACAGAGAAGGGGTGATCACAACAACGGGGGGGATTTCAGGGGAGGTTCCGGATCTGATTCTGAACAGGGGGGAAGCCGCAGCAGAAGAGGCTCTCCGCTGGTGGCATTCACTATTCGGGGAGGATCTCTATATCGAACTGATGAGGCACGGCCTGGAAGAAGAAGAGAGAGTAAACAGCGTTCTGCTGAAGTTTGCGGAAAAATACAGTATCCCGGTCATTGCCACCAATAACTCTTTCTATCTGGACAGAAAGGATGCAAAAGCGCATGACGCTCTTCTCTGTATTGATAATAACGACCTGATTTCAACGCCGGTGGGCCGTGGACGCGACCGGCGGTTTGGTTTTCCGAATGATGAGTTTTATTTCAAAACAGAGCAGGAGATGAAAGCGCTGTTTGCAGATCTTCCTGAAGCGATTACGAATACAGCAGAGCTTGCTTCAAAAATTGAAATGATCGATCTGAGCAGAGACGTCATTCTTCCCAATTTCATTCTTCCTGAGGGATTTGAAACGGAAGATGACTATCTGAGGCATCTGACCTTTGAGGGTGCAAACCGAAGATACAACCCGTTTCCGCAGAATGTGGCTGACCGAATAGAGCACGAATTGAGCATCATTGCAAAGATGGGATTTGCCGGCTACTTTCTTATTGTGCAGGATTTTATCGCAGCTGCCCGGGAAATGGGGGTTTTTGTGGGGCCGGGCCGGGGCTCGGCAGCGGGTTCTGTCGTTGCCTACTGTACGGGTATCACCAACATCGACCCGCTTGCATATGATCTTCTTTTCGAGCGTTTTCTGAATCCGGAACGAATATCCATGCCCGATATCGACATCGATTTCGATGATGACGGCCGTCAGAAGGTGATCGATTACGTTGTGGAGAAATACGGCAGGGATCAGGTTGCCCACATCATCACATTTGGCACCATGGCCGCGAAATCATCAGTTCGGGACGTAGCCAGGGTGCTCGACCTTCCGCTTCCCGATGCCGATCGCATCGCCAAACTCGTGCCTGATACCATCGGGATCTCTCTGGATAAAGCTTTCCATGAAGTGAGTGAACTGAGCGAGATCAAAAAGTCGGACTCACTGGAAGGCAGGACGCTTCAGATGGCAGAAACCCTGGAGGGATCGGTGCGTAATACCGGTATCCACGCTGCCGGGATCATCATTGCACCGGATAAGCTGACACGTTTTATCCCTGTCTGTACTGCCAAAGATGCGGAGCTTTACGTCACTCAGTTTGACGGGAAGGTGATCGAGGATGCCGGAATGCTGAAAATGGATTTTCTTGGGCTGAAAACACTCTCCATACTCAAAACGGCAATCAACTATGTACAGGAAAATCATGGCGTAACTTATGATCTTGACGCTATCCCGCTGGATGACCCAACAACCTACGAACTCTTTCAGCAGGGGGCAACCGTTGGCATTTTCCAGTTTGAGTCGGATGGAATGAGAAAACATCTGAAAAATCTGAAACCTACCGGGATCAACGATCTCATCGCCATGAATGCGCTCTATCGGCCGGGGCCGATGCAGTTTATTCCGGACTATATCCGCCGAAAGCACGGGGAGGAAGAGGTAGCCTACGATCACGACGATTTGCGGGATATTCTTGAACCGACTTTCGGGATTATGATCTACCAGGAGCAGATTATGATGGTGGCGCAAAGGATGGGAGGATACACATTGGGAGAAGCAGATGTTCTCCGTCGCATCATGGGAAAAAAGCAGCCGGAACTGCTTCCGCCGGAAGAGGAAAAATTTGTCAGGCAGGCGGTAGCCAAAGGATATCAGGAGAGAACCGCAAAGGAGGTTTTTGATAAAATGGCCATGTTTGCAGGCTATGGTTTCAATAAATCTCACTCAGCAGCCTACTCTGTAGTTGCGTACCAGACCATGTATTTCAAGGCCAACTATACAGCAGAGTATATGGCCGCTGTACTGAGCCACAATATGAACGACATCAAAAAGGTGAGCTTTTTTATTGAGGAGTGTCAGAGAATTGGTATTGCGGTGGATCCACCGAATATCAATACGGCAAGGGGCCGGTTTATTGCCAGAGACAACAGGGTGCAGTACGGAATGTCGGCCATAAAAGGGGTGGGCTCGTCAGCAATAGAGCAGATCGTAAAAGAGCGCCGCGAAAACGGAGAGTTTCGGTCCCTGTTCGATTTTTCATCACGGATCGACACCCGGGTCTGTAATAAGAAAACCATCGAAAGTCTGATCCAGGCCGGTGCTTTCGATACCATGCACGAAAACAGGGCACAACTGCTTGCGAGTATCGAAGATGTTTTAAATTATGCTGCCCGTAAACAGGAGAATGAACGCCTCAATCAGGTGAGTCTTTTCGGAGATTCCGGAGGCGCGGGGACGGGGCTGAGCGAGCCCAGGCTGAGGGAGTGTGAGCCCTGGAGTAATATTGAGCGTCTGAACCGTGAGCGGGAACTGATCGGATTTTATCTGAGCGGCCACCCTCTTGATCGCTACAGGGAAGATGCCACGCTATTTGCATCTCATACGTTGTCAGCTGAACAGCTTGCCGGTCTTAAAGACCGGGACAGTGTTAAACTGATTGGGATCATCACGTCTGTAAAACGGATATCCGACAAAAAGGGAAGACCCATGTGTTTTATTCAGGTAGAGGATCTAAAAGGGAGTATTGAAGTGCTTATCTTCAGCGAGGTCTATGACCGCCATCAGGGATTAATTGCACCCGATACCATTGTGATGCTTGAGGGCGCCCTGTCCAAGCGTGAAGAGCCGCCAAAAATTATAGCCAGCAGCATGGAGCGGGTTCAGAATCTCAGGGAAAAATACCAGAAAGAGCTCGAACTGTTACTTATGCTGAATACCGGTGAGCTCTCGCGTGATGACCTGAATCAAATGGCATCGCTGTTCAGCCTGCACAAAGGAGAAACCCCTGTCCGTTTCCATATTATGACTGAATTCAGTGAAAATCCGCTAAACATGAATGTCAGAAAATTTGTGGTAGAACCGAACAACGATCTCCTGTCAGGTCTCAGGGAGCTGCTTGGGCCGAAGGCTGTCCGGTTGAAAAAAAGCAGAGAAACTGGTACAGTTTATAACTAATTTCAATGATAGTAATAGTTAAATGAGATATGAAAGTTTGACAGGAAAATGCGATTATACATAAAATAAAATTAACAGAATGAACTTATGAGTAAAACAATTGAACTGACAGACAGTAATTTTTCTGAAGAAGTTGAGAAATCTGAAACACCGGTACTGGTTGATTTCTGGGCAGAATGGTGCGGGCCCTGCAGGATGGTAGGGCCGGTCGTTGATGAAGTGGCAGGTGAATATGACGGGAAGGTGAAAGTTGGAAAAGTGAATGTGGACCACAATCCTGAGGTGTCTGTCAAGTACGGAATCAGAAGTATCCCGGCTCTGCTGATCTTTAAGAATGGCGAGGTGGTGGATCAGATTATCGGTGCAGTGCCAAAAACACATATCAAAAAACAGCTGGATGCCCAGCTGTGAACGCAGTTTCCATCCAGTGGCTTTGAAAAACCGGGAGTTTTGCACAGGATCAAGGCGGAAGCAACTTTGAAACCGCAGCCTGTTTGCTACCCGTGAGGATGTTTAAATTTGTGACAACGAAGATACTGGGCAAAAGAACAGTTTTTCAAAGCCCCCATCTCTGAATTTAAATAAAGGGCGATGTATCTCATCGCCTTTTTTTATTGGAAGAAATCATTCAAACGGAAAAAAACGGTCATTTTTGCTGTCCGGCACTTCTTACCGGGGCTGGAAGATAAATCGTTGAGCCGGTTGTCATACTTTTGGTGAGGGAGATGATGAGAACTGACTTAGGAACAATCTTTTACATTGCTTCACTAAATAATACAGAACTAACCCTTAATTTTATGCGTTAGCTGTAACCATTCAGAATACCCTATGAGTAAGCAGATAAAAAAAATTTTGACAGCAGTACTGTTGCTGGCTGTAATTGGTGGCCTTGCCTACCCGAAGGTAAAACCTCTTTTTGGAGACAGCAGCGCGCAGGAGTCAGCCGCGTCTGGCGGACCGTCAGTTATCGCGGTGGACGTTGTTGAACTGGAATACGAAGTGATTGAAGACCGTATTTTCTCAAGTGGTACTGTGCAGGCTAATGAACTGGTGGAACTGAGTGCTGAAGCATCCGGAATTATTACGGAGATTCTTTTCGAGGAGGGCTCGGAAGTAAACCGGGGCCAACTGCTTGTGAAAATTAACGATAGCGAACTTCAGGCACAGAAGCAGCGTTCGGTCTACCGGCTTACCCTTGCCGAACAGCGTGAGGAGAGGCAGCGCAGGCTGCTCGATCGCGGGGGAATCAGTCAGGATGACTATGACGCCACACTCAATGAATTGAATGTTCTTAGGGCGGAAGAGCAGCTGATACAGGCTCAGATTGAAAAAACAGAGATTCGTGCTCCCTTTTCGGGCCGGATCGGTTTGAAATATGTGAGTACAGGTGCCTATATAACACCCGCTACAAGAATTGCATCACTTCAGGAAGTGGATCCTGTGAAAATTGATTTTTCCATACCGGAACGCTTTATCAGCAGGGTGACGGTTGGAGACCGAATTGAATTTTCGGTTCAGGGGGTCGATTCAACGTTTACAGGCGAAGTATATGCAATTGAACCGCGAATTGATACCCAGACACGGACGCTTCAGATCAGGGCACTGAGTTCAAACCCTGAGAACAGGCTTTTTCCGGGGGCTTTTGCAAACATTGTACTGATTATGGATCAGATCGGAAATGCGCTTATGGTACCTGCCATTGCAGTAATCCCTGAACTGAACTCGCAGCGTCTCTTTATTGTGCGGGATGGTCGTGTAGAAAGACGTACCGTTCAGACCGGTATCCGGACCAGTGACCGAGTACAGATTCTGGATGGCCTGCAACGTGGGGATTTGGTCTTAACCACCGGTTTGCTGCAGGTTCGCGAGGGGATGGAAGTTGAAATCGGAAACCGGATTAAATCAACTGAACTATGAGCAGAATTTCGTCACTAAGTATCAGAAGGCCGGTCCTTGCCTCGGTCATGTCTATCGTTATTGTACTTTTTGGAGTGATCTCCTTCTTCTATCTGGGAGTGCGTGAATATCCCTCTGTAGATCCTCCGATCGTAACGGTATCCACCAGTTATGTGGGAGCGAACGCGGATGTGATCGAATCCCAGATCACAGAACCAATAGAGGAGGCGATCAACAGTGTGGCCGGGATTCGCACACTAACCTCAGTGAGCCGCCAGGGACAAAGTACGGTAACAGTAGAGTTTGACCTGGAGGTGGATATTGAGGCGGGAGCAAATGATGTAAGAGATCAGGTAGCCAGAGCTCTGCGAAATCTGCCTCCGGACGCTGATCCGCCTGTGGTCAGAAAAGCGGACGCCGATTCCAGTCCGATCATTTTCCTCAATGTGAACAGCGACAGAAGGGATCTGCTGGATCTTACTGCAATTGCGGAAAACACGTTCAAGGAACAGCTTCAGACGATTCCCGGCGTGAGTGAAATCAATATATGGGGTGCAAAACGGTATTCGATGAGGCTTTGGATGGATCCGCTGAAAATGGCGGCATACAGCGTCACACCGCTGGATATCCAGCAGGCGCTGGCCAGCGAAAATGTTGAGCTTCCCTCCGGCCGTATCGAAGGAATGCTGACTGAACTTTCGGTTCGGACCATGGGCAGACTGATAACCCCTGATGACTTCAATAATCTGATTATCAGGGAGGATAACGGCCGGAAAGTTCGTTTCCAGGACATTGGGTTTGCAGAACTTGAAGCTCAGAACATGAGAACTGTCCTGAAACGTGATGGAGTTCCGATGGTAGGGATTGTCGCAATTCCTCAACCGGGTTCCAATCAGCTTGACATCGCTGAAGAATTCTTCAACCGTATTGAACGAATAAGGCCCAATCTGCCGGAAGATATCCGGATTGCTACCGGGTTTAATACTACGGAGTATATCCAGGATTCTGTTAATGAAGTGCAGCAGACCATTTTTATTGCGTTAAGTTTGGTGATTTTGGTGATTTTTCTGTTTTTAAGAGACTGGCGCACCACACTGATCCCGATCATTGTGATACCCATTGCTTTGATTGGCGCTTTTTTCATTATGTATGTTGCCGGTTTCTCCATCAATGTGCTGACAATGCTGGCGATTGTGCTGGCCATCGGACTTGTTGTGGATGATGCTATTGTGGTTCTCGAAAATATCTATGCTAAAATGGAGAAAGGTCTGCCCGCTGTTGAAGCAGGGATCCTCGGCTCCAAAGAGATCTTCTTCGCTGTTGTGGCAACGTCCCTGGCACTTGTCTCTGTGTTTATGCCAATCCTCTTTCTGGGAGGCCAGACGGGAAGACTGTTCCGTGAATTTGGTTTGGTTATTGCCGGAGCTGTCATTATTTCTTCCTTTGTTGCCCTGACCCTGACACCGATGCTGGCAACGAAAATTATCTCGAGGGGAGCTGAAAAAAGCCGGTTTTATATGTTTACCGAACCCTTTTTTATCTGGCTGAATGAAGCTTACAGGAGTTCACTCGAGTCATTTATGAGAGTTCGGTGGGTTGCATTTGTGATCATGGGTTTTTCCCTTGTTCTGTCGGTACTCATTTTTACATACCTTCCAAAGGAACTTGCCCCCCTTGAAGACAGGGGGCAGATGCGGATTGTAGCCACTGCACCAGAGGGTGCAACATTTGAGTACATGGATCAGTATGTGGATCAGATGATCCGCTCGGTTCAGGAGAATGTTCCTGAACTGGCATCCATCAACACCGTTACATCACCCGGCTTTGGTGCGGCCGGATC
Source organism: Balneolaceae bacterium (assembly GCA_007693745.1). Lineage (GTDB taxonomy): Bacteria > Bacteroidota > Rhodothermia > Balneolales > Balneolaceae > Rhodohalobacter. The sequence goes on from REDA01000046.1 coordinate 58,570, forward strand.
CGTGAATTCGGCATTTGGGTTTCTGAGGCTTGCTGACAGAAGCGAAAGGGATCGCTCACAGCAGGAAATTGCCGATGATCTGTCCCGCATTATGAGCGGATTGACCGGTGCCAGAACGTTTGTGGCACAACCTCAATCGATTGGTGACCGCCGGGGAGGATTGCCGGTGCAATTTGTACTGCAGGCTCCGACTCTTGATGAACTGGAGCAGGTGATACCGGATTTTATGGCCGCAGCAAACAGCCATCCTGCTTTTACATTTGCTGATATCAATCTGAAATTCAATCAACCTGAAATTCAGGTCAATATCGACCGCGACCGTGCCCGTGTATTGGGTGTGTCAGTTCGTGATATTGCGCAGACGCTGCAGCTTTCACTTTCCGGTTCACGGTTCGGACTCTTTATCATGGACGGGAAGCAGTATGATGTGATTGGTCAGATGGAGAGACGATTCAGAAACGAGCCTCTGGATTTGCGGACGATTTACGTGAGAAGCAGCAACGGTGAACTCATTCAGATTGACAATCTTGTAACCATTACAGAGACAAGCTCTCCCCCGCAACTGTTTCGGTTCAATCGTTTCAATTCGGCAACAATTTCTGCAGGTTTGGCGCCCGGTTATACGATCGGAGACGGGATCAACGCCATGAATGAAATCGCGGAGGAGGTGCTTCCAGCCTCAATTTTCACGGACCTGGCCGGGCCATCCAGGGATTTTGCCGAAAGTGCCGCAAGCCTGATGTTCATTTTTATCCTTGCGATCATACTCATTTATCTGGTTCTGGCGGCGCAGTTTGAGAGCTTCAGGGATCCGTTGATTATTCTTTTTACTGTGCCTCTGGCAATCTTCGGAACACTCTTTTCTCTCTGGTACTTTGATCAAAGTCTCAATATTTTCAGTCAGATCGGAGCCGTGATGCTGATTGGCCTGATTGCTAAAAACGGGATTTTGATTGTGGAATTTGCAAATCAGCGGCAGCTTCAGGGGCTCTCGGTTATGGACGCCATCATGGATGCATCAGCCGTTCGTTTCAGGCCGATCTTGATGACAACAATCTCAACACTGCTTGGTATCATGCCTATTGCCTTGGCACTTGGTGCAGGGGCGGAAAGCCGTACATCTATGGGTATTGCAGTGATCGGCGGATTGCTGATTGGCAGTCTTCTCACACTCTACGTGATTCCTGCAGTCTACAGCTATCTTGCCTCAGACAAGAAGATAAAGAAAGAGATCGAAGTGAGAGCCAGGCAGGCTGATAAGGAATTCGAAGCAGCGGCGGTTCTATGATGAAAAAGTACAGAATATTTCTCCGGGCACTCCTTTTAGCCTTGATTTTAAGTAGCGTCTCTGTTGTAAAGGGACAGGTTCTCACTCTTGAAGAGGCCATTTTTGAAGGACTGGATAATAATTTCGGAATCTTGTTATTCAGAAATCAGTCAGAGATTGCCTCCAATAACGTTACGCTGGGGAATGCCGGTTTTTTACCGACCCTCTCTGCAACTGCCACGCATACGGAACGGATTGAAGACAGCAACTTCGAAACGGCCGTGGACTCCCGCTCAACCAGTGGTGCGAGAAGCAGCAATACCAATGCGGCACTGAACCTGAGCTGGACGCTTTTTGATGGGTTGCAGATGTTCCGTGCGTATGACCGGCTCTCGCTGCTTAAAGATGTTAGTGATACTGAACTCAGGTTGCAGATGGAATTTCTGGTTGCCCGCATCACAGCCGCATACAACAATATTATTCGTATCGAGCAGCAGATCCGCATTCTTCTGAATAACATTGAGGTTTCTGAAGAGCGCATCTCGATTGAAGAGACCAAGGTAGATCTGGGCGCTGCCTCTGAATATGATCTCTTACAGGCCCGTTCTGACCTTAATGCCGACAGGGCAGCCTATATTCGTGAAAGAAATGGACTCATCTCTGCAAGGATTACCTTCAATGAGCTACTGTCACGATCTCCTTCTGAGGAGTTTGAGGTAACAGAAGAGATCATGGTGGACCGGCATCTTGACAGGCAGAATCTATTCAGCCTGTTTCTCAGCAACAACAGTGAGCTGTCGATGGCAAGGATGGAAAATAGCCTGAGAGCCATTGAGTTAAGTGAGATTGCAGGAGAACGCTATCCTGAAATCATTTTCAATTCAGCATACAGTTTTAACCGAAATGAAAATGCCGGAGGTTTCATCCGGTTCAGTGAATCGACCGGTTTTTCGGCCGGGGTTACAGCGAGATTTCCAATTTTTGATGGCTTTAACCAGAACAGGAGAATCCAAAATGCGCAGGTGAACCGGAGAAGTGCTGAAATAACATATGATGCACGAAAACTTCAGCTTCAGGCTGAATTTGAAATGGCCTATTCAACCTATCTTCAAAGTCTCGAACTGATCCACCTGGAAGAGCAGAATCTGGAAAATGCAGAGCTGACTCTTGAAATTGCGCTGGAACGCTTCAGGCTGGGAACCATCACATCTCTCGAGTTTCGGGAAGCGCAGCGAACGTTGCTGCAGGCAGAGAACCGGTTAATCAGCGCTAAATTTGATGCGAAGATCGCGGAAACGGAACTCTTGCAGCTAAGCGGCAGCCTCAATAGTATCTTTCCTGATTAGGAGGATATGAGTGGATAAATGAATCTGGACAGTGTGTTCGTCACTCTCTTCTTTTCACTGTAAAACAAAGAGTTGTGCCGTGATCCCTGTATTCATAACTGTCTGCCAGTTCCTGTATCAGAAAGAGGCCCCTGCCTCCGCTTTTCAACAGGTTTTCCTCATCCAATGGATTCTTTTGCACAGCAGGATCGAATCCCTCTCCCTCATCCGATACGGTGACGACTACCTCATCGGTATGTACCTCAAGCAGTGCCCGTACTTTTTTGGCAGGGTCTGATTTATTACCGTGTACAATAGCATTAGTCACAGCTTCACTGAGCAGGAGCATGAGAGTAGATTCACACTCTTCATCCAGCCCGCACTCCATTGCGATCTTTGAGACAAAAGAGGGTACCACTTCAGCCTCTTCGTATGAGGAGGAGAGTATGAGCTGGTATGGGTGATTTTTCATAAACCGGATTAATTGCCTGTATCTGAAGGATCAGGCATAGATCCCACGCATCTTGAGTGTAGTCGCCACCCTGTCGATGGAATAAACATACGCTGCCTGTCTTAAGGTAATATTATAATGGGTACTTACATTATAAACATTATCAAACGCATTTTTCATGAGTCTGTTCAGTCTTCGGTTTACCCGCTCTTCAGTCCAGAAATACCCCTGGCGATCCTGAACCCATTCAAAATAAGAGACGGTGACACCACCTGCATTGGCAAGGATATCCGGTATTACCATAATCCCATTCTGTTCGAGAATTAAATCTGCATTTGCTGTGACAGGGCCATTGGCTCCCTCTGAAATGATTTTTGCCTTGATCTTATGGGCGTTATGCTTACTGATCTGATCTTCCTTGGCTGCCGGGATCAGCACATCACACTCCAGTTCGAGAAGCTCTTCGTTAGTAATTGGATCGGCATCGGGAAACCCTTCGAGGCTTCCATTCTCCTTTGTATAAGCCATTGCTGCAGGGATATCAATACCCTCTTTCCTGTAGTATCCACCTGAAATATCACTGATAGCTATTACTGTGGATCCCTGTTCATACATTAACTGAGCAGATACACTGCCCACATTACCGAATCCCTGCACAGCGACCGTAACTTTGTTCGGAAGTAGTCCGATCTTATTGAGCGCTGATAGCGTGACTGTAACAACACCACGCCCGGTGGCTTCCTTTCTTCCCTGAGAACCTCCCAGGATGATGGGTTTGCCGGTAACTACAGCTGTCTCGGTCCTCTGCACATTCATGCTGTAAGTATCCATGATCCAGGCCATTACCTGCTCATTGGTATTCATGTCGGGAGCGGGGATATCCTGATCCGGGCCGAAAACATCCAGCAAGTTGGCTGTATAGCGGCGGGTAAGCCTCTCCAGCTCGGCCAGAGAAAGTTCCTTGGGATTGCATCGGATACCACCTTTTGCGCCTCCAAAAGGGACATTCACCACCGCACACTTCCAGGTCATCCACGCAGCCAGTGCCTTCACCTCTTCAATATTCACATCAGGAGAATAACGAATTCCTCCCTTGGATGGACCCAGTACGTTGTCATGAATAACCCTGTACCCTTCAAACACTTCAATGGAGCCATTGTCCATTACGATGGGTATGGAAACGATAACCTGTTTTACAGGACTTGAAAGATATTTAAACAATCCCTTGTCCAGCCCCAGGATATCTGCTGCGAACCGGAATCTCTCCATCATCGATTCGAAAGGAGATTCACTGCTGAGCTTGGGGCCTGGTTCTTTATAAAATCCCGAATTCTGAATTTTTCTGTTTGTTGTCATTCTCTTTATGGAAGCGCTTGCTTGAAAGTTATTAGCATGTATGGTAGCTATTTAAATGAAAATACAGGCTTTTTGAACAAGTAAAAAAAACTTTTTCACGGAGTGAATTTTCCATGCAAAAAGAACGCAGTTACTCTTATTAAAGTTGAAATTTAGCAGGAAATAAAGCATCATTAACCGAATATTCAAGTAAACAAGCAGTGATGAATTCAGTCGTATTGGTACTAAATCAGGATTATCAGCCGATCAGCATCTGCTCTGTTCAGAGATCTGTGAAGCTTGTTTTTTTAAATAAAGCAGAGATGCTTCATAATAATCCGGATCAGGTATTACGTACAGTAAACAGGGATTTTCACTATCCTTCAGTGATTCGTTTGCGTCGCTATATCCATCTGCCCTATGCGAAAATTGTACTGTCGAGAAAGAATATCATGAAGAGAGACAGGCATATGTGCCAGTATTGCGGGTCGAAGGCGGATCTGACCCTGGATCATGTATATCCAAGGAGCAGAGGTGGCAGAGACAGCTGGGAAAATCTGGTAACTGCCTGTACGCGTTGCAACGTAAGGAAAGGAGACCGTACACCGGAGGAAGCAGGAATGCCCCTCAACATAAAACCTTATCGCCCGATACACATCACTTTTTTCCAAAATTTAATGGGAGGTGTTCAGGAACACTGGAAACCGTATCTCTACATGTAGAAGGCAGGGATGCAACTAGGCCATAAATCCCGTATTTTATCGTTTCTAATGAAAAAGTGTGGTTATGAGTAAAAAAGGACGAGTTCTTGTAGCGATGAGCGGAGGTGTGGATTCCTCTGTTGCAGCCGTTATGCTGAATGAACAGGGTTATGAGGTGATCGGCATCACCATGAAGACCTGGGATTATCACAGAAGTGGAGGAAACAGTGGAAAGGAGACCGGCTGCTGCACTGTGGAATCGATGAATGATGCAAGACAGATCGCCGTAAGGCATGGATTCAAGCATTTTATCGTAGATATACGGGATGAGTTTGGCAACTGGGTGATTGACCGGTTTGTGGAGGATTATACCTCAGGTAAAACGCCCAATCCCTGTGTTCTGTGCAATACCCACATCAAATGGGCTGCCCTGTTGCGAAGAGCCGACGACCTGGGGTGTGAGTTTATTGCAACCGGTCATTATGCCAATGTGAGGGAAGAAAACACCCGATTTGTCATTTCCAAAGGCAAGGATCACCATAAGGATCAGTCCTATGCCCTCTGGGGAGTGGAACAGAAGCATCTCAGCAGAACTATTTTTCCTCTTGGAAGTTTCAGGAAGACTGAGATCAGGCAGTTTGCAGAGGATTTCGGACTTCTCAATGTTGCCAGCAAACCCGACTCGTATGAGATCTGCTTTATTCCGGATAATGACTATCACCGTTTCCTGAAAGATCGTGTTGAGGATTTGGAAGAGAGGGTAAGCGGGGGTGTGTTTGTGGATAAAACAGGCAAGGTCGTGGGAAAACACAAAGGGTTTCCTTTCTACACCATTGGCCAGCGGAGGGGACTCAATCTTCCGATGGGCAAACCTGTATATGTAACGCATATCAATGCCGGGACGAACGTGATTACCATTGGCGGGAAGGAGGATCTGATCAGTTCCACCTGCAGGGCGCGGGAGATGAATTTAATCAAGTACGACCGAATACCCGGAGGCAGTATGGAAATCACCGGCAAGATCCGCTACAACGATGACGGAGCCGTCGGAACCATTACTCAGCGCTCAGATACCGAATTTGATGTCCATTTTCCGGCAGGAAGAGAAGCGATTACCCCGGGTCAGGCTGTGGTCTGCTACGAAGGGGATGATATCGTTGCAGGCGGGTGGATTCATAAGGTGAATATCACTCTTGAGGAGGATATGATAGCTGAAATTTGAAACAAATGGTTCAAATTTCAGTAAAGTTACCTGTAACCGTTAATTTGGGGCTTTGAAAAGCCAGCAGTTTTGCACAAGATTAAGGCAACAACGAAGATATTGGGCAAAAGAACAGTTTTTCAAAACCCTCTAATTGTAAATCAACATGCTCATGACCAGGAAAATTGCTGTTTATCTCATTCTGTTTCTTTTTTCGTTCCTCGCAGCTGAACAGGTTGCTGCACAGTTTGAGGGTGAAATCCGTTTCGATGTCTATAATCCCACAGACCCTCAAACTGAGCGTGTAAACCTGCAATTTACATTCACAGCCGACCGGATTTTTATGGGCTCTGATACTTCTGTTAACATGCTGGCCGGCCTTCGGTCAGAAGGAATCCTGATCCGGAATGACCTCAGGGATTTCGTACTGATCACTTCCGCGACAGAAGGAATAAATATGAAAATGGAAGAAATCGAAACTCTCAATGCTCTGGTGAATCGCATGCAGAATCAGCAGGGTAATCAGAGCAGGGAACCATTCGACTGGGACCAGAAGGTTACCGAGACCGGTAATACCCGGCAGATTTACGGATACAATACCGTTGAATATCAGATAGTAGGGGATGAAGAGGGTGAAACGTTCTCTGTATGGCTAACGGATGGTATTCGGGTAAATTGGGGGATGCTGAGGGATGTGTGGTATTCAACAGGCGCCACCCGGTTTGATCGCGAAATTCCGCTGGAAATTGTGATGAACAGAACCAGTTTTCCGCTCTTAATTGAGGCTCATAAAGATCAGCAGGTAGTATTTCGTGCTGAAACTGTCCATCTCAACGACTCTCACTTCGATCGTTCAGTTGTAGAAGTGCCCGGCGGCATGAAACTGTTGGGCCTCGGTGATATCATGATGAACTTTTTCAGACAGTAATGCCTAAATCGCACGCCTTTTTCTTTTCTGCGGTACTGATGCTTTTCGTATCGCTTCAGGGGTGTGCATTTTTTAAGGCATCGCATATTGAGGAAACGGAAATCCATTATCCGGCTCCCGACCCGGAAATTGAAAGGCTGGTTGAAGATTACAGGGCAGGCATAGAGCAGAGCCTGGGTGAACAGATCGCAGTTGTTGAGGACACACTCACATTTTCAAAGCCGGAGGGGTCTCTGGGGAATATGGCAGCGGATGCGCTTCGCTACCGCGCAGCTCTCGAACTCAGAACTTTTGTCCACCTGGGTATCGCGGATGAGTCTCACTACATGCTCGATTTTCTTCCCGGGTCTCTGACCAGGGAAGCTGTTTACGAATTTATGCCCTATCTGAATCACCTCGTTGTGCTTGAACTTCGCGGAGATCAGATTACAGAACTTATGCAACAGGTGGCTGCTCTGGGCGGTGCCCCGCTGAGCGGCGCCCGTTTTACTATTGATAGTCAGAACCGTGCACGTGGAATTCTCGTGAACTCAACGGTTGTAGAGCCCAATAAAACCTATCTGATTGCGACCACAAACCGGGTCGCGAATACGGGCGAGCCATTTCCTGTATTATTGAATGCAGACAGGCGCATCGATCTGGATATTTCAATTCGGTCACTCTATCTGGATTTCTTCAGAGGCCGTGGACGTCTCACGGATGCCACGGACGGGAGGATACGCTCATGATGAACAGAAGGGACTTTTTGCAAAGATCAGCCGCTCTGGCAGGCTCACTTGCGATGCCGGCGCTTTTCAGTCGGGACAGGAACAGCGTCAAGATGCAGGAGACAGACCTCACGATACTCTACACCAATGATACGCATGCCAGGATTGAACCTTTCCCTGAGAATGCCCGCCGCTTTGCCGGTCTTGGAGGTATCGCCCGAAGGGCATCGTTGATCGATAAGGTTCGGCAAACGCAAAAGAATGTACTTTTACTGGATGCGGGCGATATTTTCCATGGCACCCCCTGGTTTGATGTGTACGGGGGGAGTGTGGATCTGGATCTGATGACCCGAATGGGATATGATGCTGCTGCAATTGGGAATCATGAATTTGACAGAGGCCCGGATGGTTTCGCTGAGGCTGCACAAAAAGCCGGATTCCCCTTTCTTGCAGCCAACTATGATGTAAGAAATACACCCATGAACCCTTTTGTGGAACGCTTTATCGTTCGGGAGTTCTCCGGGTTCAGAGTCGGAATATTCGGCCTTGGAATTGGTTTTTCCGGACTGATCGACAGCGCTAACAGCGGAGATGTGCGTGCCTACGATCCGATACGCAATGCTGAAACCGCTGTCGAAAGCCTGAAAGAGTATTACAGATGTGATATCATCATCTGCCTGAGTCATCTGGGATTCAGTTACATTCAGACCAGAAATGATGATTTGAGGCTTACGGAGCGCATTCAGGGAATCGATATCATTATAGGCGGGCACACGCACACTTTTATGGAGGAACCACTCATTTTCCCAAGGGAAAACGGCAGCTCTACACTGATCACCCACATGGGACACAGTGGAGTAAGAGTGGGAAGAATAGATGTCTCATTTGGCAGCGAAAACAGCGGATCTCCATTTAGCTTGTCAAGCCGATATTATACAATAGGAGATACATAGTAACATATTTACCTGTTCAGAGATCATTGATGAAGTGGCAATAGTTGCTGTGCCAGCAGTGATTTGCGGAGTACTGAAATGAAATAAAACAACATCATCCCGTGAGACTTATTGTTATATCTGTCTTTATACTTATCTCCCTGATATGTTTACCCGAAGCACTGAATGCTCAGGATGAACAGAGCAGGAGTTCACAACAGATTGGAGATGATATCACATTTCCGGCGCTTCCATACTACAGCTATGGATCGGGCCTTGGGCTGACAAGTCCGGATAGCACATTCCGTTTAAATATCCGTTTCAGAATGCAGAACAGGGCTTCTTTTACGAGCATCGATCAGGAGGAAGCTGTGGAAGCGACTGTAAGACGGCTCCGGCTCCGCTTTGATGGTTTTGTGGGAGATCCGAGATTTCTCTATGCGATTCAGCTCTCATTCGCCCCGGGGGATGTTGGAGAATTGTCGGATGGAGACAACATCAATATCATCCGGGATGCAGTGATGTTTTATCAGCCAAACAGAAACTGGAACCTGGGATTCGGGCAGACGAAATTACCCGGTAACCGTCAGCGAGTCAACTCTTCAGGTGCCCTTCAGCTTACTGACCGAAGCATTAACAATGCAAGGTTTACGATCGACCGGGACTTTGGCTTCTTTATCTACTATCTGCGGGAAGATGAGTCGCAATTCTCCTATAATATCAAGACAGCTTTGAGTACAGGCAATGGCAGAAACTGGACACGTGATCCCGGTTTGGGGCTGGCCTACACGGGAAGAATCGAACTCTTTCCCCTTGGAAATTTTCACAATAACGGAATGCTCTTTGAAGGGGATCAATACCGGGAGGAGAGCCCCAAAATCCTCCTGGGCGCCACATTTCACTATAATCAGAATGCGCAGAGAATAAGAGGCCAGACGGGAAGCGAACTATTTGAGGAAAGGGATATAGAATCGTTCTTTGCAGATGCGATGCTTAAGTACAGCGGCTGGGCTTTTCAGGGTGCTTATATGAGCCGGAAGAGTGACGACCCGCTCACAGTGAATCCGGCTGATACTCATCAGCTGCGCCGGGTGGAAACAGGAGACGGTTATGATCTTCAAATGAGTTACCTCCTGCTTTCAGGGATTGAATTTATCGCAAGATACTCCGTTCAAAACCCCGGCAAACATGAGGATCAACCTGTTCACAGAATCCGTCAGCAGAGTGCAGGGGTTACAAAATACATCTGGGAGCATGCCTTGAAACTGCAGGCAGAACTTACCAGAAACAGATTTTATGCAGCAGATCCAGGTTCAGTGGCCAGCAGTTATTATCTGAGGTTCCAGGTAGAAATTGGAATATAACAGTCTGAGTACACTGCCAAAGCAATCCCGAGGGTTGGAACAGTCACTTTCTAATCTATCTCTTGGTTGTGATGATAATAACACCATTGCCGCCTCTTACACCGTAATAGGAAGCCTCACTTCCTTTCAGTACTCTTACGTAGGCAATATCCTTGATGTTGAGCATATTGTTTACCTGTGAGTAACTCGTTCCTGCCGGCTGCCCGTCGATCACATAGAGCGGTTCAATTCCGGAATTGAAGGAGTTGATCCCCCTGATAGTCACCGTTGGATTATTGGATGGGCCGGTCACGTTCACACCTGGAATCCGGTAGAGATAATCGGCCAGACTTCTGAAATAATTCATATGATCTGTTACAGCCCCGTCCGGCAGTTCATTTTGGATGGTCATTCCACCGGAGGTCTGTTGCCCGACCGTTGCGCAGCCCATTGAGGTCAGTAAAAGGATGGTGATCCACAAAAGGAGTGATGTTTTCATCGGTCTGTATCTGGTTTCTCTTCTATGTAATATAGTATAAACGCAGGAAAGAAACTTTTATGCGCCGACTCGCTGATTGATTATCTCACTGAGGATCAGGAATTATTATCAGGAGGATTTACAAACTGTTTTTATCCATTCTGTTGACTCATTTCCTCAGAAGGCCGGAATTACTGATCTTCCAAATCCTTTCCATGGATTGATTGAAGAGACTTTTCTATCGTCTATCCAACATCAACGGGATGAATCCAGCCGTAGGTGTCTTCCGTTTTTCCATACTGTAATGAAGTGATGGCCTCAAACATTTTCATGGCAAACGGTCCGATGTTTTGCGTGTCCAGTGCCAGTTCCTTTCCGCGGTGATGGATCCTGCCCACAGGCGAAATAACTGCAGCTGTGCCCGCTCCGAAGACTTCACGAAGTGTTCCGCTTTCAGCGGAATCAAAGACCTCATCAATTGATATCTTTCTCTCTTCTGTCTCCAGACCCCAATTCCTTGCGAGGCTCAGAACAGACCGGCGGGTGATACCCGGAAGAACTGTTCCCTCAAGTTTAGGGGTGATCAGTTTGTCTCCGATCAGAAAAAAAATATTCATTGTGCCTACTTCTTCAACATACTTGAGTTCAAGAGCATCGAGCCATAAAACCTGAGTGAAGCCTTTTTTGCCGGCTTCCTGTGCTGGCAGAAAACTGCCGCCGTAGTTGCCTGCGGCCTTGGCCTCTCCGGTGCCCCCGCGAACAGCTCTCACAAAGGTATCGGTTGTGGTCAGGGAAACAGGATTGAACCCCTCACTGTAATAGGCCGCTACAGGGCTTGTGATGATAAAAAACTTATATTCAGCAGATACCTTGGCCGCCAGGTACTCTTCTGAAGCAAACATAACCGGACGTATGTAGAGTGCCTGTCCAATCTTTCTCGGAACCCAGGGATAGTCGAGTTTCATCAGTTCTTCCAGGGCTTCAATAAAAACAGACAACTCCATTTCCGGCATACAGAGTCTTCGGGCCGAATTGTTGAGCCGTTCCAGATGATCTTCCGGACGGAATAGGTTAACTCTGTTCTCACCCGCATAGTAAGCTTTCATTCCTTCAAAGATCGCCTGCCCGTAATGAAGTGCCATCATTGAGGGGTGAAACGTGATCGCACCGTAAGGCAGAATCTCCGGCTCCTGCCAGGCGCCATCCCGGTAAGTGATTTGGAACATGTGATCGGAAAATATGCGTCCGAACTCCAGTTTGTCAAAATTAATATCGCTGATACGGCTCTGAGTGCTTCTGGAAATTTTCATGGCGGCAGTAAGAAAAATCTGTTCTTAAAATTCTATGAAATATAGCTAAATTTCAGATTACTATTTTCTGCGTATCGGTATTCTTTTACGGGTGATGCTCAAAAACACTCATAAACGGGATCTCATTCGGATCATCCTAAAGTATGCACGTCTATCAATCAGTTAAATCGGCAGTGATTTCCTTAGCTTCTCTGTTTGGGAAAGTCCGGCGGGATGCAGAAATTAAAGTGAATGAAATTCAGGTATCTGCCTGACCGGTAAACGGGGCAGTATGGCACATAAATTGATTATCGCTTTATGAAGATAAAAATGATGGCATTCATCTTTCTGTTCTCACTCCCTGTTCCGGCAGAGGCTCAGGTTCGAAATGATATCACTCCACACATTCTTCCCCTGCAGGAGCGGGCGGAGGTGATGGATCGATGGACACGGAACCGGCTCGATACGATTGTTCCCGAACTGATGCGAAGGGAAGGGATCGATATGTGGGTTCTGGTGGCCAGGGAGTATAATGAAGATCCCGTGCTCCTCACCATGCTGCCGGCTACCTGGCACTCCTCGCGGCGAACCACAATTCTTCTGTTTTATGATCCGGGAGAGGGGAGGGCGCCCGAGAGGCTGGCTGTGGCCCGCTATAATACAGGCTTTTTTGAAACGCAGTGGTTTCCGGATCAGCAGCCCGATCAATGGAAACGTTTTGCGGAAATTGTAACAGAGCGGAATCCGGAAAAAATCGGAGTCAATTTCTCCGGGACTTTCGCCCTGGCCGACGGGATCAGTTATACTGATTTTTCAAACCTGAAACAGAGTCTGCCGCAGGAGTATCAGACCCGTATAGTATCGGCTGAAAATCTGGCCGTAGGCTGGCTGGAAACCCGCACAGAAGAAGAAATGACGGTGTACCGTCAGATAAACCGAATCGCTCACAATATCATTGCTGAAGGTCTTTCGGAAGCTGTGATCACACCCGGTGTTACAACCACGGCAGATCTTCAGTGGTGGTTCAGAGAACGGATCAGGGAGCTTAAACTCACGGAATGGTTTCACCCCTCCGTGGCTGTGCACAGAAGCGAATCTCCGGAATTGGACGGTGATTTTTCGGGATCTGCTCCGCAAAATGTGATTATGCCGGGGGATCTGATACACATGGATCTGGGGATCATCTATATGGGACTGGCAACGGATACTCAGCGCAATGCCTATGTATTAAAATCCGGCGAATCGGACGCGCCTGAGGGTCTGAAAGAAGCTCTTCGAATCGGGAACAGGCTTCAGGATCTGCTGACAGATGAATTTGTGACGGGGCGAACCGGTAACGAAATTCTCGCGGCAGCCCTGAAAAAAGCTGAAGGTGAGGGAATCCGGGCCACGATCTACACCCATCCGATCGGGTATCAGGGGCATGGTGCCGGACCCACAATCGGCCTGTGGGATCAACAGGGGGGTGTGCCCGGCAAGGGAGATTATCCGCTCTATCCGAATACCGCACACTCCATTGAACTGAATGCTGAGGTATTTATACCGGAATGGAACCGAAACATTCTGATTATGCTTGAAGAAGATGCTATTTTTGATGGAGAAAAAGTGTGGTACATTGACGGGCGTATGGAAGAGTTTTACCTGATTCCCCGGCAGAAATGAAAATCTGAACAGATGAACCGCCGAAATTCAAATCCTGATCCGGCTGCGTTGAAGCAGTTAGCAAAACGCTGATATTTTAAAAAGATTAATCACGGTTTTCCAGGATCAACATTATGATTGCAGTGAAATGACAATAGAGAAGGCAGGGCAGATACTACAAGAGACGTTTGGCTATAATTCATTCAGGCCGCTACAGCAGGAGATCATATCCAACGTGCTTGCACAGAAGGACTCGCTGGTCATTATGCCAACGGGGGGTGGGAAGTCGCTCTGTTATCAGATCCCCTCAATGCTCTTTCCGGGTCTTACGATTGTGATCTCTCCGCTTATTTCGTTGATGAAAGATCAGGTAGAGCAGCTGAGTGAAGTGGGAATACCGGCGCTCTTTTTAAACAGCACTCTTTCGAAAGAACAGTATCAGGTTAACGTGGCCCGAATCAGGAGCGGAGATGTGAAGTTACTCTATCTGGCTCCTGAAACACTGATGATGGCAAAAACGAGAAAGCTTCTTGAGGAACTTACAATCGACTGTTTCACGATCGATGAAGCACACTGTATTTCGGAATGGGGACACGATTTCAGGCCCGAATACCGGCAGCTTGCCCAGGTCAGGAAGGATTTTCCAAATTCTGTCTGCCTCGCTTTAACAGCTACTGCCACACCGAGGGTTCAGGAGGATATCCGGAGTTCCCTTGAGATGGAGAAATCGGAAGTGTTTGTTGCCAGCTTCGATCGGAAAAACCTGATACTCAAGATTGCCGACAAGCAGAAACCCCTGGAACAGATTCTGGATTTTCTCTACACACGCAAAAGGGAGTCCGGAATCATCTATTGCTTTTCCAGACGGCAGGTGGACGAGCTGGCCTATGATCTTAAACAGCAGGGATACTCTGTGCTTCCCTATCATGCGGGGCTGGCCGAACAGGAGCGATCGGATCATCAGGATGCCTTTATCCGGGACAGGATTCAGATTATTGTGGCTACTGTCGCCTTCGGAATGGGAATCAATAAGCCGGATGTTCGTTTTGTGATTCATCATGATATGCCGCAAAATATTGAGTCCTATTATCAGCAGATAGGCCGTGCCGGACGTGATGGGCGAACTGCTGATTGCCTGCTGCTGTACAGCTATTCCGACAGGCAGAAAATTCAGTATTTTATCGGCCAGAAAGAGGGCGACGAAAAAGAAATTGCAGAGAAGCACCTCGAAGACCTGATCGGCTATCTTGAAACACAACAGTGCCGAAGAAAACCGCTGATGAACTACTTTGGTGAGGAGTACACTGAATCGGAGTGCGGTATGTGTGACAACTGCCTGCGTGAGAAAGGAGACCTGGAGGACTACACCACCGAAGCCCGGAAATATCTCAGTACCGTTGTGCGGTCCGGGCAGCGATTTGGAGCACACCATATCGCGGATATCCTGAGGGGTTCCTCAGCCAAAAAAATTCTGGAAAATAATCACGACCAGCTCACTACCTACGGCATCGGGAAAGAGTGGTCAAAAGACCAGTGGATACAGCTGTCAAGACTCTTGATTCGGAGCGGTTATTTGAAAAAAGATCCGGATCACGGCAGCCTGATACTGACAGAGGAGTCCGAATCCCTTCTTAGGGGGGGAGCCAGTCTGTTGGGAATTCTGGATCGCACTCAAACGGCATCCGGGGCAGCAGGTGGAAGAAGAGGAGAATCTGAAATTGAGAAAAAATATGATGAGTTTCTTTTTGAAGAGTTGAGGAAAAAGAGAAAGGAGCTTGCAGAGAAACTGGAAGTGCCGCCGTACGTCATTTTCCCGGATACCACACTCATGGAGATGTCATACTACTATCCGCAGAGTGAGGAGATGCTGCCGGGTATCTACGGTGTTGGATCGGCTAAATTAAAAAAATACGGGAAGGATTTTCTGCGTGTGATCCGAACCTACTGCGAAGGCAAGAAGATCGATGACCGTGCCGGTGTATTGGTGAATAAGGTGAAAAAAACCACGAGCGGTAAAAAATATGAACAGGTAGGGCAGGCTTTTGAACAGGGGAAGGGTGTACTCGAACTTGCTGAGGAGCATGGGGTCAAGACAGCCACTATCCTCTCTCATCTGAAATCGTGGCTTGATGATGGCAATCCGCTCGAGAAAGAGAGGATAGTGGTTCTGTCCGGCCTGTCTGAGCGAAAACAGCATGAGGTCTTTAAAGTGTTTGATCTTGTTGGAGCCGATGTGCTGAAACATGCCTATGAGGAACTGAATAAAAGTGTGGATTACAATGAACTGAGAATTTTACAGCTTGCCTACCAGGCCGGCCACAGCTGATGACGTTTCATGAAGTTCCTTTTTCATGGCAGACTTGATCTTATGCAGAAAAGATTCAGCCTGATCACAGGGGGATTTGAAAAACTGTTCTTTTGCCGAGATCTTCGCTGGCGCAAATTTGAAAATCCTGACGTATCACAAACCCGCTTCGGATAAAGCATTACTTTCGTCGCGATACTTTGCACGTTTTCCGGCATTTCAAAGCCACCCATAAAACAAAAAATAAACAGAGTTTATTGAATTATGTTTGCTGATTTCATTGAATCACTTCGGCATTCACCACCCGGCCTCTTTAACCCCTGGTTTCATCGCGACAGAGAGAATGATGCCGGCTCAGATGCCCCCCGCATCAGAAGAGAACAGCTGCTTCGCTATCTTGAGGAGAGGGCCGGCCGGGCCGAAATTCTGCTTGTTGCCGAAGCACTCGGTTATCAGGGAGGCCACTTCAGCGGGATTGCCATGACCTCAGAGCGCATCCTGCTGGGCCATCAAAACCAGAAATATGGAATATCGCCGGAGAGTGTGTTCAGGGGAATCAGGCCGCGGCGAACCAGTAAGGAGGAACTGAACCTGAAGGGGATGAGTGAGCCGACTGCAACCATTGTCTGGGGTGCGCTGACTGAACTGGGAATCAACCCATACAGCGTAGTCCTCTGGAATGCCCTTCCCTGGCATCCATACAAAAAAGAGAAGGGAATGCTAAGTAACCGAACACCGAAAAGCAGTGAAATGGAGCTGGGATTAAGACATTTACGTTCATTTATCTCTCTTTTTGAAAATACAAAACTGGTTGCCGTTGGCAGAAAGTGCGAGGAGAGCCTTACCGAACTGGGTGTCCCCTTTACCGGAGTGAGGCATCCGGCCAATGGCGGAGCTCCTGGATTCAGGATGCAACTGGCAGAGATCCATGCCCGGCGAAAAGGATTTATATCGTAAAAGTGGTAGCCACAGGAGTGCGAATGAACCCCGGGGGAAAATCCATCCGGCGTAATACAATTCAGCGATAAAGCATTTTTATTATTTGATAAATTGTCAGACATTTACCGGGTGAACCTGAGAATTGCTCTTTATGAGCACCATGCATGTAATGCCCGGCATCTGTAGTTTCTCCAGAGGATGGTTCCACAAGAAACCAGCATTGCTCATTTAACTGTAACCAGAAATAACTGCCTCGTATGTACATTCAAACACTTCTTCGATTTTTTACACCTCTCTTTTTACTGGGAGCTTTCCTCGCAGGATGTTCCGAATCTGATTCTGGTAATTCCGGAAGCGTGAGCGATGATTTTTATTTCGCTTTACCGGATGAGCCCGGAGAAATTCACTCTTCTGAGGAGCTCGATTTTTATGTACAGGATGTAGTTTCCGGCCTCTCATTCCCATGGGGCATGGCTTTTTTACCAGATGGCTCGATGCTCATTACTGAACGTGAAGGAACACTCAGGGTAGTGAGGAGTGGAGAACTGCTTCCGGATCCGGTGGGCGGAGTGCCCGAAGTTTACGGTGAATGGCAGGGCGGCCTGATGGATGTCGAGATTCACCCTGCATTTCAGGAGAACGGATGGATTTATCTGAGCTACTCAAAAGTGGAAAACGGAGCCTCTCAGACTGCTGTTATGCGTGCGAAATATGAAGCTGATTCGAATACGCTCACAGATCAGGAGGATATTTATGTGGGAACACCTTTCACATCATCACGATTTCATTTCGGGAGCAGAATCGCATTTGATCACGATGGATATCTTTTCTTTTCAATCGGTGACAGGGGCGCCCAGAATACCGCACAGGATCTGAACTCGTCGAATGGCAGCCTGATGCGGCTTTATGATGACGGCCGCATACCGGAAGATAATCCGTTTGTTGGAAGAGAGGGTCTGGATGAGATCTTCAACTATGGTCTCAGAAACATACAGGGTATGGCGGTTCACCCACAAACCGGTGAGATCTGGTCGAACCTTCATGGGCCAAGAGGAGGTGATGAGTTGAATGTACACAACAAACCCGGTGCCAATTACGGCTGGCCGGTGATCACCTACGGTATCAATTATGATGGAAGTGTCATTACAGAAAATACCGAGATGGAAGGGATGGAACAGCCTGTGATGCACTGGACTCCGTCGATCGGGCCGTCAGGAATGGACTTTGTTACCGGTGAGCGATATCCGGGATGGGAGGGAAGTATCTTTAACGGAGCTCTTGCATTCCAGCTGCTTTCCCGCATTGTGGTTGACGGGGAAACGTTTGTACACGAGGAGCGACTGCTTCAGGGGAAAGGACGCATCCGTGACGTACGAATGGGGCCGGACGGATTTCTCTACTTCAGCAATGAATCGAATGGTGTGATCAGCCGCCTTGTACCGGTTACCTGGTAACCGGTTCAATCGAGCTCTTTGAGAGCGGTTGCCAGCTCCTGAAGTGATTTTTTTGCATCCCCAAAGAACATCTGATTGTTCTCTTCATAAAAGAGATCATTGTCGATGCCTGCGTAGCCCGGATTCATACTCCGTTTAAAAACGATGGTTCGTTTTGCCTCATCCACATTCAGGATGGGCATTCCGTAAACAGGGCTTCCGGGCGTGGTTTTTGCAGCGGGATTTACCACATCATTGGCGCCGATAATCAGCACTACATCGGTGGTGGGGAATTCAGGGTTGATCTGATCCATGTCATATAGCTGATCATAGGGGACATCAGCTTCGGCAAGCAATACATTCATGTGGCCGGGCATCCTTCCGGCTACAGGATGGATGCCATACTTCACCTCCACCCCCCTGTTCTCGAGCAGCTGTGCCACTTCCTTCAGCACATGCTGAGCCTGAGCGACGGCCAGTCCATACCCGGGTGCGATGACCACTTTTCTTGCGTATGCGCACTGAATTGCTGTATCGTCAGCTGAGGTCTGCTGAAAGGATTTGTCACCACTGTAAGCCGCAGCAACTCCGGAACTCTCACCAAAAGAACCAAAAAGCACACTGCCCAGTGAACGGTTCATCGCCGTACACATTATATTCGTCAGGATGAGTCCGGCCGCTCCGACGAGGGCACCGCTGATAATCAGCAGATTGTTCCCGAGTACAAAGCCAGCCATGGAGGCAGCAAGCCCGGAATAGGAATTCAGCAGAGAGATCACCACAGGCATATCAGCCCCGCCAATAGGGAGAACCGTAAAAAGCCCGATCAGAAGTGCTAAAAAGAGAAGAGACCAGAAAAGCAGCTCATTTTCAGGCTGCCATGTAAAGAGTCCGACGAGAATGAGCGCTGTTACTGTAAGAACAAGATTAATGATATTTTGACCCGGCAGGGCGATTCGACCGCCCCTTATAAACCCTTTAAGCTTGCCAAAAGCGATGAAACTCCCTGTGAAGGTGATCGATCCGATCAGAATACTGAGGCCGCTTGTAAGAAGAGCATCAGTGCTTAGAAAACCGGGTCCCACCCGTACAAACTCACCCCAGGCAACCAGGGCTGAAGCTCCTCCGCCAAAGCCATTAAAAACAGCAACCATCTCCGGCATGGCTGTCATCTGCACTTTTTTCGCGGCAAATGCTCCCAGGAGGGAACCGATCACTATACCGGCTAGAATCCACTCAAAAGTAATAATATTCCGGTCAAAGAGAGTCACCACTACACCCAACAGCATTCCCAGAGAGGCGAGCTGGTTGCCGGCACGGGCTGTTGACGGGGCCCCAAGACGTTTAATGCCTATGATAAAAAGAGCTGCCGCTGCAAGGTAGAGAAGCTGAATCGCCTCGGGCAGTATCGACTGCAACGCTTCAGGGAGAAAGCTGCTCATGAGTTATCCTCCTTCTTCTTAAACATCTCCAGCATTCGGTCGGTAACCATGAATCCACCCACCACATTGATTGTGGCGAACACAATACCTGCAAACCCGATCCATTTCGCTAACAGGCTCTCACTGCCACCGGCAATGATCAAAGCCCCGATAAGCGTTATGCCTGAGATAGCATTGGCTCCGGACATGAGCGGTGTATGAAGTGTTGGCGGAACCTTGGTGATCAGCTCAAAGCCAACAAATGAGGCAAGGACAAAAATAAAGAGATTAAAAATAAGATCTTCCATCAGTACAGATTAAATTTGATGTACGTTTGATCAGCGACAGTCCGCAATCATTGGTTCTCCTTCACAAACGGACTGATAATTTCACCGTTGTGCGTTATTGTAGTATTGAGAATAATGTCGTCATTGAAATCGAACAGAGGTTTCTTCTCCCGGATCAGCAGATCCATAAGTGCAAGTATATTTTTGGAGTAGAGTTTGCTTGCGTGAGAAGCCAGTGTTCCCGGCAGATTCACGGGTCCGATTACAATCACGCCGTTGTAAGAGTATTTTTCTCCGGGACGGGTCACTTCACAATTCCCTCCCTGCTCAGCAGCGATATCCACCAGAACTGAACCGGGTTTCATCTCTTCAACCATCTCTTTTGTAATCAGCAAGGGTGCTTTTTTCCCTGGGATCTGAGCCGTGGTTATCACAAGATCCGATTTGGCGACGTGCTGATGGATGATCTCCTTCTGTTTTTCTTTATTCCGGTCGGACAGTTCTTTGGCATATCCACCCTTCGACTCCGTATTCTCCTCTTCAAGCGGGACATCCACAAAAGATGCCCCAAGGCTCTCCACCTGCTCCTTCACTGCAGGCCGGATATCAAAAGCTTCCACAACAGCACCAAGTCGCCGTGCCGTGGCAATAGCCTGAAGCCCGGCCACACCCGCCCCGAGAATAAGTGCCTTGGCGGGCGGGATGGTGCCGGCAGCGGTCATCATCATCGGCATATACTTATCGAGATAGAACGCACCGAGCAGAGCCGCTTTGTAACCGCTGATGTTTCCCATGGAAGAGAGTGCATCCATCGACTGCGCCCTGCTGATTCTTGGAATTGCATCCATCGCCAGTGCTGTGATACCAGCCTTTCGAAGCAGTTCGACATACTCCGGATGCTGCAGTGGCCAGATGAAAGAGATCAGAACTGTACCCAGTTTCAGTTTGAGAATATCCTCGTTCCGGGGAGCCCGCACCGCCAGCAAGAGATCACAATCAGACAAAAGTGCATCCCGGTCAGATATGATTTTTGCCCCCTCAGAGATGTAATGCTCGTCAGTGTAACTGGACGCATCACCGGCATTTTTCTCCACACGAACTTCGTATCCCAGTGAGGTTAGTTTTCGAACTCCCTCGGGAGAGAGAGCAACACGGGTCTCATTATCAAGGGTTTCCCGGCAAACAGCTGCAGTAAGCATGGTGTTGGTTTTACGAATATTTGTTTACACAAATAACTTGTTCATCTGCGGACTTTAAAAACCTGATTTTCCGGTTGAGTGCCACGTACGATTAACATAAGGCTGCAATTGTTGATTCCGGATGAGAATTTCACAATTGTGTCTGATATGTAGTAAGGCAAAAGAACTCTTTTAAAGTAACACAATAATTTGTTCCAATCTTTCAATAGCATCGCTCAGAGGCAGAAAAGCAATAAATCTTGCCTGTCCTGAGAGATGATTCACTCTATTTGAAACCCAACATACTAAATTTTAGGTAAATAGTAATACCGCCTGTAAATTGGAAGCGTTTTTAATTGGATGAGATTGTCTATAAACCCGATAGAGAATAATGACTCCCACGCCCACCAATTTTTTGTTAAATTAAAAGAAAAAAAACACAGTTATGGAAGATATTCAGGGAAAAACATTTGAAGTAGTGATCGTGGGAAGTGGTCCTGCAGGCCTTACTGCTGCACTCTATGCAGCGCGGGCCGATCTGAGTCCGATCGTTTTTGAGGGGCCCGAACCGGGTGGCCAGCTGATGCAGACCACCGATGTTGAAAACTATCCGGGTTATCCTGAAGGGGTGATGGGCCCGAAAATGATGCAGGATTTCCGTGAGCAGGCAGTTCGGTTTGGTGCTGACTGCCGGTACGGATATGTAACCGGTATCGATTTTGAAAAGCGCCCCTACAAAGTAACGGTTGACGAAGAGACAGTGCTCTACGCAAAGACATTGATCATCTCTACAGGAGCTTCAGCTATGTGGCTCGACCTGCCAAGTGAACAGCGTCTGAGAGGGAAGGGAGTGAGTGCCTGCGCGACCTGCGACGGCGCATTTTTCCGCAATGAGCACGTTGTGATTGTAGGAGGAGGGGATACCGCGATGGAAGAAGCGATGTTTTTGACAAAGTTTGCGAGCAAAGTGACCGTGATTCACAGGCGTGGCGAACTGCGGGCCTCCAAGGCGATGCAAAACAGAGCCTTTGCAAATGAGAAAATAGAATTTATCTGGAATTCTGAGCTCCTGGAGGTTCTCGGTGAAGACGTAGTAAAGGGAGTACGGGTTAAAAACCGCAATACAGGAGAAGAGACGGTACTCGAAGATGTAACCGGCGTCTTTGTAGCAATTGGCCATAAACCCAACACAGACCTCTTCAAGGGAGTGCTCACCATGGATGAAGTAGGATACATCCAGACGAAGGGACAGTCCACGAAAACCGACCTGCCTGGTGTCTTTGCCTGCGGTGACGCCATGGATGCCATTTACCGTCAGGCAGTGACGGCTGCGGGTACCGGTTGCCGGGCCGCACTGGACGCTGAGCGTTTTCTGTCCGATCATGAAGATGAAAAGGTGATTGCAGAGAAACACTGGCAGTAAGATTATTCTCACTTCAGATAAGTGAAAGGGACTTGGCAGTGGCGGCAGTGAACGAAACGGATTCAAAGAGCCGTTCTGATCATAAAACTGATGACTCGTCCCTATCTTACCGAAATTGATCGTAAAATACCGGAAACGAAACTCTCCGGGTTTACTGCAGCAGTCTTTATTCTGCATGATCAGCTGAATCTGGATGCGTGGCCCGGTTGGGTGAAAAATGAGAAACCGCTGCTCATCTTCATGGAGTCGGGGGAAAAAGGCATGGAGATTCCTCATCACAAAACCAAGGCGGTTTATGTGCTGAGCAGTATGCGCCATTTTGCCCTGGAATGTCACAGACAAGGATACCCCGTTTTCTATCACTCCACAAAAGGCCATTTTGATGACGGACTCGCAGAGCTGATCAATCAAATGCCGGCAGAAGGGGTCATCTGGTTCATGACACCCTCCGAATGGGATACGAGGGAGAGAATACGAGCAACTTCTGAGAAGAACCCGAGCCGCTTCAAAGAGATACCCAACGGCTTTTTCATGGCTGATCCAGAACAGTGGAAAGCGAAGATAAAACCCGGCTATCGCATGGAGTTTTTTTACAGGGAGATGCGGCGCCAGACCGGGTATCTGATGAGCGGTGAAGAGCCGGCAGGGGGCAGCTGGAATTACGATGAACAGAACCGCGAAAAGCTCCCGCAGGAGATCGTGCTTCCGAAAATAGAAAAATTTGCCCCGGATCCGATAACCCGTGAAGTAATGGAGATGGTGGATGAGTATTTTCCTGAAGCCTTCGGAAGAATGGATCACTTCTCCTGCGCCGTAACACGAAAACAGGCGCTGAAAGTTCTCGATCAGTTCATCAGGGAAAGACTGGATCTCTTCGGTCCGTATGAAGATGCACTTCTGGCCGGGAACTCCGAACTTTTTCATTCTCAGCTCTCGGTCTATCTGAATAACGGCCTTCTGCTTCCGCATGAGGTGTGTGAGAGAGCTGTAAAAGCCTGGGAAGAGGAAAAAGTAAGGCTCAATTCCGCTGAAGGACTCATACGGCAGATCATTGGCTGGCGCGAGTTCATACGAATCTACTACGAAGCGATGATGCCGGGGATACGCGATGCAAACCACTTCGGTTTTACGGAAACTCTGCCGGATCTCTACTGGACGGGTGATACCGAAATGAACTGCCTCCGTGAGAGCCTGCAACCGGTGCTGAATCAGGGTTATGCCCATCACATACAGCGACTCATGATTCTGAGTAATTTCAGCAATCTTACGGAAACAGACCCGCGTGAACTCAACCGCTGGTTCTGGATCGCCTTTACGGATGCCTATGAATGGGTGGAACTTCCCAATGTGCTGGGAATGAGTACCTATGCAGATGGCGGGATACTGGCTTCAAAGCCGTACGTTTCCGGTGGTAATTATATCCATAAAATGGGGGATTACTGTAAGCAGTGCCGCTATGATGTGAACAAAAAAACCGGGCCGGACGCCTGCCCGTTTAACTATCTCTACTGGAATTTTGTCGATAAACAGAGGGAGACGTTCAATCAGAGCGGAAGGGTGCATTTTATGGTGAATATGTACGACAACCGAAAGTCAGAGGAAGAGAAAAAGGCAATACGGGCCTCTTCAGAGATCTTTTTAAAGGAGTTAAAAAGAGAGACCCAACCTAAAAGCTGATCAGAAGAAAAAGGCGGGGTTCTGGAAAATCGTCCTTGAGCTCAGTAGCGGGGCAGCCCTTTAAACCACCCCTCTGTAAAGTTGACGAACTGTGGGGGCAGGTTTGCTTCGGCGCAAGATGTGAGCATCTTCCGGTTTTCAAAGTACGGGAATAGTCAGAGAAGCCTTTATCGCTTACATCGGTGAGCATCCCGCGCCAAAATCAGGGGCCTCAGTAACTGTTCCAGACCGTTGGTCTTGATTTCGAACATGGTGGAGAGGTACTGTCCAAGTTTTCCGTCAGGAAAACCCTTCCTCGAAAACCATTCCAGATAGGTGACCGGGAGACTGGTGATATATTGACCCTCATGCCGCCCAAAGGGCATTCTGGCAGTTACCAGTTCATGAAGAAAATCGGGGTTGGGGCTGACGTTCATAAAAAAATTTCCGCGATTATCAGGATCGGAAACCTGAACCGTTACTGAAAAAAAGTTGATTACTTCGAACCATTAATGTACTCTTTCAACAGCACAGAATACAGAGAAGGATTACGAAATTGTGGGTTGACTGTTCCGGTTTTCAGAAAACAGTATCACCGGTCAGATGTGGCAGATTCTCATTTTCTATCTGCATTGGGATTGACGGCTCTCTGTTCCTCTTGCTTGAATTATCCGTATCCTTTAAAAAAAGTCGTTTTAAAAGAGAAGAGATCATGTGTGGGAGATACCGTTTAACAGTATCAAAGACTCAGCTGGAGGAGCATTACCGGGCCATTGCCAGCGGACTGAAGCCTTTTGAACCCAGCCTGAATGTGACGCCAGGATCGGAAGTGCCCGTTGTGGCCGTGGGCAGGGAAAAGATTCCGGTGCTCACAACATTTCGCTGGGGACTCATCCCATCCTGGTCCAAAAGTGAAAAGACAGGATACAAGATGATTAATGCACGATCGGAAACAGTGACCATCAAACCCTCATTTTCAAAACCTTTTCAGAGAAGCCGCTGCCTGATTCCCTGCAACGGTTTTTATGAATGGAAGGGGGATGGAAAAGAAAAAAGGCCCTGGCTGATTAAGCGCAGTGATGAGGAGGTTCTTTCCCTGGCCGGACTTTACGACCGCTGGAGATCTCCAGCCGGAGAGGATCTTTTCACCTTTACGATTCTGACTACGAAAGCAAACCGGGTAATGGAAAAGATCCATGACAGGATGCCGGTGATTCTCAATCCGGAAGCGTACTCATTCTGGCTCGGTTCCGGTTCAGGCGGGAAGCAGCTGGAGGAGCTGCTGCGGCCATTTGAGGATTCACTTATGACTCTTCAGGAGGGGATTTCTCCTCATTCTGATCCTCATCCCGGATCTCAATGACCTCCGCATCCACTTCGTATTCATCTTTGAGCTCTTCTTCCGGAATGTCGTCTTTTTCAACGATCACTTTTACTTCATTGGCCAGTAATACTATGGTGGCGATGGCGGAGAGGACAGGAGCATAGAAAACAAAAAATGCAGCTCCGGCAGCGCTCATGGTAAGCTGGCTCTGGAAGAGAATTCTTCCGTTTTTACCCTGTACAATTACCCGCCGTGCATTTCCCTCCCGGATCAGCCGCTTTATCTGTCCGATAATCTCTTCAAGGGTTCCCTGGATCTCTTCAAATACGGTATTCTGATTTTTTTCCACGATTGTCACCTTCCTTTAAAGTTTTTGTAAGCCTTTGTCCTGTCTCTGTTCATAATACGGGGGTAAATGAAAAAAGATTCAATATGATGCTATCCAGAGTATATTGTGCTTCGACCATAGGAGTGGACGCCCGGCTTATTGATGTGGAAATCAATATCAGCGGGGGGCTGCCGAAATATTTCCTTGTGGGTCTGCCCGACAGAGCCGTAAGTGAATCCAAAGACCGGATTGAAGCCGCACTTAAAAATACAGGGGGAGAGTTTCCTCTCGGCAGAATCACGGTGAACCTGGCCCCGGCTGATCTTCCCAAGGAGGGGAGTATGTTTGATCTGCCGATTGCTGTAGGGCTTCTGGCTGCATCCGGACAGATTAAAACGGACAAGCTGCGAAAATGTCTCGTTTTGGGGGAGCTGGCACTCGATGGAAAACTGCGTTCCGTGAAGGGGGTACTTCCGATGGTAGTGGAGGCCAGAAAATCGGGGATTACCCATATACTTCTTCCTGCGGAAAATGGTCCTGAAGCTGCGGTGGTGGATGGAGTCGACGTAATGGCATTTGATAATCTTAAAGAGGTTACTACCTGGCTGCAGGGGAGCGGGGAGTTTCATGAACCGGTAAGGGTAAATCTTGCTGAGGTTTTTGGTAAAAACGGAAAAGAGGAGGTACTTGACTTTGAAGATGTGCGGGGGCAGGAAAATGTAAAGCGCGCGCTGGAGGTTTCAGCTGCCGGCGGTCATAATATCATCATGGTGGGTCCGCCGGGTTCCGGAAAAACGATGATGGCTCGCCGGCTGCCCACGATATTGCCGCCACTTACCCTGGATGAGGCTCTTGAAACAACCAAAATCCACTCCGTTGCAGGTCTGCTGGAAGCAGGACGGTCACTGGTCACGGAAAGACCTTTCCGAAGCCCGCATCATACGGTTTCGGATGTGGCTCTTGTTGGCGGCGGAAGTATCCCCCTGCCCGGAGAGATTTCAATGGCTCATAACGGCGTGCTCTTTCTGGATGAGCTTCCTGAATTCAAAAGGAGCGCACTTGAAGTGATGCGGCAACCTCTTGAAGATGGATTTGTCACGATATCGAGATCACGTATGAGTGTGAACTATCCCAGCCGCATTATGCTGATCGCTTCGATGAACCCATCTCCATCCGGCGATTGGTTCGACCCTTCTGATGAAAACGGGTCAACTGCCCTTCAGATGCAACGCTATCTGAGCCGGATCAGCGGGCCGCTTCTGGATCGAATCGATCTGCATATAGATGTAGAGAAAGTTAGCTTTCAGGAACTCTCCGCTAAAGGGAAGGGGGAGAGCTCAGCATCGGTCAGGGAGCGTGTGATCGCTGCAAGAGAGCTTCAAAGCCGGCGTTTCATGGGTGTACAGGGGGTCTACTGTAACGCCCAGATGAGCACAAAACTGGCAAGACGAATCTGTGAGATCGATGAATCCGGAAAAGCGATTCTGAAAAGAGCGATGAGTGCACTTGGACTTTCAGCGAGAGCCTACGACAGAATCCTGAAAGTCTCGCGGACAGTCGCCGATCTGGATCGGTCTGAAGTGATCCGAACAGATCACATTGCCGAGGCCATACAGTATCGCAGTCTCGACAGGGAAGGCTGGCTGGGATAAACGTTCTCACTATTGGCAGTGAATTACTTCCGGGAGGGGGCTGATTCAGTTAATATAACGGGAACAAGACCCGATAAACGCTGTATCAGTAGAAAAAGAATTATGGAACGATACAGCGAGCCTTACTGGAACGGAAACTGGGTATTTACACTCCCTTTTATACTGCTGCTGCTCTGGATCTTCTGGTAAACAGGTCAGGCTCCGATTTTCAGCCTGTCCAGCAGCAGATTTGGGGTCAGTTTAATGAGCCATGCCACAAGCCTCCATCGGCGGGTCACATAGGAGTAGGATTTTTTGTTTTCGATATCTTTCAGCATCTGACGCACAGCCACATCTGTTTCACCAACCCAGAACATACCTCTTTTCCCGTCTGTCATTTCGCTTTTCACAAATCCGGGTTTCACATCCGTGATCGTGATATTGAATTGATCAGATGCATTGCATCGCTGGCGGTAACCCTGCATGTAGGTGGAGATAAACGCCTTTGATCCGCAATAGGGAGCTGCCCTTGAGGTACCAAACAGAGAAGCAATAGAGGAGATCCCGACAATATGTCCAGTTCCCTGCTCCCTGAAGTAGCTAAAAGCGCGTCCGAAAAGATTCACAAAACCGCTAACATTTACATCAATAATTTCCTGTTCCATAGCTGTGACAGAAGAGCTCGGATAATTGGAGATTCCGGAATTCAGCACAATAATATCCATGCCGCCCATTTCATCAATCAGCTGCTGAAGGGTGTTCGAAGCTGATTCCCTCTGCGTTACATCCATCACCCTGTAGAAAAAAGCATCCCCCAACGCCTCTTTTAAAGAGATCAGGCGTTCTTCTCTTCTTCCGGTACCTCCTACAAGATACCCCTTCTCAGCTGCCTGACGTGCAAGTGAAGCACCGATGCCGGAGGTGGCACCGATGATAATCATTCGTTTCAAAGAGGGATGGCTATTCACCCGACTGAATCCGTATGGGTTTTAGTGATGGGTAAGTCTGTTTCAGCCACTCATATGCGCCAAACAGCGCCGCCGAATAGATCACGTTTCCTGCCAGAGTGTTATGGAAAAATGGGATGGCAGCGGTGTAACACATGATGAACCCTTCCACAGTGAGCGGATACATCGGGCTTGAAAGCCATACGCCAAAGTTGCTGATGATGAAAAAGAGGAGAGATGCTCCGATGGCTCCGCCAAGTACTCTTCCGACAGAAATTTTCTTCAGTATAATAAATCCCAGAACCACAGTCAGCGCCATACTGCCGTAGAGATAGATGAATCCACCCGTAAACCAGGCAAAACCCTCATAGAATGCGCTGTAAACGTAATTGTTCAAAAACAGATCACTGATCCATAAAGCCAGCAGCGGTACCAGAAGTGCCCATTTTTTGTTGGCGAAATAGGCTGCTCCAAAAAGGGCAATTGCACCCAGCGGAGTAAAATTGTAAGGATGCGGCAACAGCCTCGCAAGTGCTGCAAAAAGAATGAATGCGGTAATGATGATGGCAGAATTTCTGTTCATGTCAGTAGAGTTGCTAGGGGTTAAACAGTAGGTTAATATAAGGGTTGAATCGCAAAATTGTGAACCGATCTTCAGGGATTTTTCAGATATCGGAAATCATCTCTGATTTCGGGCTTGGATCAGCACACTTTTCTGAACTCCCTTCTTGTCCGATTCCGGCATTCTGTTCTGCAAAAACCTGGCTATGGTTACTTCGATGAAATAAGAGATCCATTTAGTAACTGAAAAAGAGTTCATACGGAGGCATGAAATCGGGTGATGAAACCTGAGAAGCGATCGGAAAAAATAAAAGCCGCTCCGAAGACCGAAGCGGCTTTGATAAATCGGTAAAAAAGTTGATTTACTGCTGTGCAATCAGCTCCAGATTCAACCGGATATTAACCCTGTCGCCAACAACAGCTGTAGCGGCCCAGTCACCCACACCAACTCCAAAGTCGGTTCTCATCAGCTGGGCATCGGCCACGATACCGGCTACAAGGGTATTGTCTCTCATCGGGTGCTCCATCACACCAAGGAGTTCAAAGGGAAGCTCGAATGAGTGTGTATTATCGCGGATGGTGAGCTCACCGTGTGCAACGTAGCTGTTTCCCTCCTTGTGCTCGATGGTATGACTTACAAATCGGATTGAAGGCCACACAGAGCTGTTGAAAAAATCTTCGGAGCGAAGGTGATTGTCGCGGCGTTCATTTCTGGTGTTGACACTTTCAACCGGTATGGTCACATCAATGCGGCTGCCTGCAAGGTTTTCAGGGTCAAAATGAATTGTTGCATCATAATCAGAGAAATTGCCATCTACCGGGGTAAAAAAGTGGTTGATGGTAAAATTGATGCCACTGTGTACTTTGTCGATCTGCCATGCTGTTGCGTCATCCGTTTCGTTTGTAGCGCCGGCAAGAACGGTACCAAATGAGAGGAGAAATGCTGTAAGGAATAAGGATATGTATTTCATTGTAATTCTGTTAAGTTATTTAAGTTTTTGGTTTTATGTTAATGCTTAACAAGAGTTGTCCTCTATCGTTCCCTTGAAATAAATTAATTGACATTAAACGATATGAGGAAAGTGTTCTGCCCGTTAATCTGGCAGGTAAACAGGGTCAATACAAAGAATTCAGATAGAATTTTGCCGGGCCTTTTTTTTAGCGATCCGATGAATCTTCCGGTGGCGGGTTTCTGTATCGGAAGATCCGAAAAGTTAATGATCTGGAAGTAACCGATGTGGATGTGAGACGGATCTTTCGGGCTTTGAAATGAGGAAACGCCAGGGAAGTGCGGCATCTTCTTCAGCATAATCGATTCCGATTCGCGGTGTCTGCAGAATCGCATTCTGATCCGTTTGAAATCCCTGGTCTTCGATTCTCAGGGCTCCTCCTGTCAGGGAAAGGCCATTGAGATTCGTAGTGATAGCGAGTGCCTGTGTCAGTTTTCCGGGTCCGTCACAGAGCCCGGTCAGATTTCGGGTTCCCCTCCGGATCTGCATGATGTCCATGCCTTTCAATGGCCACAGGGCACGAATCAGAACAGCATCTGCTCTGCCGGCGCGATTGGTGACCACATTAAAAAGGTGGTGGATGCCGTAACAGAGATAGATGTATGAATGTCCGGGCTCACCATACATAACTTCCGTTCGGGCTGTTCTGCGGCCATTACAGGCGTGACAAGCTTTGTCGTTTGTGCCGGAGTAGGCTTCCGTTTCAATAATCATTCCACTGGTAATGCCATCAGAATGCTCGTGCATTAGAACTTTTCCAATGAGTGACCTGGCAATTGACACAACATCATCTGTTTCATAAAAAGAGCGCGGAAGCGAAGACATGGGTATTGGTTCCGTAAAAGCGTACCCTGTGGTTTTATGTTGATCGTTCAAACGGAAAAATTGCCAAAACAGATCACATTTCCAAACCTTTGCAGGGCTGTCAGATTCGTTCTGTATTTTGAGCTGGAAAATGATGATTTTTGAGAGTGTTTTATAAGAAAATGAATAGATGAACAGAGTTCGGAAACTCCCATGAGCAAAGGTAAACAGACACCACTGATGCGGCAGTATCAGCAGATCAAGGAGAAGCACCCGGGCACGGTGCTGCTCTTTCGGGTAGGGGATTTTTATGAAACTTTCTCTGAGGATGCGATTTTGATCAGTAAAGAGCTGGGTATCACTCTCACAAAGCGAAATAATGGCGGCGATCAGACTCCCCTGGCAGGGTTTCCCTATCATGCAGTGGACACCTATTTGCCTCGTCTTGTGAAGAGAGGGTACAGGGTGGCTGTCTGTGAACAGACAGAAGATCCTGAGACAGCTAAAAAAGCAGGAAAAAAAATTGTTGACAGGGAAGTAACAGAAATTACAACCCCCGGGGTAACTCTTTCCGATAAGCTTCTGGATCACAAGCGCAATAATTTCATTGTCTCTCTTCACTGGGCCGGCGGTACGGCGGCGCTTGCTTTTTCGGATATATCAACCGGTGAATTTGCCCTGAGCCATATTGCTGCAAGTGACCTCGACGCCCTGCTGCAGTCACTGCAGCCTTCTGAAGTGCTGGTTCAGAAAAAGATGAAAACCAGACTGCCCTCTCACCTGAGCGGTTATAACGTTACCTTTATTGATGACTGGGTTTATGAGGGAGATTACGGATACAAACTCCTCACCGGCCATTTTAAAACTCATTCGCTCAAAGGGTTTGGAGTGGAAGATCTTCAGCTTGCTCATATATCAGCAGGCTCCCTTCTTCATTATATGCAGGAGACCCAGAAGTCATCACTGGGTCATCTTCGCAGACTTTACGCCTACGAAAGCAATGATTACATGCTTCTGGATGGGGCAACCAAACGCAATCTGGAACTCATTTCCACACTGCAGGATGGCAGCACCGATGGAAGTCTGGTGTCGATACTCGATCAGACGGTTACTGCCATGGGTGGCAGATTGCTTCGTAAATGGATAATGCGGCCGCTGCGCAGAAAAGAGAGTGTCCTTCTGCGACTGGATGCGGTAACCCTGCTTCTGGAACACAATCAGAAACGGCAGCAACTCCGGGAGGCGATGAGTGAAGTCGGAGATCTGGAGAGGCTGATCAGCCGGATCAGTGTAGGCAGAACCAATGGCAGGGATCTTAAACTGCTGCAACTTTCACTGGCTCAGATCCCGGCCGTAAAAATTGAATTGTCAGGAACTGAACCTGAACTTCTGAAATCGGTCAACGGCCGGCTGAGACTCTTGATTGAACTGCAGGAGAGAATTGCAAAAGCATTGGTGGAAGATCCGCCGGCCGGTATAAGAGACGGAGGGATGATTGCAGACGGATTTCACCCTGAACTGGATGAACTCAGGGAGATTGCACGGAACGGGAAAAGCTATATCACCCGTATCAAAGATAAACTGGCTGTTGAGTCGGGCATCCCCTCACTCAAGATAGGCTACAATAAGGTGTTTGGCTATTATATCGAGATTACCAATACACACAAAGAGAAGGTACCGGAGCATTTTATCCGCAAACAGACGCTTGTCAACTCCGAGCGGTACATCACCCCGGAGTTAAAGGAGGTGGAAGAGAAGGTGCTTTCGGCAGAGGAGAAGAGTAAGACACTGGAGGGGGAACTGTTTGAAGAACTTCGGATTTATACGTCTGAATTTACGGACGAGATTCAGCAGATTGCTCAGGCACTGGCCGAACTGGATTGTTTGCAGGGCTTTGCCGAAATAGCCGTTAAAAACAGGTACGTTCGACCCGAAATCAATGATTCGGATGTAATCGACATAAAGAAAGGCCGGCATCCGGTCGTAGAGAAAACCCTGCCTGCAGGAGAACCCTTTATTCCGAATGACCTCTTTCTGGATAACAGTGAGTATCAGATTCTGATGATAACGGGACCCAACATGGCGGGTAAAAGCATTATCCTCCGACAGGCCGGCCTGCTGGTACTGATGGCACAGGTGGGTTGCTATATTCCTGCTGATAAGGCAACGATCGGACTTGTGGATAAAATTTTCACAAGAGTAGGGGCCTCCGACAATCTTGCGGCCGGTGAGAGTACCTTTCTTGTGGAAATGAATGAAGCGGCCAATATTCTGAACAATGCGACTCCAAAATCACTGATTCTGCTCGATGAGGTGGGACGCGGAACAAGCACCTTCGACGGACTCAGTATCGCCTGGGCACTTTCCGAATATCTGCACAATCAGCCACAGGTGGCTGCAAAAACTCTTTTTGCAACACACTATCATGAACTGAATGAGCTGGAAAGCAGATATGAGCGGATTAAGAATTTCAATGTGCAGGTAAAAGAACACGATGGGAAGGTGATTTTTCTGCGAAAAATGATCCGTGGCGGTGCAGATCACAGCTACGGTATTCAGGTTGCCAACATGGCGGGCCTGCCCCCCGTGGTGATTGAAAGAGCAAAGGAGATCCTGGCCAATCTTGAAAGCCACACACTCGATGTGAGCCATGAACAGGGAGACGGTTTAACCCGTTCTGCCAGGAAAAAAGAGGCTGCAAGAAATGCTGTCAAACAGGTAAGTATCCAGGATCCAATGCCCCAGATGACCCTGTTCAATACATCCGTCAATCCGCAGACCGAAACCCTGCTTGAGAAACTAAAAGCTTCCGATCCTGAAAGAATGACGCCCATTGAAGCTCTCTTGCTGTTGTCTGAACTGAAGCGGCTGACTGATTGAAAAACAGAGTGATGGAATTCTGCAGCTTCTCTTTACCCTCTGCCTGTATCGCAAGGCCTCCTAATATTCAGATAAAGCACTCCTTTAATTCACACTATTTTATTTTTGTAAAATATCGTATCAGTCCGTGTTTTTTGTGTTCAAACATTGATTAAAAATTGAGAAAGAGCAGTATCTTCACTATTCTATGCTAATAGGTGCTGATTTTTTGATAGCATAATTCGCCGGATGACTTTTTAGAAGATTGCCGGTGCAGCCTCAGACCTTAACACAAATCAAAATACCATTCGTATGAATTATTCACGTCGCTCATTTTTAAAAACTTCCGGCGCTCTTGCCACCGGACTTACTTTGGGGAGTATACCGTTTTTGAAGTCCTGCGCATCTCCTGAAGCTGAAGCCACACACAGCCCGTTCGGCCTGCAGCTATACACACTCCGTGATGTGATTGGTGCTGACCCTGAGGGAGTGATTCGGCAGGTAGCCGATTTCGGATATCAGCAGATTGAAAGTTATGAAGGACGTCAGGGAATGTTCTGGGGTATGGGAAATACCGGATTTAAGCAGTTTTTGGATGATCTGGGTGTGGAAATGATCTCAACCCATGCCAATGTATTTCAGAACTACGAGCAGAAAGTAGAGGATCTGGCCGAGATTGGTGTTCCTTACATTGTATGTCCCTGGATTGGCCCGCAGGAAAACCTGGATGCCTACAAGCAGATGGCAGAGACTTTTAACCGCCTTGGCGAAATTGCCAATGCTTCCGGCGTAAAATTTGCCTATCACAATCATGCATACACATTCCCCGAAGTTGAGGGAGAAGTGCCGCAGGCTGTACTGATGGATGAGACAGATCCAAACCTGGTTGAATTCCAGATGGATATCTACTGGTTCGTTGCCGGCGGGCAAGATCCGATTGAGTGGATTCGTAAATATCCGAATCGTCACACTACATGCCATGTGAAGGATTACTCAGGTGGTGAAAATCCGGAATCTGTTGTTCTGGGCACCGGAACCATCGATTTTGCTGCTGTTCTTCAGGCCGGAAAAGAAAATGGCATGGTCTACAACATCGTAGAGCAGGAGGCTTACACCGGAACCACTCCGCTTGATGCTGTGGAAGCCAATGCTGAGTATATGAGACAGTTCAGCTTCTGATCTTCAGAAGCAGTTTTTTGCGTTCAAAACCTGCGGTTGTCATCTCTCCGGAGTTGGCATAAGCAGGTTTTTTTATTGGATTCAGTAAGTACTGTTTATATTCATGCAACACTCCGCAAGCCATATTGCCGACCGCATTCGCCTGATGATTGCGACCAAACAGTTTCAGGTGGGAGAAACCCTCCCTTCAACCCGTGTGCTCGGTAAACAGCTCGGAACCAGTTTTCATACCGTTCGCAAAGCATATCATCAGCTTGCCACCGAGGGTCTGATTAAAAGTGAAAAAGGACGCGGTTTTTTGATTATGAGACAGAGCACGCTGCTCGACAAGTCTGAGCGTCTTGAACTGGGCGCAACACGAATTCGAAAACTACTTGAAGAGCTGATCGGGTATGGTCTTGACGAAGCAGAGGCGGAGGCAATTTTTGAAGAACAGGTCAGTTTTATGGAGTGGCCCGAACGTATTCAGAGTATTGCGACGGTGGGCGAAACACTTGAACTCGCGCGGCTGCTGGCAGATTCGATAAAAGAACAGATCGGAGTAAAAAGCACAGCTGTTGAAGCATCCGATTTTGATGAAATAACCCGTCACGACGCACTTTTTGTTCCGATTCAGCTGATCAATCAGTTCCGCTCACTTGGTGAATCTCTCCGGATCCTGCCGGTTGTTTTTCATTACGACGCTGATGTGTTGCTCTCGATCATGGATCGGGCCGGACTGGATGCGATTGGACTTGTGACCTCAGAAGAGGATTCTATCCCAAAAATTATATCGGAACTGAAATCTCTGATGCAGTATGAAGGGGCCTTCGTAGCCGGCGCCACCTACGGAAAATCACTGCCTCTGTTTGTGAGAAATGTGGATCTGGTTGTCTATACACCGGCGAGTGCACGGCTGGTGGAATCCAGAATTGCCGAAAAAAACAGGATTAAACTGGAGTATATCATCTCCGAGAGAAGTGCCGAAATGATCCGGTCTGAACTGTGGGATCAGTAAGGATCGTGCGGTTTTTGGATCATAGGGTTTGAGGCAGGTATTATGAATATGGAAAATCTGTTTAAACAGGCAATTGCGGCACTTGAAGCCGAAATCGATACGGTTCGGAAGAAACCTTCAACCGAAACACTCTTTCTTGGCAAACGAATGGCAAACGCTGAAGGTGACGGAACAGCCTATCAGTTCGAATGTCACAATCCCTCCGTCCGTTTTGCTGAGGAGATTCAGACCACGGTGGCAGGAACTCTCATGAAGGCTGTACCGGTCTCTTTTGATGAGAAGAAACTGGTGCTTCGAATGGATAAGGATCTCGGCAACCTGATCGAAGAAGCAGAGCTGGAATGGGAAAATGATTTTGTTCTGAAACGGACACAATCGCAGTTGATGAAACTGCAGGGTGAGGAGAGCACATTTTTAAGGCGCATTGAGAGACTTTTCCGGCCTGATGCTGATTCGCTCCAGACTGAAGATGAACCGGAGCATGACGGCATGAGAAATGAAGCGCAACTGAGCGCGATCCGAAAAGCGATGAAGTGCCGCACTCTTTTTATCTGGGGTCCTCCGGGAACGGGCAAGACAGATACACTCGGTTATATCATTGCCAACTATCTGATTAAAGGGAAAAAAGTCCTGTTTGCCTCAAACACCAATCGCGCTGTGGATATCGGTTTTTTGAGTGCACTGAATGCCCTTGTTCAGATCAATAAGCCGATGTCTCCTCAGCTATTTACCCGATTCGGGGAATCGGCTTTGGATGACGAGCTGCTTGATATTCATAATTTTGACAGGCAGAATGAAAAACTGACTGAGCAGAAAAAAAATGAATCAGCTCCCTGGATTCAGCTTCTCGAAAAGAGGGAAAAAGCACTGCGGGCCGTCAAGAAACGTTTTGAGCAGGGGAAAAGTCCAACTCCGAACCAGGAACTGGAATTAAAACTGATCGAACAAAAAATAGAGGATGCAGGCGGCCTGGAAGAACTGGAAGAGAATCTTGCCGAACTATCCAGTGTAAATGAGCGCAAGGAGCTGTGGAGGAAGAGATTGGTGGCTACCACTCTTGCCAAAGTCTGTACTTCCGATCTTTTTCATGATCTTGATTTTGATGCCGTTGTTGTGGACGAAAGTTCCATGGCAAACCTTCCTTATATGATGGTTCTGGCAGCACACGCCAAGTGGCATCTGGTAGTGGTAGGCGATCCCATGCAGCTCCCGCCGATCGCATTGACAGACAACAGAGAGGCACGGGACTATCTTGAACGGGATATTTTTACAACGGTGGCAAATGCTGAAACCGGAGAAGAACTTTTTGGCTGGCATGACCGGAATCCGGAATTCACCTCTTTTTTTGATACTCAGTATCGACTGGAATCGTCTCTTGCCGATATCATCAGTACTGTTTTTTATGAGGGCAGGTTGAAATCGGGGAAAACTGACAGACTGCCTCTGCAAAACGGTGAGGCCGCTACATCCTATCATCTGGTGAACAGCGCTCCCTACAGACCGATACTGGAGCAAAAACCGGGGGAAAAGGGCTTCAGGCCCGTGAACCTTGTACACCAGCAGATCCTCGAAAAACTGGTAACCAATCTCGGGAAACGGGGAATTTCCATGGATCAGATCGGTATAATCGTGCCTTTCAGAAATGTTGTCTATGATATTCGAAACAGGCTCTATCAGGCCGGTTTTCGTGATGTGGAAGTGGGGACAATTCACACATTTCAGGGACGTGAAAAGGAGTATATCCTGTTTGATACTGTGATGAGCGCTGAACTTCAGAATGGAAAAGAGCGGCACTACTCTGTAAGGCCGCTGGATGAGGAAAAAAACGGTTTGTCCGTACCCCGATTACTGAATGTGGCCTTTTCCCGAAGCAGCCGGGAACTTGTGGTCATTGCAGATATGAATCATATCCGAAGAATCTACGGGAATAAATTTTTGGGAAGGCTTCTGGAACGGATGAAAAGCCCGAAATGAGTCCTGTGAACGTTCGTTCACCTGATATCCTGGCTATCAGACTTTCACTGCTGGAAAAGCGATTGGATACTGCTCTTTATGAGACCCACTCCCTCGGGTTTTTCAACACCTCTGTAAGTTCTGCCTCCGGACTCCCGGGCAGAGGTTGAACGTTATAATCCCATCGTACTTTTGGCGGCAGGCTCATCAGAATTGATTCTATCCGTCCGTTGGTTTTGAGCCCGAAAAGAGTCCCCCGATCGTGAATCAGATTAAATTCCACATAGCGTCCGCGCCGGATTTCCTGCCACTCGCGCTGTTCAGCACTCCAGCTCTCCTGCATCCTTTTTTCCACAATGGGCAGGTAAGCGGGGAGAAAGGCACTGCCGGCATCGGTAGTGAAATCGAACCACTGCTGCAGGCTTTTCTGCTCATTTTGCTTCAGATAGTCGAAGAAGAGGCCGCCAATTCCCCGTGCTTCACCGCGGTGTGTATTGAAGAAATAGTCGTCGCACTGTTTTTTGAATCGGGGATAGAGATCACTTCCATGGCGATCGCAGGTTGTTTTCAGGGTTTTGTGAAAGTGAATGGCATCATCTTCCCGTAAATAGTAGGGGGTCAGATCGGCTCCGCCTCCGAACCATGCATCCACAGGCGCACTGTTTCCGCTGTTACCAAAGAGTTCAAAATAGCGGAAATTGGCATGTACGGTGGGTACCATCGGACTTTCAGGATGTATCACAAGGGATATTCCGCCGGCCCAGAACGTCCCATGATCTGTTTTAAAATGGTTTTTGATCAGTTCGGGAAGTTCACCATGTACTGCAGAAACATTCACACCCCCTTTCTCGAACAGAGCGCCATTTTCAATCACGCGGGTGCGGCCTCCTCCTCCGCCATCCCGTTTCCAGAGATCTTCCCGGAATCGGGCTTTTCCATCCAGTTTTTCGAGTTCTGTGCAGATCGTATCCTGAAGGGTCTCAATATAGTTTGTGAATGTTTTTCGAAACATGGGGGTGTTTTTTAACATTTATTTAACAGGTTACAATAGATCAGCACTATGTAATACTGCTCTTTTTACAGGGATTTTAAATCTGCTCACCTGCTATCCGGGCTGCGGTACTCCTTTACAGCATTGACGAATGCTCTGGCATGATCCACGGGTATATGGGGAAGAATGCCGTGACCCAGGTTAGCAATGTATCCCTGAACCCCGAAACGATCGATCATCCTGCGGGTCATCTGTTCAATTTCTGCGGGAGGAGCCAGCAGATGTGACGGATCAAAATTTCCCTGCAGGGATACCCTACCGGCAGTTTTCTCCCTTGCAAATTCTGGCGAGAGGGTCCAGTCGACACCCAGTGCAGCAGCACCGCTCTTGAAGGCAAGCCGCTCCAGGGCGTACCATGCACCCTTGGCAAAGAGAATCACAGGCACCTCTTTAACAGACGCCGTAATCTCAATCAGTGAGGGCAGCGCCCATTGATTGAAGTCGTCGGGGCTCAGCAGCCCGGCCCAGGAGTCGAATACCTGAACAGCCTGCGCACCGGCAGCCACCTGCGCGGCCAGATAATCGATGGTGGCGCGGGTCAGCTCTTTGATCAGATGAGCCGATGCATCAGGGTACTGGTAGAGAAAAGATTTGGCCCGGTCGAAGGTTTTGGATCCTTCTCCCTGTACCATATAGCAAAAGAGTGTCCAGGGAGCTCCTGCAAATCCGATCAGGGGTACCCGGCCGTTCAGCTCCTTTCGGGTAAGGGTGATGGCATCCATCACATAGTGGAGTTTTTCGGCAATGTCTTCTGCAAAAACCGAAAAAGCATCATCTTCTGTTTCAATCCGGTTACCCATAACGGGTCCGCGGCCGGGGATCATCTGCACATCGATGCCGAGAGCCTGGGGTACGGTGAGGATATCCGAAAAAATGATCGCTGCATCGGGCTCGAGTTCATCAATTGGCTGAAGAGTGATTTCACAGGCCAGCTCCGGGGTTTCTACCCGCTCGAAAAAACTGTATTTTCGCCGCAGTTCCATG
This sequence comes from Balneolaceae bacterium, assembly GCA_007693745.1. GTDB lineage: Bacteria > Bacteroidota > Rhodothermia > Balneolales > Balneolaceae > Rhodohalobacter. The sequence goes on from REDA01000046.1 coordinate 98,438, forward strand.
TACTGAGGCAGATATCTCCCGGCTTGCCTCATCATCCAGACAGGGGGGCGTTCCACGGGTTCGCCGCGTAATGCACGCAGAAAAAGATCATTTTTCAGTTCGGGAAAAGTTTGATTACTCATGGTAGCATTCAGTTAAATCGTTGTAATGAGAGAATCTGTGCAGTAAAATGAAGAAATTGTTCACTATTGGCTTCCGGACTGATATGCACGGTCCGGGCTGTTTCAGCGCTTAACTCCTCGCCGGTGGTATGGCCGATCGCAAAGAGTTCGGCCGACTGATGGGCGGGATGTTCAAAACCGCCGCTTTTTCGGAAGGATTCGATAGCACTCGGACTATAAAAGAGCACTGCGTCTTTCTGTACAGAATTAAATTGCATCTTTAGCAGGCGGGTCTGATAGACAACCACATCCCGCACGTCTATTTCCGATCCCTCCAGAAACTGACGGAACTCATTCCGGCGCCGGTTTCCGCAGAGATGCAGCACTCCGGGTTTTCCCGTAAAAGAACCGGTCAGCAGATCGTTTGCAATCTTTTTAGCGAGCCCCGTCCCGTCAGACTGATCGGGTAGCAGGGGTTCACAGCCAAGAAGTTGCAGTTCGGAAGCCGTCTTTTCCCCGACAGCATACACTCTCTTCTTTTTCAGAAGCTCCCTGCTGTTGCCGGCACAGGATTTCAGTGCAATAACAGCATTGCGGCTGGTAAATGCGAGAATGGGATAATCCGGATGCTGAAGAAGAGCTTCCAGACCGGCCCACTCTTTCCTGGATTCGGTTACTATGGCAGGTTGAACATGAGTGTCCAGCCCCAGGCTTTCTGCCAGTTGCAGCTGTTCGTCACTCAGTGGACGGGTGATCAATATCTGAAATTTTTTTTGCAAATCTGATGGACAAAATTCTATTTACGAAGATCTTCTATCAGCCGCGACGCTCCCTGTGCAAGTAATCGGGTAGCGGCCAGTCGTCCTAACTGAGCCGACTGATCAACGGGTCCGCTGAGCTCAATATCGTACTGCAGGGTTCCGTCAATCGTGAGCGCCACAGCGCTAAGAGTCACCTCTTTCCCGTTCATCCAGGCGTGTGCACCCACAGGAGCACTGCAGCCGGCTTCCATTTCGTTGAGAAGGTCACGTTCCAGTCGGGTACAGAACTCGGTTTCGGGATCATTCAATGGTGCGGTGATACGGCGCAGCTCTGTCTCATCATCGCGAAGCATCACCGCGACAGCTCCCTGCGCGGGAGCAGGCACCATCCAGTCGAGATAGAGGGAGATATGACGATGGAGCCGGATTCGATGGAGTCCTGCAGCAGCAAAAATTGCACCGTTCCAGCCGATCTCTTCCACCTTGCGAAGCCGGGTGTTTACGTTGCCACGGATGTTCGGGATCGAGTGAAGGGGATACCGGTGAAGCCACTGTGCCTTTCGGCGATTACTGCTGGTTGCCACTTCTGCGCGCAAATGATCATCCTCCAGAAATGCGGTACCCCGTGGAGCAACCAGGCAGTCGCGCGGATCGTCCCGTTTCAGTACAGCTGAAACGGAAAGAGGAAGGGGGTTCACCGTGGGCAGGTCCTTGTAGGAGTGAACAGCCAGATCAATCTCACGGTTCAGCAGGGCTTCATCCAGTGCTTTTGTAAATACACCTTTGCCTCCCATTTCCGGCAGCGGGGTCGTCAGATCCAGGTCGCCCATGGATTTCACCGGAATAAGTTCAGTCCGGAATCCGAGGTTTTGCAGCTGACCTGCCACGGTTTCCGCTTGCCAGAGTGCGAGCTCACTGTCTCTGGTTCCGATGCGGATGGGGTTATTCATTCTCTTTCAGAGCCTCCAGCTTGAACATCACCTTCACCATTTCAGCTACTTCCTCGGATTGATGGTGATCCCTAAGATGCTCAATACTGTATGCAGCAAGCTTGTTTACGATCCTGCGAGTAAGATTGTCGATTTTATCAAAATCGCTGGTATCGATTTTATTCCGGAAATAGTTCAGTTCGTTTTCACGGATCGACTCAAATTTTCGGGTGAGAGCCTTAATGGTTGGAACCACCCGCTGTTCGTTCAGCCAGAGCATGAAAGAAGAAATTTCATCTTCGATGATATTCTTGACTAACGGCACCTCTTTTTCTCTCTTTTTATAGGCTTCATCGGTCACATCACTCAGCATATCCATGTTGGCGACATCCACAAAATCGAGGGAAGCGACTTTCGGATCGATGTTACGCGGAACGGAAAGATCGAGCATCACCTTAAACTTGGGTGATTCGATAGACGGAATCATATGTTCCGGACGGATGACGGGTTCCGAAGCGCCGGTGGCGACGATAATCAGGTCGGCATCCGCAATCTGCTGCGGCAGCTGCTCCATGTCGGCCACTTCCAGATTAAATTTCCCGGCAACAAATTCGGCCCTGTCGCGCGACCGGTTGATCAGCGTCAGTTTGCTGGCACCCAGATTCACCAGGTTTTTGCAGGTTACCTTACCGATTTTTCCGGTGCCGACAAGCAGGATATTTTTACTTACCAGATTGTCGAAGGTCTGCATCGCAAATTTGACTGCAGCATAGGCGACGGTGGCTGCGCCATGCCCCAGGGAAGTTTCATTTCGGGAGCGTTTGTGTGCCCGGAACAGATGCTGAATCAGCCGGTGCATCTCACCGGATACCATACCCCTTGAGGCAGAAAATTCATATCCTTCCTTTACCTGCTTTACAATCTGGAGATCTCCGAGAATTTGTGAATCCAGACCTGTAGCCACACTAAAGAGATGCCTTACAGCACGTTCACCCTCCAGCTCAAAACCGTAGCTGTGAAACTCATCCAGTGTGCCGTGGCTGTAGGTGGTGAGTAAGCGGATCAGCTCTTTGGTAGAAGCGCCCAGGGCAAAAATTTCAGTCCGGTTGCAGGTGGATACGATAAAAAGACTGCGGATTCCCTCTCTTTCTGCGCCCTCAAGAAGCAGCGACATACAGTCGGAATTGAGGCTGAATTTCTCGCGTATCTCTACAGGGGCATCCCAGTGAGTGATGCCGATTGCAGTAAAGTCCTGAAATGTAGGATGTAGCATCCCTTATGCAGTTACATCAGTTTTTGTTTCCTTTTTATCCCACTGTATGGCCGATGCCGGTATCTCATGGCGCAGGCAGTTCAGTGCTTCCTCTGCAAGAGCGCGAATGTAGTCCGGATGATCATTCAGTCCTTTCATCACCGTGTAATTCTCAAATTCAAATCCTTCTTCCTCCATATCCTCAACGAGTTCCACGCCAAGCTCATACAGAGTTTCGATATGATCTGTGACAAAAGCAATGGGAACCATCAGGAAATTTTTGATTCCGTATTCGAGATGGCGCTCCACCAGCTCCTCCGTATTGGGTTGAGTCCATTTTTGCGGCCCCACACGGGACTGGAAACTGAGCCAGTACGGATTCTTTTCAGTTCGGCGTGCCATGACCGCCTCCATCGTCTCTTTGATCTCTACAGTGTAGGGGTCACCGCTTCGCACTTCAAGCAGGGGTGTTCCGTGTGCACTGAAAATAAAATGGGTTTTCCGCTTTGTATCCTCATCCATTTCTGCCATAGCCTCATCAATGCGGCTGTTGACGGAGTTGAGGTAACTCTCATTGAGGTAGTAGTTTTTAACGTGAAACTCCTTCCAGGGCTTCTTGCCACCCTCGAATTTTTTGTTCAACACCTCTTCCCAATCCCGGAAGCTGCTGCCGGTGGTGGTCCAGGAAAACTGGGGATAGAGCGGCATCAGGATGGTGTGTGTGATTCCGTCGTTTACCATGTCTTCCATTACGGTCTCTGCAAAAGGGAGCCAGTAACGCATACAGGTGTACACCTGTACCTCATGTTCCGGGAGAATGGTCTTAAAATATTTTTCAAGACTGCGCCGCTGCAGTTCTGTAAGTCCGTTAATGGGTGAACAGCAGTCTGATACCACTCTGTTTTTACGGTTGAAGCAGTGCTTGCTTCCGGTGCAGCCCTTGGGACAGCCGTTAATTTCCTTGTAATCCTTGGCTACATTTGGAGCTCTGAATTTGGAGATCACATTGGCAAAAAGCTTTTGTCCCCATCCGCCGCCAAGTTTGATGATATCCTCATCACTGAAGAGGTTCTTTAAAAAAATTCGCACATTGTCTTCATGTGTGGGACCTCCTAAGTTCATTAAAACAATGCCAATTTTCATAAAAGAGAGAGAAATTTTCGGGGGTTGGTATTCAATTTTGAAAAAAACCGTTTTAATATGAAGCGAACGTGAAGAGAAATCAACTTAGATTGATTCTAAATACAATCGGTATTCGCATACAAAGGTCGTGCTTTTTGGTTTATTTTGTAAATCTGTTCTTTTGTTCAACATCCTGGTAGTCGCAAATGTAAAAACCTCACGGTTCGCAAATACGCAGCGTTTTAAATTTGCTTTCGCCTTGATCCTGTGCGAAAATCGTGCTTTTTTAAATCCAGTTCGAATCTATGAAAGATACAAAATCCGAATAAATTCTGTATGAAGAGGGGGCCTGCAGGGGTTCTCCGGGGCAGTGCCTCAACCCGGTTCTCTCTTTTGTCAGGCAAGAGGAAGGATAAATCGAAACACGGATCCACGATCCGGGGTACTTTCAACTCTGATCTCTGATTGGTGAGCATCCAGTATACTCTTTACAACGGCCAGTCCGAGGCCGGTTCCGCCTTTGTCTCTGGAACGGGCCTTGTCGGTTCGGTAAAACCGGTCGAACAGGCGGTCCAGGTGTTCAGCAGAGATTCCGATTCCGGTATCTCTGACTTCTGTCAACAAAACCCCATCTTGAACGGCTGTCTGAATTGTGATTTTACCGCTGCCGGTAAACTTGATCGCATTGGAGACCAGGTTTTCGAGTACCTGTTCAATCTTATCCTTGTCGCCAATTACCATTACCGGGACACATCTGGCACTTAATTCTATGCCTTTCTCTTCTGCTTCCGCTTCATAAATCTCCAGAATCAGTGAGATGACCTCCTCCATTTGAAAGGGCTGCTGATGGATGAACTGGTCATCGGAGTCGTATCGCTGCAGTGTTACCAGATCCTTGAACAGCCGGTTAATACGAAGCGCCTGCTGCTGTGCAGTGTGAAGCGTCTTTTTTCTCTGTGCTGGTTTGAGGTTCGGAGCCTGGAGCATTTCGAGAGACCCCGCGATGGTATGGAGGGGATTCCGGATTTCGTGGGTGATATCGGCAAAAAACTGCCGCTGTTTCTGGTTGAGTCGTTTCAGTTCAAGATTGTCTGAGCGCAGTTTTTCAGCCATTCGGTTCAGAGAAGCGGCCAGCTTCCCGAATTCATCCTTCCGGTCCAGATTCAGAGTCTGTCCGGTGTTGCCGTCTGCAATTTTCCGGGCCGCATCCTCCAGCTGCAGTATCGGCCGGCTGATGGATCTGGAAAAGAGAATACTCACCAGGATGACCAGTCCCATGGAGATGAACATCCCGGTGTAAATGATCCATCGGATAGTTTTGATCGGTTCGTAAATCTGATCCTTGTAGATGCTGACACGCAGGAATGCGGCCGGATTGTTATCCGTTTCAATCTCGGTGAAGGTCACGAGCTGCCCGTTGTCTTCCTGGTTTTTGTAAATCATCAGAGAGGAGCCTGAGAGTCTGCCAGCCAAGTCAGGATCCAGCAGGCCCGGGGCCTCCGGATCGGTATGATAGGGTGCTTCGGCAAACAGATAACCCTGCCGGTCATACACCGCGATGCGATATCCTGATGCCAGTGCCAGCTCGTTAAGATTCGTTTCAAACTGCTCGTCAGGCTGAAGGTTTCGCAGTGTGATGGAGAGCCAGGCCGAATCATCCAGAATCTGTTTTTCCCCCTCATTCAGCAGGTAATTCCGAATGAACAGGATGGAGTAACTGCTGATGGCAGTGATGCCAAAGATGAGCAGCAGCATGAACGTCCAGGCCAGTTTTGCACGAATACTCATGCCGGTACAAGATCTCTGTTCAGTCCGTATCCGATACCCCGGTAGGTTTTAATCATCTCAGCTGCATAACCCAGTTTCAGGCGAAGATTCTTGATGTGTACATCCACGGTGCGGTCGAATACAAATTTATCGTCACCGCCAATCTGCTCCAGAATCTCCTGCCGGCTGAACACTCTTTTCGGATTTTTGAAAAAGAGCTCACATAGGGCATATTCAGTGGATGTTAGTTCAACACGCTTATCATGCAGATAGAGATCTTTTCCATTACTGTCCAGTACAAGATCACCATACTGTATCCACACTCTGTTCTGGGGTTTTTGTCTTCGCAGAAGGGATTCAATGTGCGCTTTCACCAGTTTGAAACTGGCCGGTTTGGAGATATAATCATCCGCACCCAGTTCAAGCCCCTCAATTTCATCCATTTCCCGGTCTTTAGCGGTAAGAAAGATGACGGGGATCTCCTTCAGTACCGGATGGCTTCGTATGATCCGGCAGATCTCCTTGCCATCCACATGGGGCACCATGATATCGAGTACGGCCAGGTGGATATCTCCCGCGCGTTTCTCAATCAGATCCAGAGCTTGATTTCCGTCGTGAGCAACCAGCAGATCATAACCGTTCAACTCCAGATAGCCGGAGAGCATGTCGGCTGCTTCTATTTCATCTTCTACCAGCAGTATCGTATGTCGCGGTCTCATGGTCCCGGGGAGCTTTCAGTTTTAATCATCAACGGAAAACGAGTGATGTTTTTGTATCCCTGTTTAATTCTCATGTTTTTTCAGAAGCTCGATTTATTTAGTTTTAAAATAGTGAATTGAGTAACAGATTTACAGGGTACTTTATAAAACCGGATATTGTCCGATTACGCCGTGATGATCAGTCATAATCCCGGGTTAAACTGTTCCCTTGCAATCAAACCTGAAATCGTTGATCAGAAGTGCAGTCTTTCTTCGTGCTGCCCCTGAATATTATGCCACTACAAAAAAAAGTAATCTGGATTACGGGTGCCTCCTCCGGGATCGGTGAAGCACTGGCTTACGAGTTTAACAAAAAAGGTGCACATTTAATTCTTTCGGCCCGAAGAATGGACGAGCTGAACCGGGTACTGGGAAACTGTACAGACGCCGAAGAAACGGTGCGGCTGCTGCCACTCGACCTGGCCGATGCGGAAACGCTGCCCGCAAAAGCGGTGGAGGCCTTATCTCTTTTTGGCGGGGTCGATATGCTGATCAACAACGGAGGTGTCAGCCAGAGGGCTTTTGCTGTGGACTCCAAAATGGAGACGATCCGGCAGGTGATGGAGGTAAATTTTTTCGGAACGGTCGCTCTAACCAAAGCGGTGTTGCCGCAGATGATCGAACGGAAGTCGGGCCATATCGTGGTTACCTCGAGTGTGATGGGTAAGCTTGGCACAAAGTACCGGTCGGCCTACGCATCGTCCAAGCACGCCCTGCACGGCTGGTTCGACTGCCTTCGGCAGGAACTCTATGAACACAATATCGATGTGAGTCTGGTCTGTCCGGGGTTTGTGAAGACCAATGTAACCGTGAACGCACTTACGGCAGATGGGGAAAAACACAATAAGATGGATGAGGCACAGGAGAAAGCGATGTCGGCCGAAGAGTTTGCCAGGAAGCTGATCCCAAAACTGGCCCGAAAGCAGGAGGAGATCTACATCGGGGGCGTGGAACTGCTGGCCGTCTATCTTAAGCGATTGTCCCCCAGACTTCTGAACTATATCCTGAAGCGTTCAAAGGTCACCTAAAACCGGGCCGTACCTTGATACACTGTTGTAAGATTTTTTTAATTCATCAACGAAAAGTGGAGGGAGTATGATAAGAGGAGTTTTATTATTCCTGATATTTAGTCCGGCACTCTGCGCTGCCCAAAGTGATTCACTGTCTGCTAACATTGCTGAACTTTTTCTGGATCAGCCGGCTCCCGGTGCTGTAGTGATCTGGGTTCAGAACGGCTCTACGTACCTTCTTGAGACGCCGGGTCTGGCTAATACTTCAGAAGGACGGAGGATGGACCCGGCCATGACCCTTTTCCGGGTGGGTTCTGTATCCAAGGCTGTAAACGCTGTCGGTGTCCTGAACCGTGTGGAAGCCTCATTGCTGAACCTTGATGCGGACATCAACAGTTATTTTGAGCAGCCCATGGTGGTAAGCCGCTTCAGAAGTCCGGTCACCCTGCGCCATCTGCTGACCCATACTGCCGGATTCGACGACCACTTTATCGGTAAGTCATCCAGAACGCGCGGGGAAGCGTTGTCCCTGAGAGAATCGATGCGAACGCAGCTCCCCGATCTGGTAATGCCGCCCGGAGAAGTGGCGAGTTATTCAAATTATGGAGCCGCTCTTTCCGGCTTTCTTGCCGAACACGTAAGCGCAATGGAGTACTCTGCCCTGATGGATTCCGTTCTGTTCCGGCCCCTGGGGATGCTTCACACTACCTTTGATCCGGATGATGAGCAGCTGGATCTGTTCATGACCGGGTACATTATGGATCGGGGCGGGTTGACCGCTCTGGACTACGATTTTGTGCATGACAGTCCGGCCGGGTCGATGGTTTCAACGGCAAACGATATGGAGAGATTTCTGAAGGCGATGCTTACACGCCACGCACTCGAAGCGGCGGGGGTTTTGTCGGAGGAGATGAGGGAGGAGATGCTGTCGGTTCAGTTTACACACCATCCAGACCTGAGCGGGGGAGTTGGTTTCCTCTGGAATCACCTGGAATACGGCGGTCACTCTGTGATTGGCCATGATGGCGGCTACATCGGAACGGCCTCCCGGCTGTGGCTCATTCCGGAGCAGAATGCAGGTTTTTTTGTGGCCGTAAACATAATGGATTTTTCGTTTATAAACCGCGTGACCGATTTACTGATGGGAACACTGCCGGTCGGTGAGAACTCTATTGGCGACACCCGGAGTCTGCCGGTTCGTTTCAGTGATCGCAGGCCGGTTGCCGATTTTGCCGGCAGCTGGCGGAATACGAGATACACCCGGAATTCTTTTACCAAATTTGGAGTACTGGCGGGAATCATGGGGCAGGAACTGACCACAGGGGTTGAAAGTGATACGCTCCTGACACTGCCCCGGCCCGGTGGAGACGATCACAGGATGGTAAGAACAGGCCCGTTGCTGTTTGAGTCGCTGGATGACGGCTACAAGATCGCTTTCAGAGAGGAGAACGGCAGAATCACCCATCTCTATACAACCGGAACCGCTGCTTTTGAAAGGCTGCATCCGCTGGAGAGGGTTCGCCTTCATCAATTCCTGCTTCTATTCGGCAACCTTTTCTTTCTGCTCATAGCCGGAGGGTATCTGCTTCGGATGGCAATCAGGCGATTCGGCCGGAAAGAACCGGTGTTGAGTGCGGCAGGATGGTCTGAGTTCAGCGTGGCAGGGTTTTATACGCTCTCTCTGCTTTTTACCACAGCGGGTTTTCTCACCACACCGGCCTATGAGCTTCAGATAGGATTTGGATATGGAGTGCCCTGGCTTTTTTATCCCGCCGTAATTCTGCCTTATGCGGCAATTGGATTTACAATTCAGCTTGCGGTGCGGATTTTCAGGGAGAAACAGAGCCGGCTCAGGAAACTCTGGTCGTCAGGTGTTCTGCTTGTTTCGCTGGTTTTTTTCCTGAGCCTGACCTACTGGAATCTCGTGGGCTGGAAATTCTGAAGCTGCCCGAAGGTGTGGCTCAACCACTCCCATCCATCAGTGGAGGCTGAGGAAACAGAAGCTGGAAGCGGACGAGGGGTTTTGCCCGGCTGTGGTTGTTGCAGCTATTGGAAAAAGAAACCGGGCCATGGCATCGGTTGTATATAACAGTGCTGATGCACCGGCCTGCTCTGCAGATTCCGGGTTCACTCCCACTGATAGACCCGCACATAGTCCACGATCATCGACTGGGGAAACTCGGTAGTGGCATCCGGGGAGCCGGGCCAGTTACCACCCACTGCCAGGTTCAGGATCAGATGAAACGGATTGTTGAACGGGTATTGATACCCCGCCGTTGTGGAAGGGGTTACGGTGAAATAGTGAGTGTCATTCACAAAAAATTGGATCTCATTCATTTTCCATTCGATCGCGAAGACGTGAAAGTCATCTGCAAAGATTCCTTCATCCAGTGTGTATTCACCACCCCGCCACTCATGATTCTGCCAGTCAGTTCCAAAATGAACGGTACCATGAACAGTTGCCGGTTCGTGACCCACCAGCTCCATGATGTCGATCTCACCATCTCTGGGCCATACAGGGTTGTCGCGGGTGGGTAGCATCCAGATTGCGGGCCAGATTCCCTGTCCCTGCGGCATTTTCGCACGCGCTTCAATACGGCCGTAGGTCCAGTCGCCCTTATTGATCGTACGGATGCGCGCGGAGGTGTACTGCATCCCCTCATAAAGCTCCTCATGGGCTGTGATGTGCAACATGCCTCCCTCCACACGCACATTCTCCTCCCGGTCGGTGTAGTACTGCAGCTCATTGTTACCCCATCCGGTCAACCCTTCCTCTCTCCCGGTACCGTACTGATAAGACCACTTCTCAGGATCCAGTACATCCCCGTCAAATTCGTCCTGCCACACCAGTACCCACTCTTTTTCGCCCGGTTCCGGAAGCTCAGGAGTACCGTTACTGACTTCTCCACCCAGCGAAAGATCCTCGGAGCAGCTTACAAAGGCGAAAAGAAGCAGAAACAGAAGAGGACGAATGTGAAATATAAATAACATGATCAGCGGTATTAAAAGGAATTTTTACAGTGCTTTCGGATAAAATAGAAAAATAATTCCATATTCATGAGAAAATTTTGCAACGAGTGAGGTTGTCCGCTTCCCGTCATACCCTGCGGCGGTTGCAGGGGGTGAAGATTTTACCGGTGGAACAGATACCTGATTATCTCACCCTGGTTCAGTTCAGGAGAGTCTTTTTCTCTTGTTGAGATAGGCGAGCAGAGCCAGCTCAAAGGGGCTTTCCGTATCGATCGCTTCGAAATCGGCCTTCACTTCGCTGCAGGCAATTCTGAACCGTTTGGTATATTCATCTACTTTCGCCTTGTACTCTGACCGGATCTGAGCCGGAATGACCTCCATCTCACTGCCGGTCTCCATATCCTCGAAAAGGAATTTGCCATTCGGAAAATCGAGATCCCGCTCACTGCGCTGCTCCAGCAGGTTGAACAGTAGAACCTCATGCCGCTGGTGTCTCAAATGCCTTATACTGGAGATGAGTGCGTCATGGTTCGCGACGTTTTCAAAGAGATCCGTAAGGATCACCACCAGGCTTTTCCGCTTCAGGCTCTCGGCAAGGGCGTGAAGGGCATCTGCCGAAGCGGAGGCTCTTTTCTGCTTCGAATCGGCCTCTTCTTCTGCCAGACAAGCCTCAAGGCGGCTGAAAAGCATCCGGATATGACTGTAGGAAGATTTTGCAGGAAAGAGATCCCGGATCTCTTCATCAAACAGTACCAGTCCGCACGCGTCTCTTTGGCGGTGCATCATATAAATGAGCGAAGCTGCAAAGTGAATGGCATATCGGAGCTTCGACCAGGCGGCAAAGTGTTTGAAGTACATGGAGCTGCTGATGTCGAGCACCACATGCGCCCGAAGGTTGGTTTCCGCTTCAAACCGCTTTACATAAAACCGCTCGCTTTTACCGTAAGCTTTCCAGTCCACATGTTTAAAATCGTCCCCTCTGTTGTAAGGCCGGTGTTCGGCAAATTCAACACTAAAACCGTAAAATGGACTTCGGTGGAGTCCGGAAATAAACCCTTCAACGATCGTTTTCGCTTTCAGGTCGAGCGGTGAGAGCTGGGTCAGAAGATCCGGATTTAATAACATGCAGGAGTCGCCTTGCTGGGTGAAATTGAAATGATAAAATCTTAATTTAGTGAATAAAAATCGCGATAACATTCTTATTTTGATTCTCTCAGTCAGCCTGGTTCGCCCTCTTCAGGAACCAACTGAGTACCCCGCAGGAAAGAGTCCCGATGGATTTTTCACTTCAGCAGCCGTGGGGAAGGCACACCACAAACAACATTAAACCTGACGATTTATGAGAAATCTCTTTTCTGAGCAGAGTGAACAGAATGTTACCATCAATCAGCTGAAGGAGATGCCCTTGCCAGGAAAGGTACTGATGGTTACACCGGATCATTTTGATATTCTCTACGAAATCAATCCGCATATGGCTGGAAACATCGGCACGGTGGATAAAGAGCGTGCGCAGAAGCAGTGGGAACAGCTGGCAGAGGGTTTTACTGCGGCCGGACTGGAGGTGACCACATTGCAGGGAACCGAGGGGTTCCCGGACATGGTTTTTTGCGCTAATCAGAGCCTTCCCTGTTATGACGGAGAATCCTGCAAGGTGATTATGGGGAAGATGCATGCAGAACAGAGACGAGGTGAGGTAGCACAGATTGAGGGGTGGTGGAACAGCCAGGACTGTGAGGTACTCCATCTGAGTGATGCGGTAGTCACCTTTGAAGGGATGGGGGATGCCATCTGGCATCCGGGCCGGCGACTGCTGTGGGGGGCATACGGCTACAGGACCAGCCGAGAGGCTTATGCTGAAATATCCGGTCTTCTGGATGTGCCGGTGGCATTGCTGGAACTCACCGATCCGCGGTTTTATCACCTGGACACCTGCTTTTGTACCCTGAATGAGAAATCTGTGATGATCTACCCTGGTGCCTTTTCAGAAAGGAGTCTTGAACTGATTGATTCCCTTTTTGAGCAGGTGATCCGGCTGAATGAGCATGAGGCCGCCGACCTGTTTGCAGGAAATGCCACTTGTCCCGATGGAAAACATGTTCTGATTCAGCAGGGGTGTGATGTAGTAAATGAACAGCTCAGGGATGCCGGGTTTGAAGTGATGGAACTGGATACGTCCGAATTTCTGAAAAGCGGCGGGAGCGTATTCTGCATGAAACTCCTCTACTGGTAGCTGGTTTTCGGATCGGATGAGAATTCATTATGTTAACAGGGTAAACACTAAACGAATCTCTTTCATTATGCCCGGTTTTCGTAGTCTGTTTCGTATCCCGTCCGGATCAGCGATGATGATGTTCCTCACCGTCTCTGCACTTCTGATCACTCACTTGCCGCGAACTTCGGTATCACAGCCGGATCCCGGGCAGATTACTCGTTTTGCGGTGGCTATTGACAATCCGGGTGACATCACATCCCTGCTCTCGCTGGTGGATACGGAAAGACTCGTACTTATGGGGGAAGCGTCGCACGGCACTTCGGAGTTCTATCAGCTCCGTGCACTTCTCAGCATGGAACTGGTGGCTGAATCGGATTTTCGATTCATCGCTGTTGAGGGAGACTGGCCCGCATTTGCAAGGATCAATGCGTTTGTAAAGCAGAAACCCGGCGCGCCGGAGACCCTGGATGAGGCGATGGATTCACTGACACGCTGGCCTCTCTGGATGTGGCGTAACCATGAGTTCAGGGAGCTGGTGGAGTGGTTGTATCAGCACAATGCCACCCTTGCCCCGGAGCAGAGGGCAGGCCTCTACGGAATCGACGTGTATGATCATGAGAGAACAATGCAGGATGTAGCTGATTGGGTGGCGTCGGTCGACCGCTCCCTGGGCAGAACGGTATCCAGAGCCTATTCCTGTGTTTCGCGCTATAACTCCATCGGCGATTATATCCGGATGGTTGCGCAGACCGGAGAACATTGCGGACCTGAAATGGAGCGGGCTCTTGCTGCAGTTCGAAGCCTTGAAGATCATCCCGATGTAACTGAATGGGACTTTTTCAGGGCGGAGCATGGGGCTCTGGCCGCACAGAACGCTGAGCTCCATTACCGGGCCAACCTGGAGCAGAGTGGCGCTTCCTGGAATTACAGGGCCTCACATTTTTATCTCACCGCCGAACGCCTTCTGGAGCGGTACGGAGAGAACAGCCGGGGTATCGTTTGGGCACACAATACACATATCGGAGATGCCAGGGCGACCGATATGGCACAGTTTGGTATTCTGAATATCGGTCAGCTCAGCCGGATGAACCTGGGCAACGATGCTGTTTTTGCGATCGGTTTCGGAACCTTCAGCGGAGAGGTGCTGGCTGCAGCATCCTGGGAGGGCACCATGCAGGTGATGCCGGTTCCTCCAGCCTCTGCCGGTTCACTGGAATATCTGCTCATGCAGGTGGGTCCCAAAGATTTCTGGCTGGATCTGAATGACAGGGAAGTGGCATCGCTGTTTACCAGGCGCCTGCCGCACAGGGCGATCGGAGTCACCTACAATCCCGCAAATGAGCAGAACAATTTTGTACCCACAAATCTGGCGGAACGCTACAACGCATTTGTTTTTTTGGGCGAAACATCAGTTCTTGATCCACTGGATTAAATGATCTGTTCATGTTTTCCCGGTTGAAACAATATATGTCTAAAGACTATCTGCTTATGCACAGCCTTCGTCTGCTTCTGATCGGCGCAGTCGCTGTTTTGATTACATCACAGGAACTGAATGCCCAATTGCTGAATGTAGAACGCATTCGGATGGATCCGGATACGACCGGATGGGCGGGCGATATCGGTTTTAATCTTTCCCTGAACCGTCTCAGTGATCAGGTGGTTCGGATGAGTACTGATTCCAACCTCTCCTATCAGTCAGAACAGCACACCTGGATGCTTCTCAGTGATCTCAATCTGGTGAATGTGGATGGCAGGTCACTGGTCAGCAACGGGTATGTCCATCTCCGTTCGAGACTATTCAGAAACAGAAAGGTTTCGCCTGAACTCTTTCTTCAGTATCAGCAAAACGCAAATCTGGGTCTAAATCAGCGTGCTCTGGCAGGCTCAGGTTTGCGATACTCCTTTTTGAACCGTTCACGAATAAACGGCAGTGTTTTTTCCGGGCTGATGGCGGAGCATGAGGAGTGGGCACTGAGGGGGGATGAGGCAGTTACCCGTAATTTTATAAAAAGCACAACGAACATCAGCCTCTCCGGAGAAATTTCCCCGGAGACCAACCTGCAGCTGATCGGGTACTATCAGACCCGGCCTGATCGCCCGTTTGAACCCCGGGTCACCCTCGAGAGTGAGCTCTTATTCCGGATTTCAAGGCTCCTGTCGTTTTCAGTTACATTCAGCATGACATACGATGCGGATCCTGTGATCGAGATCCGTAAACTGACATATACACTGGAAAACGGGCTGGTGATTCATTTTTAAATCTTCCGGACCCGGAAACCGTAATTAAATCCTGATTATTCTTGAGTATTATCAGGAGGATTTGAAAAACTGTTCTTTTGCCCGAATATCTTCGTTGTCACAGCTTTAGCTTCCTCACGTATGGCTAATACGTTTTGGTTTTAAAGTTGCTTCCGCCTTGATCTTGTGCAAAATTCCTGGTTTTACAAAGCCCCCTGTTAAGAAGATTCAACTTATAAACCATTACGCATGAAATCACTGAACATCGGACTGATCCTGTCTCTGGCCTCTCTCCTGCTTATTGCCTATCTCTATACCTATACGCCCGGTCCATTGCCTCCTGCGGGTGCTTTCTTCCATCCGTCACACGGGTTTTGGGCCAACGCGGAAACTTCAGCTGAAACAGGCGAGATGCGGCTGCCTGCAGACCGCCTCCTGGAGCCGGTTGAAGTGTGGTTTGATGAGAGAAGAGTACCCCATATTTTTGCCCGGAATGAGCATGATCTCTATTTCGTACAGGGGTATGTAACGGCCCGCGACCGGCTTTTCCAGATGGAACTGCAGATCCGGGCTGCCGGCGGGAAGCTTGCAGAGTGGCTCGGCAGTGATCTGATTTCATATGACCTGAACCAGAGAAGGCTGGGCATGCTCTACGGCGCTGAGCGGGCTATGGAGGCGATAGGTCAGGATGAACTGGTCTCCGCTGCCCTGCGGGCATATGCGGATGGTGTCAACGCATATGTTGAGACGCTCAGTTACAAGAGCTATCCTCTGGAGTACAAAATCCTGAATGTGGCTCCCCAGCAGTGGGAGCCTCTCCATACAGCGCTTTTACTGAAATATATGACCCAAACCCTGGCCGGACGCTCTGAAGCCCAGGCAATGAGCAATGCAGTGGCCTGGTTCGGCGAAGAGTTTGCAGATCGATACCTCAGCACCCGCTCTGTCTGGATGGATCCGGTGATCCCCCCCGGTACACCGTGGGATTTTGAACCTCTCACCAGGGAACGGCCCGACACACTCTTTCAAGCCTCATTTACCCGGGAAATCCTGCCATGGCAACCGGATCCCCTGAACGGGAGTAACAACTGGGCGGTCCGGGGTGAGAGAACCGCCGGCGGGTATCCGCTTTTATCGAACGACATGCACCTGAATATGACACTGCCTTCCATCTGGTATGAGATTCAGCTCCATACCCCGGAAATGAATGTTTATGGGGTAAGCCTGCCGGGGAGTCCGGCCGTGATCGTTGGGTTCAATGAATTTGCAGCGTGGGGATCCACCAACACCGGCGCCGATGTGATGGACTGGCTGGAGATCACCTTTCAGGATGAAACCCGCTCTCACTATCTCTATGAGGGAGAGTGGCTGCCGGTTCGTGAGCGGGTGGAAACGGTGCGTGTGAAAGGAGAGGAGGCGGTTACAGAAAGGATTCTTTTTACCCATCACGGCCCCGTTTTTACGGCCGAAGAATCCGCTCCGGGTTTTTCGGGACAGAGGAAAAATCAGGCTCTGCGATGGATTGCTCACGACGCTTCGAACGAACTTCTGACGTTTTACAGGCTGAATCGCGCTGAAAATGTGGAAGATTTCAGGGAGGCATTCAGAACCTACAGGGCACCGGCCCAGAACATGGTGTACGCCGATATTCACGGGGATATTGCCATGCAAACCGGGGGAGTGTTTCCGCTGAAGTGGGAGTTTCAGGGGCGCACGGTGGGTGACGGATCTGACGCCTACTACGACTGGGAGGAGTATATTCCGTATGATCATAATCCCTATTCACTCAACCCGGAACAGGGTTATCTGAGTGCGGCCAATCAATATCCGGCAGATGTTGACTATCCCTACTATCTGGGAGACTTTTTTGCTCCCTTTGAACGGGGGCGGCGAGCCAATGATCTGTTACGGGAGACGGAGCAGGCCGACCTGGATTATTTTCGCGAAATGTTGATGGATGACTTCAGCTATCACGCTTACAAACTTCTTCCGGAACTGCTGGTCAGAGTGCCGGAGGAGGGCCTGAGCAGCGGTGAGCAGGAGTGGATAGGCAGGCTTCTGGAGTGGGATTACCGGATGAAAGGGGATCTTACAGAACCTTCCGTTTTTAATGCCTGGTGGAGTGAGCTGAACCGGGCCATCTGGAACAATAAGTACGATACAGGCTTTCCGATGGCACGACCCTCGCGCGACCGGACCGTTCAGCTGATTCTGGAGGAGCCGGACTCCTTCCTGTTCAATGATATCTCCACGGAAGAGCGGGAGACGCTGGATGATCTGATTCTGAGCTCTTTTCGAAGCGCCATGGAAAGGCTCGGGTCACGTTATGGTGAGGATCAGAGCCAGTGGCTTTGGGGAGATGTAAACCGAACGCCCCTCGAACATGTTGCCCAGATACCCGGACTGGGTATAGCGAATGTGTTCACAAATGGCGGTGCGGAGACGCTGAATGCAATCCGAGGCAGTCACGGCCCTTCCTGGCGAATGGTGGTGGAGCTGGATCCGGAAGGTGTTAGGGGGTATGGCGTCTATCCCGGGGGACAATCCGGCAACCCCGGTTCTCCGGCTTATGATGAATTTGTGGAAGCCTGGCGCACAGGAGAACTTTTTGAGTTGAACTTTTTGAGGGGGCTGCCTCAAAACAGAGAGGGATTTCCACTTGTGATGCGTTTTGAGTAGTCGCTAAAGCAGAAAAAATGTGTCCGGGAACTCAGATTTGGATTGGTTTTTCATTTTACTTTAGTAATTTGATCAGGATATAACCATAACTTCCAAAAAACTTACGACCATGATACGAGTTACGCTACTGACAGTTTCGCTGCTGGCCTCATCTCTGCTTTTTTCAGCAGCCACAGCACAAAGCGATCACAATTTTGAAGGAACCTGGCAGATTGATATTCCAGGAACACCCTACGGGGATGTAACCCTGATGTTTGAAATCACACGCGTGGATGGTTCTCTGTCAGGTAACATCCTGATTGAGCAGGGAGAAGCTACCGTTCAGAACATCATTGAGAGAGACAACACACTGGTTGTTTACTGGGTGACGGGCGAGTACGATCTGGATATGAACCTGACGCTGACAGAGGAAGACAAGCTGGATGGATGGCTTGCAAACACGCTCAGAGTTTCCGGAACAAGAGTATCCGAATAACGCTGGTGCTCTTATTTCTTCTCTGAAAGCCAGCGCCGGAACTGAACACTGTTTCTGCTGTTGAGAATGCGTTCGGGACCAAATTTCGCTTTTCTGGCGATCATTACGCCGTAACGGATGTCCCGGATGCCTTCAGTAGTGTGAGCATCCGGGTTCACGGAGCTCATCAGTCCGCACTCCAGTGCTTTATTTCCAAAACGCCAGTCCAGGTCGAGCCGCCACGGGCTGGCGTTAATTTCGATGGCAACACCCGTTTCTGCGGCCCATTCGATAATCTGATTGAGCTCGATATCGCTTCCGTCGCGCCGAAGAAGCAGGCGGCCGGTCGGGTGTCCGAGCATGGTCGTATGCGGATTAAGTATAGCGTTTCGAAACCGCTCCATCATTTTCTCACGAGGCATCTCCAGTCCGCTGTGAACACTTGCGATCACCAGATCAAACCCTTCCAGAATCTCATCCGGGTAATCCAGGGATCCGTCGCTGAGAATGTCTGATTCGATACCCTTGAAAATGGTGAAATTCAATCCGTCAGTGCGATACTGATCATTCAGCCGGTCAATTTCCTCCCACTGTCTTTTTACATCCTCAATGGTAAGCCCCCCGGCATAGGAAGCGGTGCGGGAGTGATCAGTAATGCCGAGATACTCATATCCAAGGCTGATTGAGGTATCTGCCATATCGGCGATAGAGTATTTTCCGTCACTCCAGGTACTGTGAGCGTGAATCACTCCCTTGATCTGCTCCTCCGATATCAGATCCATAGACTCATTCTCTTCATAAAAAGTGAACTCACCGCGGTCTTCGCGGTGTTCCGGCGGTATGAAATGAAGATCCAGTTTCCGGTAGATATCACTCTCAGTAGTGGTAATGACCGGCTGATCAAAATCGGTTTCCTTTCCGCTGGTGAGCCGGTAGAGGCCATACTCATTCAGAGCCATCCCCCGCTCCCGTGCTCTCTGGCGCATCACAATATTGTGCTCCTTGCTGCCTGTAAAATAGATAAGTGCTGCGGAATACTCCTGCGGTTTAACGATACGTAAATCCACCTGCCGGCCGTTTTCGGTACGCACGGAACTTTTGGTGTCGCCCCGTCCCAGTATTTCCACAACCAGTTCATGCTTTGTAAAGGCATCAAAAATTGCCGGGACATTCTCTTTACTGGCAGAGGCGAGGATGTCGATGTCACCAATTGTTTCCCTTGCCCTGCGCAGGGAACCGGCGATATCACATTCAACAATGCCGGGAAGAGTCCGGATAAAACGGTAGATGGGATCAGCAATAGCAAGTGCCTGATCAAGCCGGGTCCGTTCACCAAAGGTTTCGAGGTAGGCGATAGACTTCAGGATTTTTTCGGCCGATTTTTGTCCCATACCGGGAAGTTTGGCTACCGCTCCGCTGATACAGGCTTCCTTCAGTTCACTCACTTCCGTAATTCCGAGAGCCTGATGAATCTTCGAAATACTTTTAGGACCCAGTCCGGTTATGTTGAGCCATTCAATCAATCCTTTGGGCACTCTCTCTTTGAGAGATTCAAGTACCGGCATCGTTCCGGTTTCATGAAAAAGCCGGATATCCTCTGCGATCGATTTCCCGATCCCCTTTATTTCCGTGAGGCTGCCGGATTCGATGTAAGACAAGATATCATCCGACAGTCCATCGATCGTCTGCGCTGCCTTGTCGAAGGCAATGGCGCGGAATTGATTTTCCCCAGCCAGCTGCATCAAATTAAAAACTTCCCTGAGTTTTTCGGCTACATCCTGATTGGTCATTCTGATCTTCTTTACTGGTTAGTTGCATGTTCTGTATGTGAACCTGTTTTATGGGTCCGGCCGTTTCACAAAGGTAATGATTTACCGGTATGTACGACAGTTTTGGCTGAAATCCATGAACTGTGTGGAAGGGAAACGCTTTGGGAACAGGAAGGTGAAGTGCTCTCGTTGGAAAAGATGATACATCTCAAAGATGATTAAGGTTCACACTTTCTTTTTACTTTAAAAAACCCATATCTTTCAAGTCTGCTTCATTCATGCCCTGGTGGTGAAATTGGTAGACACGCTATCTTGAGGGGGTAGTGCTGGAAACGGCGTGCTGGTTCGAATCCAGTCCAGGGCACAATAAGCCTTGTAAGTCATTGACTTGCAAGGCTTTTTTATTTGTGGTACACACATTGGTACAAACAAACCACCCGGTTATTTTTGATCTATTCTGCCGTGCAGCGAATTACAGGAGAAATTTTTTCATCGCCGCCTGCTTTAGTCTGGTAATCACTTCATATTCTATTGCTCAAGTGTCTAGCCAGGGACTTACAGGTCGAGCGGACTTTTCACACCGTGACCACCTCTGTTGAGCAGATGCAGCAACATTTTTGGTGTCTGCCAGATCATTTAGAAAATCGATGATTTCTCTTTCACCCATCTGTTTGGGATGCTTCATTCCATGAAATCGGATAAATCTTCTTATCCAGTCACAATATCTCTTTTCGGTATTGTGACTCTAATTACGTCTTTTAATTTCGAGCTTCACTCTTTGAAGTAATTTCATGATGATCAGGCGATATGAATGGGTTGCTTCTTGTATGAAACAGAGAGCCGATAACCCTTACAAAAAAATGTCGTTTTTTTTCTTTACACGAATTTCGAAGCATCACACTTGTCGCATAACATGAAAATTATCAATGAGTATTTGTGAATAAAAAGGAATTGGAATATTATCAGACAACAAGCTGCAAAGACGTAGCCGGCTTATAATTATATGTTAAGTTCCCTCTCCTGCTTTTCAGAATTTTCGACTCAATGAATTGCTTTCCATAACGTTTTTAATCAACTTAGGTTATAATTACTAATAAACGCCATGACGATGGAAAAGGCATTACTTGAAGAGCTTTCACAGCTCAATAAAAGCGAAAAGTTGATTTTGGTTGAAGCTTTGTGGGATTCAATTGCGTCAGATCCAAATGAAGTAGAAGTTCCTGAACATCACAAAGTAATTATTGAAGAACGCCTAAAAACGCTTGAGCAGGATCAACAATCAGGATCAAGTTGGGAAGAAGTCCGGCAAAAATATTTATAAATCACTGTGCCAGTACCAATAATTCTTACCGAAAAGGCGCAGGAAGATTTGGATGATGCCTTCCAGTGGTATGAAAAGCAAGA
>REDA01000060.1 GCA_007693745.1 Balneolaceae bacterium
GGCTTATCACCCCACTCGGCGAAAAAGTCGCCGCCGGATTCGATTTCAACGGCCCGGTTTGGATCGCCTTCCCACTCGCCGTATGCCCAGCTGGCATTGTCGCCATCATCGTTGGTCACACCGGGAGGCACGATAAAGAATTTAAACTGCGACGGCCCTGCATCCACTGTGATACCAGGAGAAGCTCCTGCACGGGTAAGCTGCAGATTTCCCTGTGTTCCGGGCTGCGGCCAGTCGACCATGCCACCGGCAATAAAGACCTTGTCATTTTCGGGATCGAATGTGTAAACATCGCCATCGAAATCATCGGGGAGGTCATCTCCCTCAATTGTTGCTCCGTCCATATCCACGGAGAACGTAAAGGTTCCGCCGCCATCCACATTAAAGGTTATGGAATAGACCGTTCCGAGTTCTTCACCTCCATTACCGTTACCGTCGTCTCCGCCATTGCCAATATCGATGATATTTACACCGTTATCGTCGCTGCATGAGAACATCGCAAACGCTACGAAAAAGGCCAAAAAGGTTGTGAGTAATTTTCTCATTTCTTTCTCCTACTTTTTAATTTTTAAAACTGATTGTTTTTCAACAACATATTAACGTTTTTGTAAGCGCTTACTGTAAGCGCTTACAGTAAGATGCAAAAAAAAGGATTTCTTGTCAAGGAAAAGTTGAAACCAGGACGGAAAAGCAGCGCACTGCTGCCGGCACTTCTGTTTTCTTTGGATTCACAGAGTTGATCTTTATGGCTCTTTATGTTTTAAGACAAAATGAACCAGGAAAAAGCAGAGTAATGCTTAAGGATTTTGAAAAATCCTACACAGCCTCTTCTTTCCGCGCGTAATTCTTCTTGATATACTCATCCAGCAGCTGCCGGAATTCGGCTGCGATGTGATCGCCTTTCAGGGTAACGGCATGTTCCCCGTCGATATAGACCGGCGCTTTGGGCTCCTCAAAGGTTCCCGGCAGTGAAATCCCGATATTGGCATGGCGCGATTCACCCGGGCCGTTCACCACACATCCCATTACGGCAACATCCATTTCCTCCACACCCGGATGGATCTCTTTCCAGACCGGCATCATCTCTACGATATAGTTCTGAATCTCATCGGCCAGCTCCTGGAAGTAGGTGCTCTTGGTGCGTCCGCATCCCGGACAGGAGGTCACCTGCGGGAGAAAGCTCCGGATTCCGAGCGACTGCAGGATCTGCTGTGAGATCCGCACCTCCTCGGCACGGTCGGCGCCCGGCATCGGTGTCAGGGAAACACGAATCGTGTCTCCTATCCCCTGCTGCAGCAGCACCGCAAGTGCCACCGAACTGGCCACAGTTCCCTTCATTCCCATGCCCGCCTCCGTCAGGCCCAGATGAAGCGCATAGGGTATTTCATTGGCAATACGGCTGTACACGGTAATCAGATCCTGAACGCCCGACATCTTGCAGCTCACCACAATCTTGTCGGATGCCAGGCCTACATCCTCGGCCAGTGCCGTGGAACGTTTGGCACTCTCCACCATGGTATCGAGCATCACCTCTTTGGCAGATTTGGGAACCTTCAGGGCGTTGTTGGCATCCATATACTGAGCCAGAAGCTGCTGATCCAGCGACCCCCAGTTGACTCCTATGCGTACCGGTTTGTCATATTTAACAGCCTGTTCCACAATGGTGCAGAAATTTTCATCCCTCGCCTTGGTTCCGGTATTACCGGGATTGATCCTGAACTTTGCCAGCGCCTGCGCCATCTCCGGATAGCGTGTGAGCAGAAGGTGACCGTTGTAATGAAAATCCCCGATAACAGGTACAGTTACACCCCGGTTGAGCAGTTTCTCCTTGATGTAGGGAACCGCTTTGGCCGCCTCGTCATTGTTTACGGTGATCCGAACCAGCTCGGAACCGGCCTGATTGAGCTGATCAATCTGTTCAACCGTCTCCTCAATGTCTGCCGTATCGGTATTGGTCATCGATTGTACAACGATCGGGTTGTCACCACCAACCATAACGTCACCAACCTGAACGGCAATGGATTTTCTGCGCGTGATGGAAATCATATTCAGGATTCTTTAATGTTCAGTTTTTAACAAGGATTATTGACGATTCATTTCAACAAATGAAAATGATTTACAGGGGGCAGGGGAAGACTGTTCAATTTCGCTTGCTGAGCTCAAACAGAGTTCTTTTCTCCTGAGCGGTGAGTCCGTCATATCCCTCCCGCGATATTTTCTCGAGAATACGGTCCAGTTCGGTCTGATCGGTCTCTTCCAAAATCTCTACATCTGCCACCGAATACATTTTGGGGTTTTGCGGACGTTTTTTCGTCTTTTCACCGGGCGGACTCTTGAAAATCTGCTCGATCGGCCGGATGAATCTCGACAGATCTGTTCCCCTGTAGTGGGCGCGGATGAGCAGATACCCTACCCCTGCCCCGCCGAGGTGGACAAGCCGGGCAATACCGTCGCCCGAACCGATAAAAAGCACATCAAATGCAATGAGTCCGGCCACCACGAACCGCGCCTCAATGGGCGGCAAAAAGAGCAGCATAATGGGCGCTGCGGGAAAGAGGTAGGCAAAGGCCACCATAATGCCGAACACTGCGCCGGATGCACCGATCACCAGGGATGTGCCGTAGAGAGAGGAGAGTGCGATATGAAAGAAAGCGCCGCCGATCCCCGATCCGAAAAAGAGAACAGCGAACGTGCGCGGACCCACCGTCTGTTCCACCGAACGGCCCATCCACCAGAGCCAGAGCATATTGAACAGCAGATGAAATCCGCTTCCGTGCAAAAACATATAGGTAACGAACCGCCAGGGCTGGAGCAGAGCCGTCCCGATGGAGGGATTGAAGGCAAGCGCATCCACAATGATGTTGTTGAGCCTGGCACCTCCGATCGAGATCCCGCCAAAAAGAGCCTGAAACACAAAAACAAACACATTGATAGCGATCACCGTGCGAATCACGGGCGGCATCATCATAAAGCCGCGCCTGAATGCGCTTGAAAAAGATTCGTGCTGAACCATATTAATTCACCCGTCAGTAGTAGTTGCCTTCTCCTTTCAGTCCCCAGATTTTTATCAGTACATAGCCCACAACCATTCCGCCGAGATGGGCAAAATGGGCAATGCCGCTGTCGGGCCTCATCAGCCCCGACATCAGTTCAATCACACCGAATATCGCTACAAAATATTTTGCCTTGATCGGTATTGGAGGGATCAGAAGCATGATATACCGGTCGGGAAACATCATCCCGAAAGCGAGCAGAATCCCATATACCGCACCTGAAGCTCCGATGGTGGGTGCACCGCCGCCACTGATCCACATATGCAGAAGCGCCGCGCCGACACCGGTCAGGAAATAGTAGGTGACAAAACGCCTGGTTCCCCAGTAGTTTTCAATCCCCTGCCCAAAGATCCATAGAGCAAACAGGTTGAAAAAAATATGCCCGAAACTGGCATGAAGGAACATATAGGTTACCAGCTGCCAGGGATAAAACAGCCCCGATGTAACCGGCCAGAGCGCACCGTATTCAATCAAAAATCTCTGGAAAATCGGATTTATCAGCGCCACATACACCAGCGCATTGATAATGAGAAGGTGCTTTACCGCAGGCGGAAAAAAACTGAATTGGGTATTTGGGGAATAGTTATCGAACGAGTTCACTTTACCGGTTTTTTTTAAAATCTTCCTTAATCCTGTAATATACGTTAATTCCGCTTAATGTTACGCCTGGAATTCCCTGCCCCGGGAAAACGGTGTCGCCGCAAAGATAGAGTCCGCCAAAGGGTGTTTTAGCGGGCGTCCAGTCGAGCAGAGAGCGGTTCATGCTCTGAGGAATGCCCCCAACCCTGCCCTTGTACCTGTACACCCAGTTGCCCCAGCTTACCGGTGTGGAAGAGAAGATAACGTCGATCTCTGCTTTATCAAAACCGGGTAATTTCGTCCGAAGTACCCGTGTCACCGCTTCCTGCACACGTGCTTTTCCGGTTTCATAGCTGCCGTTCAGACTGAGCCAGTAGTCCGGATCAGCGTGCGTTGACACATTGAGCACACGTTTTCCGTTTTTGCTTCTCTTTTCATCCTCGGGTGCAGAGAAAGAGACAAAAAGCGAATCGGAGTCGAGGCCTTCCACTCTCTCCTGCGGATCGATATGAATCTGATGGTGCAGCGTGATTTCTTCCGGATAGACGTCATCCGTGACGATCCCCATGGTGAACGCGCCCCAGGCTTGATCATACCTTTCTGCTTCCCTGCGAAAGTAACTCTTCATTTTTCCCGGGGTGAGATCGGCCATATTCCAGACCGGCAGGTTCGACACCACCGCCCTTCCGCGGAATCGTTCTCCTTTTTCACTTTCTGCGTGCCATAGCTCGCCGCGTTTCCTGATCGAAGCAACTTTTGTACGTGTTTTCAGAACACCCCCGGTTTGCTCAAGCACCTCCTGCACCGATCTCACCATTTCCAGGAGACCGCCGGGAACATAGTAATTTGTGTAATTGGTGTAGGTGATGGCAGGTGCGCCAAACAGAAAGGGGGTTTCGTGGCTGTGAGCCTGGGAGGAGATCATCAGCTGTTCATCCAGAAACCGGAAAAAAGCGGGATTGCTGATTCCGGCTTTTTTTGCAGTTTTCCGAACAGAGCGAAGTGCATGGGGAAGCACCCAGACATCCCGCGGATCATTCTTCAGCAGTTTCGCATATTCGGAGGGTTTCAGGGGCGGGAAAAAGGGGTTTCTGCCAGACACCTTCCACACCACATCCGACACCCTGAATGCCAGCTCCCAGAATTTTCTCTGTTCATTCGCTTCTCCAAAATGGCCGGTCACCTCTCCAATCCACTGCTCCCTCTCCTGCCATCGTATGATTTTTTTTCCATCCTGATGTACGGTCATGGAGGGAACGATGGCCTTCCTTGGTATGGTAATTCCCAGTTTCTCCTCCAGGATCCGCATGGGCTGATGCTCATCAAAACCGATCAGTGTGGTTGCCCCCGATTCGAAAATATGCCCCTTTCTCTGGAAGGATGAGCTGCATCCACCGGGTACGTGTGCGGCTTCGAGAACCAGTACGTTGTACCCATCTGCCGAGAGCAGAGCTGCGGCCGACATCCCGCCCATACCCGCGCCGGCGACAATCACATCATAGATACCGGGTTCATTCGTTTTCATGGTCTGGGTAACCATTTTCGAATCGTATTGGTTCACCGGCCGCACGAGTGCCGTTCCGGTTCAGGCAACGGCTCCGGAAACGACAGAGAAATCGGCGTTTTCGAGCGTTGGGTGCTCAATTTTTTCGTCCACTTCGATCTTGCCGTCGCGCAGCCGGATCACTCTGCGGGCGTAGTTGGCGATATCGTTTTCGTGGGTTACGAGCAGAATGGTATTCCCGGACCGATAGAGATTCTCCAGCAGCATCATGATCTCGTCTCCGGTCTTGCTGTCGAGGTTTCCCGTGGGCTCATCGGCCAGCAGGATGGAGGGATCATTTACCAAAGCCCTTGCAATAGCCACCCGCTGGCGCTGACCGCCCGAGAGTTCATTGGGTTTGTGATCCATGCGGTCGCCCAGCCCCACTTTGTGAAGGGTTTCTGCTGCTTTTTCCTTTCTTGCAGAACCTCTCATTCCGGAATAGATCAGCGGTAATTCCACATTGCTGAGGCAGTCGGTTCTCGGAAGCAGGTTAAAGGTCTGGAAGACAAAACCGATCTCACGGTTACGAATCTGTGCCAGCTCGGAGTCATCCAGATCGCTCACTCTCTGCCCGTTGAGGATGTACTCACCGGAGGTTGGCGTATCCAGGCAACCGATCATATTCATCAGTGTCGATTTCCCGGAACCGGAGGGGCCCATGATGGCGATATATTCGTTCTTTTGCACTTCAAAGGTAACTCCATCGAGGGCACGAACCTCGGCTTCACCCATTTTGTAGTGCTTCTTCAGATCAACAATCTCAATGACTTTCTTTCCCATAGTTCAATGGCTTTATCCGGGCTCAGTTCCGGTTTCTGTTCCGGATCAAAATTGTGTCTCCGTCTTCCAGTTCCCTGGAGAGGATTCTGTAGCTTCCGGTTACAACCTCAGTACCGGCATCGATGCCGGACATCACCTGTATAAACCGGTTGTCGCTGATGCCGGTTTCCACTTCCACCATTCTTGCAGTACCCTCTTCATTCACAAAAACAACCCTTCGAAAATCTTCACTGCGCGACGATCTGATGCCGTTCTGCCTTCCGCCGTTTTCTGATGAAGTATCAGCCGCAGCTTCGAGGAGTGCGAAATCCCTGACGGTGACCGACTGAATAGGTACAGATACAACATTACTGGCCGTTCTTGTACGGATATCCACATTGGCAGACATTCCCGGTTTAAAATCGGGTATGAATGCAGCTTCAGGGGTATCACCTACATTGAGCACCAGGAAGTCTCCACCGCCCTGATTCAGGTTGTGAGGCGTTGTAATTCTGATTTTAACCTTATAGTTGGTCACCTGATCTGCCATGGAGGAGCCGGTGATCTCGGCGGAGTTGGCGATTTCGGTAACAATCCCTTCGAAAGACTGGTTGGGATAGGCGTCCGCTTCGATGATCGTTGTGTCGTTCAGAGAGACACTCACGATATCATTTTCATTCACATCCACAACCACTTCCATCTGTTCCATCCTTGCAATTCGCATCATTTCAGTACCGGCGGTCTGTGCCTGGCCGAGTACACGCTCACCGCGTTCCACCGCCAGGCGGCTGATGGTGCCGTTTTTAGGGGATCGGATCACGGTTTGCTGAAGCTCTTCCTCAGCCCTGCGAAGCTGTGCGCGTGCACTTTCAATCTGGAATTCAGCGGCTCTGAAATTGGATTTTTGAGCTTCAAAATTATTCACCGACTGCTGATATTCCAGTTCAGAGATGAGATCTCTGTCAAAGAGCTGCTTGTTCTTGAGATATTCAATCTCCGCCTGCAGCATACCCGCACGGGCCTGCTCCATTCTGGACTGCTGTGTCAGAAGTACGGCATTCAGTTCATCGATTCTCGCTTCATAGAGATCCGGTTTAATCCGCAGCAGCAGCTCACCTTCGCGGACAAAATCCCCCTCTCTGACCGTAAGCTCGATAATCTCGCCCGACACATCCGGACGGATAATCACTTCAACTTCCGGCTGAATTCGTCCGGATGCCGAAACAATCTGAGTGATCGTTCGCCGTTCGGCCAGCTCTGTCTCCACTTCCTTTTCAGAAGAGGGGCCATCCAGCCAGCCGGCCTGGCGTGCGATGAAACCGAGCACCATGATGAGTACGAGACTTCCACCAAGGATTTTCAGAAGTTTTTTTGTTGCGGATGATTTAGCTGCCATACCTGTGCTGTTTAGTTTAGAGTTCTATCTGATCTGTTAACCTTCCGAGGAAGAAATCGAGGACCTTTTCCTGGAAGACAAAATTATAGACTGCCTGAATACGGCCGGATTGAGCCTGTACAAAATTCGCGTTGGCCTGATTGAGTTCGATCAGGGTGGAGGCTCCTACTTCATACCGTTGCAGCTCGGTTTCGTAGGCTCTTTCCGCAGCAGCAAGTGCTTTTTCAGTCGATTCAAGCTCCTGAACGATAGAGATGTAATCGTTGTAAGCCTGCCTCACCTCTTCATTGATCTGAAAGCGGACATTTTCGAGTTCGAGCCTGGAATTTTTTACAGCGATCTGAGCCTGCTGGTAATTTGTTCTTCGGTTGAGGTTGTTGAAGAGAGGGATCTGTACGTTGAAACCCAGAAAACGGTTCACGTTTCTGTCAAAAAACTGATCCGAGAATCCAAGAGGTTCCCTTGTAACGGGATCCCGGTACTGATCACTGTAGCTTCCGTTGATTCCAAAACTCGCGTTCAGTGAGGGTAAAAGGGTGGCTCTGACAATTGCACGGTCGTATTCAGCGCGTTCAATCGCCAGCATCTGTGCTCTCAGATCACTCCTTGACTGAAGTGCCATCCGTACCAGATCATTCAGGTCCATGTTCACCGGAGTCAGATTGAGTCCGTCTGTATCGGGCATGATGAGTGTATAATCCGTACCGCTGTCGTCCTGCATCACCCTCATGAGCTGCGCCATACTGGTTGTAAGGGCATTTTCTCTCTGCACAACAGCAAGTTCATCATTGGCAACAACAGAGGCCTGATTCAGAAGATCCACCATCGGCCTCGCTCCCACTTCAACCTGTGCTTCAATCCGTTCCAGCTGCTGCATCGATAAAGAGAGATTGCGGCGGCTGATTGTAAGGAGTTCATCATTCAGCACTACCTGAAGAAACCGGCTCGCCGTTGTAAATATGACATTCTGCCGCAGGCGTTCGAGCTGCTCACCCTGAAAAGAGCGCTGCGTTTCCGAGCGTCTCAGATTGTTGATATTTCTGAATCCGTTGAAAAGGGGAACGCTGGAGCTTAATCCGCCGCTCATGCTGTAAATGGTGAGATCTCCGAATGTAAAGGAGGAAGGATCGAACTGCTGACCCACCCGCTGGTTGCCGTTAAAGCTTCCGTTGATGGACGGGAGAAAATCACCGTAGGCGCTCATCACTTCCATATCGGCAAGATCGATGTTGTTTTGAGCCTGTTTGAGCTGATAATTGTTTTCAAGAGCGATTCGGACTGCATCCTCAACCGTAATACCCGTTTGTGCATTACCAGACAGCGGAAAGAGAAGTAGCAGACTAAGAAGTAGATATCGTTGAACCATGACGTCTTTTTTGATTGATTTAGGTTTTTACACGTAGAAGTGTAACCAGAGTTTCAGTTTTTTTTCTCATTTTCAGAAAAAGAAAATGTTTTTTAACATTTTGAGTCACAATGTGCAGCATGATTACTGCAGGTGTTGTTCTTTTATCTCTGTTGGACGTTTCGTTTGGCAAAACGTTTGCTCATGAAGAGATGATGAGCTGCATGATCCCGGATATTGCCGGCTCACATAATAACCTCACTTCCTGCTCATTCTGCACGAACCGGCTACCACATGAGAATGAATGTTGTCCGTTTGGTTTGCAGAAACCTGTGAGTATGTGTGGTCTGAAACAGCCCTTGAAGAGCAGAATTGTGAATATGGGATCCGGAAGGCTTGCACACTGCAGGATTTCCCTCAGGCCGGAATCAGGCGGTTGGCAATGAGTAAGCCACAGACGTTTACTTTTTCTCCGACAATTTCTGTTCCAGAAGCTCCGAGAGGTAGTCTGCAGTTCTTCTCGCCGCGATACGCTTTAATTCACTGATCAGTATGGAGGAAAATCCGCTGCTACCCGCCGGGTTAACTGAACCGGAAGTACCTCCGGAGGCTCTCTTTTTCCCGGGGACGAGACCGGCGGCCAATCCTGCAATCAGTGCCAGTCCGATTGCGGTAAAAGGCTTTTTCCGTATGCAGGAAACCGGGGAGAGTGAGTCCGGTATCCCGGATTTTACGCGGGAAACTCTGGACTGGAATCCCTTCTCGAGCAGATCAAGATCATCCTGAAGTTTCTGTTTGCGAAGTTTTACTTCTGCCATTGTGAGCTGATTTTTCACGTTCCCGTTATCCAACCTTTCCATTTTTTCCGGCACTATCCCGGTCCTCTTCGCGAAGTATCGACTGAATGATTTCGGCCTGAATTTTTTCAGTCAGTTTCTTTGATTTACTCTTCATAAAGATGAAACTAATCAGAAACAGCGGCAGTGCAGCCAGTGCAAAGCCGATCGGATTGCTCTCAGTAAGTTCGGCAAGATAGAAACCCGCAGCAAACCAGCCAAAGAAGAGCGCACCGCTAAAGAGCAGCAGGCCGATCAGCCTCTGAAAAGAGTGTGCTATGGCGAGGGAAAACTGTTCTGCCAGATTCAGGGTAATGAGCTGCACTCTTTTTTCAACATATTCTTTGACCTCTGACGCCAGATTTGCCTGTTCATGCTTCTTCTGTTGAGATTCCGGGTCAGCCATATCCATCTTACCTGAAAAGTTTACCGATCAGATACCCTGCAGCGGCGGCAATAGCCACGCTTGCAATCGGATGCCTGCGAATCATCAGCTCCGTTTCGGTTTTCAGTTCCTCAAATTTTTCTTCCAGCTCCAGGCTCTGCAGCAGGTCACTGCCCTCTTCAATTGCATTTTCAAGCTCCTCGGTCAGATCAGTGATGATGTTTTTGCTCATACCTTAAGAATTAGATTTTGATCGTTTGGCTGCAATGAGATCCGGAAAATGAGATACTCTGAATCCTAAAATACATAAATGTCAGATAAATCTGTAATCCCAGACTCTCTCTGCTGCCAAAACTCCTCAAACCCCGGCCCGGCTGCTACTCATACCGAAGGCTGTCGATCGGATCGAGCTGAGATGCCTTATAGGCGGGATAGACACCAAACAGAACCCCGGTGAAGGTCATACCGACAACCGCTCCGATGGCTGAACCCCAGGGGATCACCACACTCGATCCCAGCCACATCGCTGCCAGGTTCCCCAGGCCGATACCTGCTGCAATCCCGATGACACCACCGATCTGACAAATAGCGATCGATTCCATCAAAAACTGGGAGGTGATCGCCTTTTTGGTGGCTCCGACTGCTTTTCTTACGCCAATTTCACGGGTTCGTTCGGTCACGGATACCAGCATGATATTCATCACTCCGATTCCCGCCCCAAGGAGCACAATACCACCGATCACAAATCCGATGGTGTAGAGAACGCCGGTGAACTGATCAAACGCTCCGCCCAGGGATTCGTTGGTTGCAATCTCAAAATCATTTTCGGCAGCTGGATCCACCTTACGGATGGCCCGAAGGACCCCTGTAAGCTCATCAATCATATCAGCCACTCTCTCCACGGATCCTGCCCTCACCTGAATCCCGATATTTTGATTGCGTCCGTAGATCCCGGCAAGATTGGAGTAGGGGATCACCACAAAGCGATCCAGTGTCTGACCGAAAACATTGCCCTTCTCCTCCGTAACCCCGATCACTGTATAGGGCCTTCCTTCAATCCGGATGGTCTTGGCGATGGGATCCATCCCTTCGAAAAGTGCAGAGGCTACATCGGCACCAATAATCGCCACCGCCCTGGCATAGTCGATATCTTCGGGAAGAAAATTTCTGCCCGACTCAATTACATAGGCGTTATTCATTAAATAGTGCTCATTTCCGCCTGTGATGCTGATATTGGGTTCCGTCTCCTGTTCCCCGAATGTGACGCGGGCAACGCGATAGGTACGGTTCGGACCGATTCCGGATGCAGATTCTGAGAGATCCATCAGCTGTTCCATCTGCGCAATCGTGATATCCTGCCTGTTTCGAAACCGCTCCCAGTCGGTCGGACCCATCTGGATCGCCGGAAATTTTGTGACAGTAATCACATCCCCGCCCATCAGGCTGAGGGTGTTTTTAAAATAGGTGTCGAGAACAAGCACCGCCGTGTTTGCGCTGATGATGGCAAATACCCCAACGGAAATTGCAAGAAGTGTAAGGGATGAGCGGAGCTTGTTGGCCCGTATCGACTCGAACGACTGGCGAAAAATTTCAAGAATGTTCATGATAGTTACTCATATCTAAGAGATTCAATAGGGTCTGACTTTGCCGCCTTGCTGGATGGCAGATAACCGAAGAGAATCCCGACAAAAGCACAGATCAAAATGGCATTCAGCACTGTTGTCCAGTCCATGTAGGCAACGAAAAACTGATTCAGCAGCTGTGTCACACCCATGGAGAGCAGAACCCCGATCACGCCGCCGACCAGACAGAGAACAATGGCTTCCATCAGAAACTGGAGCAGTATTTCCCAGGATTTGGCTCCCACCGCCTTGCGGATTCCGATTTCACGGGTTCGTTCCTTCACGGATACGAACATGATATTCATCACGCCGATACCCCCGACAAACAGAGCCAGGCCGGTGAGGAAAATCCCGATCCCGTAGATGGCTGCTTTCATTCCCTGAAATTCCTGTTCGAACAGTGCCGCCTTATTGATGGCAAAGTCGTTGTCGTCCATGGGATCGAGCTGCCGGATCTGCCTCATGGCTCCGATCACCTCGTATTCCCCTTCATAAAGTTCTTCATCCGTGGCGAACTGAACCGCGATCTGTACACCGCCTCTCAGACTGAACAGGGCACCAAAAGAGGTGATGGGAATAACGATAGTGTTGTCAAAATCTTCCATTCCAAGGAAATTGCCACGTCGTTCAATCAACCCGATCACGGTATATCTCTGCCCGCGAATCTGTACCTGTTTACCGAGCGGATCTTCATTTAAAAAAAGCAAATCAGACACACTGCGTCCCAAAATCGCAACTCTGGCCGCCCTCTGTATGTCAACCGGCGAAAAAGCTCTTCCCTCATCAATATTCATTCCTGCTGTATCGAAATAGCCCTCCGTAACGCCCTGAAGACCCACTGCATCGGCCTGTCTGTCGCGGTAGCGGATGGATGTCCTGCGCTGTGCAGAAGCAGAGACGGCGCTTGAACCGGGAACAAGTTGCGCCAGCCGGTCCACATACCCTACCTCCATTTCGCGCCTGTTTCTGTATTCCCACCAGCGGTACTCACCACCAAATCCCCAGGGCCACTTTTCAACATATACCACATTTCTCCCGAGCATATCCATGCTCTCTTCAAATGTTCGGTCGATCCCGTCCGAAATCGTATTCATTGCTGTAACGGATACAATCCCGATCACAATACAGGTTGTGGTGAGCATCGCGCGGGTTTTGTTTGCCCATATTGCGCTGAATGCAATTTTTGTACCTTCCGTAATACTGATCAGTAACCTGTTAAACATGACCGAACTGTGTTTGTTATGCTTACCGGTTGAAACAGAGTAAAGTGCAGTCAGCAGAGCTTGTCAACCCGCTGCCTGATCTCAACTGATTCAATCGCTTTTCATTGAGTCCACTGCTTGCTACCTTACTACTACGAAGAGTTTGCAATTTCGTTTCATTTTTATAATTTTTTTTTGGAATAGAATCATGAAATCAGATTTAATGGCTTTCGGGGCGCATCCCGATGATACAGAGCTGGCCTGTTCCGGTACGCTTGCATCCCTGATCCAAAAGGGATCCGTTGTGGTTGTAGCAGATCTTACGCGAGGTGAGATGGGTTCGCGCGGCACACCTGAACTCCGCCTGCAGGAGGCAGAAGAGGCGGCCGGTATTCTCGGGCTTGCAAAAAGGGTAAATCTCGGCCTGCCCGACACCCGGCTGATGAATATCCGTGAGAATCAGCTTCCCATTATTGAAACAGTGAGATCTCTCCGGCCTCATGTATGCCTCATACCGGCACCGGCCGACCGGCACCCGGATCATGTTCACGCATCCACGCTTCTGCTGGACGCACTCTTTTACAGCGGACTGGCCAAAATTGAGACTCAGGATCCGGAGGGGCAGATTCAGGAACCGTACAGGCCGGTTCATATCCTGCATTACATACAGGATGATTTTCTGCAGCCGGATTTTGTCTATGATATTTCAGATACCTTTCATCTGAAGGAGAAAGCGATTGCTGCATTTGCCTCTCAGTTTAATGTGGCTGATCCCGGTGATGAACCGGCGACCTACATTTCAGACCCGGCCTTTATTGAATCCGTTCGTGCACGGGCCAGGCTTCTGGGGCACATGGGGGGGTACACCTACGGTGAGGGATTTATCAGCGCTAAAAAACCGGTACCCCTCTCCTC
>REDA01000047.1 GCA_007693745.1 Balneolaceae bacterium
TGTTGCCAACATACGCCCCTGAAACGCACGCGTCTACCAATTCCGCCACCCGGGCTCGGGTAGGCTTTTGAAAACCTGAAAAGTCTGTTGTGGTCTGTTTTCTTCCACAGTTTTCAGATACAAAATATACCAAGCTTTTTATACTTGTTGCAATAAAAAGTTATCCGCATTTTTAAGGATTCAGCTGCTGCCTGATTCATGGCATTCCTGATGATTATCATGTTCTCAAGCCAGGGATGTTTTATATTCAGATGCAATGGCTCTCAATGATCAGTTTGTGGCCGCCGCATGGTTTTTTGTATCGGATGAATCTGGTCAAAACGGTATCTGATGTAATCGATCCGCCGGTTTTTTCTGCCTGAACACCTCTTATTTCAATTTTTTTTACTATGACTCAACAATTTGACCACCCCGAAGTCAAGATTTTTGAAAAGATCGACACTACGATTTTCCCGGATGCCACATCCGCTTCGAAATGGGTTGCCGCGGAAATTGCCAATCTGATTCACGCCCGTAATCAAACCGGGCAGAATACCGTTCTGGGTCTCGCTACCGGCTCTACACCGCTTCAGGTCTATGCCGAACTGGTGCGTCTCCATAAAACGGAAGGCCTCAGCTTCCGGCGGGTGATTACCTTTAATCTGGACGAATACTATCCGATGCAGCCGGAGGAGCTTCAGTCTTACGTCCGGTTTATGAATGAAAATCTTTTCGACCATATCGACATCCAACCGAAAAATATCCACATCCCGGACGGGACCCTCTCCAAAGAGAAGGTTTTTGAGTATTGCCGCGATTTTGAACGGATGATTGACGATGCCGGTGGTCTGGATGTGCAGCTGCTGGGTATCGGGAGAACAGGTCATATAGGATTCAATGAACCGGGTTCTCTTGAGAAGACGCGTACCCGGCTTGTGACTCTGGACGACCTCACCCGGTCTGACGCCGCACCGGCTTTTTACGGAGAAGAGCATGTGCCTCGTCAGGCGATCACCATGGGGGTCGGCACCATCATGAGAGCTCATCGTATCTACCTGATGGCCTGGGGCAATGCCAAGGCTTCCGTGATCCGGGAAACGGTGGAGGGCGAAATCAGCGAGTATATCCCCGCAACCTATCTGCAAAACCACAAGCATGCCACTGTAATTCTGGATGAGTCGGCCGCTGTGGAACTCACCAGGAGAAAAACTCCCTGGCTGGTGGCTCCCTGTACATGGACCGAACGAATGGTGAAGAAAGCGGTGACCTGGCTCAGCCTGGAAACGAATAAACCGATTCTGAAACTTACGGATGAGGAGTATAACCAGCACGGCATGAGCGATATCCTCACCGAATATGGACGCGCCTATCATGCGAACATTCACATTTTTAACGTGGTGCAGCACACCATTACGGGCTGGCCGGGTGGAAAACCGGATGCGGATGACTCCAAAAGGCCGGAACGGGCTGTTCCATTTCCGAAAAGGGTGCTGATCTTCTCACCACATCCCGCCGATGACATGGTGTCGATGGGAGGTACGCTGATGCGATTGGTTGAGCATGGCCATGATGTCCATATCGCCTATCAGACATCCGGTAATATTGCCGTTTACGATGATGAAGCTCTCCGCTATGCCGACTTTGTTTCTCAATATGAGAACGGATCAGATTTGCAGGATCTCTATTCTGCACTTGCAGCACAAATGGCTGCCAGGGTGCCCGGCGATATCGACAGCCCTGAAATGCTGCAGCTGAAAACCAATATTCGCAAGGCTGAAGCACGATCCGCCTGCAGGTATTGCGGTATCCGTGATGAGAATGTCCATTTTCTCGAAATGCCTTTTTATGAGACCGGCAAACCGAGGAAAAATCCGCTTCAGGACGAGGATCTGGAATTGATCCGTAACCTGATTCAGATGGTGAAACCGCATCAGATTTACGCCGCCGGCGGTCTCTCGGATCCGCACGGTACCCACCGGATCTGCTGGGACGCCATCCAGACAGTTCTCTCGGAACTGAAGGAGGAGCCCTGGATGCCGGATTGCTATGTCTGGCTCTATCAGGGGGTTTGGCAGGATCTGGATCTGAGTGAAATGGATATGGCTGTGCCTCTGAGTCCGGACGAACGCCTGAAGAAGCGCCGCGCTATTTTTAAACATGCCTCCCAAAAGGATCAGCCCAAATATCCCGGCACGATCAGCGGTGAATTCTGGAGCGCCGCAGATGAGAAGACCACACAGCATGCAAAGAATTACGACAGACTGGGGCTGGCTGAGTACGACTCTATCGAGGGCTTTACACGATGGATGGTACAGTAAGGGAATGTTGTGGCCGCTGAGCCAAATCTGTTTTTCGGATCTTCAAACCGGATCCGGTCAGGTTTCGAAGCAGCAGGGTAGCGATTGTTCAACCCGGCATGGTGTTATGTGAGAAGGTATTTGCCCTTCCGGTAACGGCAGATTGTCCTCTGATTAAAAATTTGTGGACCGGTAAATTGCTTTCATCATCCGCTTGTAGGACGGCGTAAGCGGTACATTTCGTCTTCCCATCATCCGTTCCATCGCTTCCATCGCTTTTTCGAAGTGATAGGGAACCGTATCGCTTCCGCTCACCCAGCTGAATGAGGGAATGAATTTCGGCGGATAGGCATCTGAAAAAAGGTTGCAGCAAACCCCGCATACGGTTCCGGTGTTGAGCATGGAATTGATACCGGTTTTACTGTGATCGCCCATAACCGTGCCGGCAAACTGCTGCCCGCTGTCGTACATCTTTTTCCGCTTCCAGTCGTACACTTTCACTGTTCCGTAGTTATTTTTCAGGTTGGAAGTGTTGGTGTCGGCACCCAGGTTGCACCACTGGCCAAAAACAGAGTTCCCTGTATATCCGTCGTGCGACTTGTTGGAGTAAGAGTGAAAGATCACATTGGCAATCTCGCCACCTACTTTGCAAACCGGCCCTATGGTTGTCTCTTCATATATTTTGGCACCCATTTTCACGACAGAGTGCTCACATACCGCCGATGGGCCGCGAACAACGGAATTGGCCATGATTTGTGCTCCTTTTCCGATATAAATGGGACCGTTTTCTGCGTAGAGAAGTGCACCGGGCTCAATCATGGCTCCCTCTTCAATGTAGATGTTCTCTGGTCTCACCAGCAGTGCATGGGGAAAGCGCGCCGGTTCAGTAACCGGATCCGGTTTCATCAGCTTAATGTCGGCTTCAATCTGCCGGCCATTGTGCCGGAAGAGCTCCCAGCTGTTCTTCAGGAGTGTAAATTCAGAGTTTTTAATCTGAATCTGATCAATTTCCCCCGGTTCAATACCGGTTAAGATCCATTTTTTATGCAACTCCTGACTGATTTTGCAGGCTATCAGCTGATCTTCAAACAGGAGTCCCTGACCCGGGGAAAGCTTCATTACCCTTTCGGCGAGATCTGGCGTTGGAATAAAACGCGGATTGATCCGGATTACCGGATGGGTTTCATTTTCAAATTCCGGTTCTTTGAAAACCCCCTTTAAATGGCCGCGAAGAATCGAGTGTACAGTTCCGGATTCCAGTTTCAGTGAGTTTTCCCATTTCTGGCCAAGAGTGAGTATTCCAACCCTCAGATCGTGCAGCGGACGTGTAAGAGTGAGCGGGTGAAAGCTTTCCAGATAGTGATCTTCAAAAAAACAGAATTCCTGTTTCATGGATTTTTTTATTATTTGATTTATTGCTGTATTCCTTACATTTAGTCACGAAAAAATAGTGATAAAATCTAACATTTTATGTGTGGAATTGTAGGATATATCGGGGAAAGAAGTGCATCTGACGTTTTGATCAAAGGGCTGAAACGTCTCGAATACAGAGGGTATGATTCGGCAGGGGTGGCCGTAATGAACGGTAAGATGCTCTGCAGCAAAGGGAAGGGAAAAGTCTCAAACCTCGAAAAGACACTGAAGAAGAATAAGATTGAGGGGTTCCTTGGAATTGGCCACACCCGGTGGGCAACACATGGAGAGCCGAATGATGTTAACTCTCATCCGCACCTGAGTGAAAGCGGAAAGATTGCGGTAGTCCATAATGGAATTATTGAGAACTATACCACCCTGAAAAAAAATCTGATCGAGCGTGGCAGAACCTTCCAGAGCCAGACAGATACAGAGGTGATCGCTCAGCTGATCGAGGAGATCTATACGACCTCAGCTGATATTACGTTCGACAGAGCCATCCGCCTGGCACTGAAGCAGATTGTGGGCACCTATGGCCTCGCCATCCTGAACAGTGAAACACCGGATCGCATCTTTATCGCACGAAAAGGATCTCCTCTGCTCCTGGGGATCGGAGATAATGAGATGTTTGTCGCTTCGGATGCTTCTCCCATTGTGGAGTACACAAACAAGGTGGTCTATCTGGATGATGGTGAGATGGCCATTGTAACGCAGGACAGTTACAGGGTGAAAACGATTGATGATTTTCCGCTTACCAAGGAGGTTCATGAACTGGCAATGAGTCTGGACGCCATCGAAAAAGCCGGCTATCCCCATTTTATGCTGAAGGAAATTTTTGAACAACCCCGGTCCGTGGCAGACTGCATGCGCGGGCGCCTGAACCATGAAGAGGGGACTATTCTTCTGGGTGGGATTGAAGATGTGATGGACCATCTTGT
Source organism: Balneolaceae bacterium (assembly GCA_007693745.1). GTDB lineage: Bacteria > Bacteroidota > Rhodothermia > Balneolales > Balneolaceae > Rhodohalobacter. The sequence continues at coordinate 4,628 of REDA01000047.1, forward strand.
GAAGGCCCGGCGTATTGTGATCGCTGCCTGCGGCACAAGCTGGCACTCCGCACTAGTTGGCGAATATCTGTTTGAACAGCTTGCCAAGACACCCGTGGAGGTTGAATATGCATCCGAGTTTCGATACAGGGATCCGCTGATCGGTGAAGGAGATGTGCTTCTGGTGATTTCCCAAAGCGGAGAAACAGCCGATACACTGGCCGCACTGCGTGAAGCGAAGAAGAGGGGAGCCCTGGTTCTCGGGATCTGCAACGTGGTGGGATCCACCATCTCAAGGGAGACCGATGCAGGAGTGTTTACGCATGCGGGACCCGAAATCGGGGTCGCATCCACCAAAGCGTTTACGGCTCAGGTGGTGGTACTGATTATGATGGCTCTCGAACTCGGAGAACGCAAGGGTATTCTGGGGCAGAAGGAGATGAAGAGATACCTTACGGAACTGATGCGGATTCCCTCTAAAATTGAATACATTCTGGAGCATAGCGATGAGGCGATTCAGAAAATGGCCGGACTCTTTACTTATGCACCTAATTTTCTCTACCTGGGCAGAAGTTTTAATTTCCCGGTGGCTCTTGAGGGAGCGCTTAAACTGAAAGAGATCTCCTATATCCATGCCGAGGGGTATCCTGCGGCCGAAATGAAACACGGACCCATCGCACTGATTGATGAGATGATGCCCGTTGTGGTAATTGCCGCCACAGATCATACCAACGACAAGATGATCTCCAATATCCAGGAGGTGAAAGCGAGAAAAGGAAGAATCATCTCCATTATGAATGATGACAATCCGGAAGTAAAGGAACTTTCTGAGTTTCATATCTCCATTCCATCTACCATCGACTGCTTTTCACCACTGCTCACGGTGATTCCGCTGCAGCTTCTTTCATACTATATTGCGGTGAACAGGGGATGCAATGTGGATCAGCCGCGGAACCTTGCCAAGAGCGTTACTGTTGAGTGAGTGTAGTGATTGTCTCCGGGCAGAACAGTCAGGCATGGAATTTAAATCGGGACCCTGGTTTGGTTGTTACCTGGTTCAATTTGGATGTATGTGGTTTACAATGATTGGGTTGACGATGATTTTTCACACAGAAAACAGACGTTGAGGTTTTTAGCAAAATGGAAAAAACGTACGATATATTTGGAATGCACTGCGCCGGGTGTGTGAACAGCGTAGAAAGATTGCTCACTTCGGTTGAAGGGGTGTCTAAAGCTTCGGTGCACCTTACAACCGAAAAAGCGGTGGTTGAATTTGAATCTGAGGAGAGTCCGGTGGATGATAACGTGCTGATAGAGGCCGTTTCCAAAGCAGGCTTTGAACTGGTTCCTGCGCCAAAAAAAAAAGGACAGGAGAAGCTGAACGGCTAAAGGAGAAGAGAGAGCGGGAGGAGAAAAAACTCGCGGATGCAAGAGGTAAAATGATTCTCAGCTGGGCGGTTACATTGCCCCTGATGATCTGGATGTTCCTGGAGATGGTGCTGGGGCTGCACATGATGTCACACCTCGTTATGGAACTGGCTATGGTAGCGGGCGCTTCCTATGTGATTTTCCGGCCGGGGCGTGAAACACTTCTTAGTGCCGCACGGTCGGCCCGTGTCTGGATACCTAACATGGATGTACTGATCGCACTTGGTACGCTCGCTTCACTTCTCACCGGACTGGCAGCACTCGGGTATGAATTAGGGTTACTTCAATCTCCTTTTTACAGTTTTGCCGGTATTGCAGCGATGATCATGGCGTTTCATCTCACAGGACGCTATGTGGAAACGAAGGCGCGCGGCCGCGCTTCCGAAGCGATCACACGGCTGCTGACCCTGGAAGCTGCCACGGCCACACTGATTGTAAACGGTATCGAGAAATCGGTGCCTGCAGATGAACTGAGGAAAGGGGATGTGATGATCATCCGGACGGGAGAAACCGTGCCTGCGGATGGTGTGGTGGTGGACGGGAAAGGTTCCCTGGATGAAGCGATGATTACCGGAGAGCCAATGCCGGTAACCCGTACAGTCGGGGATCCTGTAGTGGGTGGTACCATCAACAGAGAGGGATTTCTGAGGGTGAAGGTAACCGTAACGGGAGAAGATACCTTCCTGAGCAGGGTTATCCGGCTGGTGGAAGAAGCTCAGGGGTCCAAAGTACCCATACAGGATGTCGCTGATAAGGTGACAGCTGTTTTTGTTCCCGTGATCTTGCTGCTTTCACTGGCTACCTTTCTTGCCTGGTTGCTCTTGCCGGCACTTCTCAATCCTCTGCTCGATTTTGCAGAGGGATTTATTCCGTGGATCGTAACGGATCTCAATCCGGTGGGCCAGGCGTTTTTTGCAGCACTCGCCGTTCTGGTGATTGCCTGCCCCTGCGCTCTGGGACTGGCAACCCCGACCGCCCTCATGGTCGGATCCGGACTGGGTGCGGAAAATGGAATTCTGATTCGCAGGGGAGAGGCTATTCAGCGACTGCAGGAGGCTACAGTACTTGTTTTTGATAAAACCGGAACACTGACTCAGGGTAAGCCGGAAGTTGCGGAATGGGTACAGATCGATGGGGAAGAAGCTGAAATCAAAACACTTGTGGGATCCCTCGAAAAGCAGTCAGAACATCCGGTAAGCCTCGCCATCACCGAGTTTGTAAAGGCAGAATTGACAGAGGATGTCAGGGATTTTGAGACCTATACAGGTATGGGCGTATGCGGTATGGTTGGTGATCGCCGTATCGTGGCGGGGAACCTTGATCTGATGGATCATTTTTCCATACCCGCAGAGGGTGAAGCCGGCCGGAAAGCCGCTGAAATGCTGCAAAAGGGTTACACCACCATTTTTATCGCATCTGATGGCAGGATCTCTGCTGTTGCCGGTCTTACCGATCAGATTAAGGATGGTACAGCGGAGATGATTCAAAGAGTGAAGATGATGGGCTACAGGACGATCATGCTCACAGGAGATCAGGAAAAGTCGGCCAGACTGATTGCGGATCAGATCGGGATTGAGCAGGTGATTGCCGGAGTAAAACCGGACCAGAAATCGGAAGTCATTACCGGCCTGCAAAAAAGGGGAGAAGTGGTTGTGATGATAGGCGACGGTGTGAATGACGCCCCTGCACTCTCAGCCGCAGACGTAGGGATTGCCATGGGTACCGGGACGGATATTGCGATAGAAGCCGGGAGCGTGATCCTTGTGGATGGTCATCCGAATGGTCTGGTGAGGGCGCTCAATCTGAGCCGGGAAACATTCCGGAAAATCAGACAAAACCTTTTCTGGGCTTTTTTCTACAATGTTGTGATGATTCCTGTAGCAGTGATTGGATGGATGCACCCGGTACTGGCAGAAGCTGCCATGGCCTTTAGCTCCGTTAATGTCGTGGGAAATTCACGCCGGCTGAGCCATAAAAAGCTCGATTAAAAAATCACTGCCGGGCTTTTGATTGCTTCCGGCAGGGCAAAGGATTGCTCATTAAAACCGTTTTTAAGCCCAATCTCTTTTTTGGCAGAACGTTCAAAACCTCATCTGTTTAAATGTAGATTCGGTTTTAAATTTGTTTCGGTCAGAAGCCCGCACAAACCTCAGGTTTACAACCCCATCAATGGCTCTGATGAAGCCAACTCAGAAGGATTGATCCGAAAGCAGGGGAGAAAACCGATGAGCAGACTCTCTATGGTGTGAATAAATTGATTTAGACATGAAATAAATTATTAAATATTAAATTAAAACAATGCAAATTTAATGACATTTGAAGATATTTAGTCATGCCAGTTTAGAAAAAACCTTGAAAAAAGAATGTGGATAACTTGCATTTCAAAAAGAAAACCTTTATCTACCCTTAATGCTCATATACTCTCTGTTCGATAATGAAAAACTGGAAAACACTTCTTTTTAAAATCGCCCTGCTCATTGTGGTGATCATCGTGGCCTTTACCGGGTAAGTTCTGGCTCCCGATCCTTTGATATCTGTCTGTTCTGATTCAGATAAGCAAAATATGTCTGTTTTAGCGGGAACCGGTCAGGTTTTTGGAACAGGATTCACGTACCTGTCTCTGTAATGAAGAGGCTGATTACGTGCCGAAGACAGATCCTTCCCTGATCAGTGGATTTCACCTGAATTTTGATCCTACGATCGTAAGCGATTCTTTTTGCTGCATTACCGCGCTGTTCTGTTCAGCCCGAATCGTGCAATAAAGATCTCCAGGATCAGTGAGCCTCAGGAGTCTCTCAGTTTCATAACGATGTGTGGTATTCCATCGACCGGATAGGGCTGTCCGGTTTCTGAAAATCCAAAAGAGCGGTAAAAATCCAGCAAATATGTTTGCGCTTCAATTTCAATTTGATTTATGCCCTGCTTTCGGATTTTATCAATCGCTTTCTCCATGAGCTGCCGGCCATACCCCATTCCTCTTTTATCCGGATTGGAAACAACTCTGCCTATCGAAATCGAATTCAGTTTTACTCCGGCAGGCACGATACGGCAGCAGGCCAGGAGTTCATTCTCACTGCTGTAGAGTAGAAGGTGTGCGGAGATTAAATCGACCCCGTCTATGTCTTCATAGATGCAGTTCTGCTCGATGATGAAAACATCCTGCCTCAGTTTCAAAAGATCATAAACGTGCCTCGAAGTGAGCTCACGGAAGGTTTCCGCTATTTTCCATTTCATGGTGATAACTTTTTTTGACGGTTGCCGTATGTTACAAAAAGTATGATTGCTTATAAACAGTATCCGTCCGGTCTCATTCAGAACGGGTCGTTGTTGATTCAGGCAGATTCAGATTTTTAAGAAAAGGTTTACAAAGCCATCTGTTGATGGCGGATTTAAAAAACCAGGAGTTTTGCAGAAGATTAAGGCGAAAGCGAATGTAATACCGCAGTCTGTTTGCGAACCGTGAGGAGTTTAAAGTACCGCCAACGAAGATATTGGGCAAAAGAACAGTTTTTAACAGGCCGCTAATGATAACCCGAACAGAGCAGAGGAGAACATGATAAAAATCTTACTCATTAACAGTATTGTGATTTTTGCAGGAGCCTATCTTTTAAATGGGGTCACCGTGAAGAATTTTTTGTCAGCGATTGGGGTAGCCGTGGTACTGGCGATTATCAATGCCCTGCTAAAGCCGTTGATTCTGTTTCTGACACTCCCTCTTACTATTCTCACACTGGGTCTTTTTGTACTGGTTATCAATGCATGGATGCTGATGCTGGCTGATAAAGTCATCGATGGATTTAAAATCAAAAACTTCTGGTGGGCTGTTATTTTCAGCATTTTCATTTCGATTGCGAATGGCCTCATGCTAAGGATTTTCTGAAACAGTCACGATATTCTCAATCGGTTTTTCTATTTTGTATTGCATATTGCCCGGATAGCAGATGCACTGTTTCTGCTTGCTGATCAAAAAGACTGCCACCCGAAATTTATTAAGTAACCAGATGGTTTCTCAACTTGTTGTCGTTAAAAATGAATCGGGGCTGCATGCCCGGCCGGCATCCGTGCTGGTAAAACACGCCACGAAGTATCAATCAGAATTTACCATTAAAATGTACGGCTACTCTGTAAATGGAAAGAGCATTCTCGGAGTGATGACTCTCGCTGCCGAATGCGGAGCCGAAATGGAACTGGTGCTTGAGGGTCCTGATGAGCAAGAAGCACTGAGAGAACTCGTAGCCCTGTTTGAAAATAAATTCCAATCTCACAACGAACAGGAATGAATCAGTTTACTCAACCGGTATTGTTATCGGGGAAACCGGCCGCACCGGGTATTGGCATCGGGCAGGCAAGAATCCTGAAGAGTGAGACCACCGGGGTGAGTCCCGAAACGATTGGCCCGGAATCAATTACGGAAAATTTAAAAAAATATGAGAAGGCCTCTTCATTTCTTCTGCAGGAGTATGAGATGCTGAAATCCTCTACCGGCGATCGTGATGCGAAGGATATTCTGGATGCCCAGATTCAGATTTTACAGGACCCGGAGCTTGAAAAAACGATCCGCAGGCAGATTAAACAGGAACGGTACAGCATGGAGTATGCCGTATTCAATACGTTTAATGACTACATCAGACTGTTCCAGTCTTCTTCAGTGCGATGGGCAAACGACCGTGTCATCGATGTGGTATCCATCCGTGATGAACTGATTGACGCTGCGAGAGAGAAGAAGAAGGTCATTCGGGTGAAACCAAATGAAATCGTATTCGCAGAGGATATCTCCCCGGCGGTAATGGTGAAAATATCCCGAACCGAAATTGCCGGTATCGTGATTGAGCGGGGTGGATTAACCTCGCATGTGGTGATTCTGTCTCAGTCGCTGGGTATTCCCTGTGTGATCAATGCCCGATGGAATCGCTACGAGCTGAAAAAGGGTGCTTCAGTGATTATTGACGGCATAGCAGGCCAGGTGATTCTGAATCCCACTGCCGATCAGAAGGAGACCTACCGCCAGCGAAAAGGAGATGAGGTGCTGCGCTTCAAAAAAGCTCTGGATTGGGTTCTGAGCCCAAATGAAACCCGCTGCGGATCATCCTTCACCTTGCGCGCCAACGTAGAATTTCTTGAAGAACTGCCCAAAGTAAATGAGTATATGGCAGAGGGAATCGGCCTGCTCCGGACCGAAACCATTCTGTTCGAAAGTGAAAATTTTGACGTGGTAAAGCAGATGAAGTTTTATTCCACACTGCTTGAACAGACGGGTGACCATCCTGTCACAATTCGGCTCTTTGACGCCGGTGGTGACAAACTGCTGGAAGATTCTGTTCGTGAATCGAATCCTTTTCTCGGATGGAGAGGGGTGAGGATGCTTCTCGACAAAAAGGATCTGCTGCGTAAACAGCTGGAAGCGGTTTACAGAGTTTCAGCACTATTCCCCGGCAGGATCAGAATCCTGATACCTATGGTATCCCGTACTGAGGAGATCGAACGGGTCAGAGAGGTGTGTGATGAAGTTCAGCGAAACCTGAAAAAACAATCGCTGCAACCCGACGGAAAAATTCCGCTGGGGATTATGATTGAAGTTCCGTCAGCTGTTCTCGTGGCGGATCAGGCAGCAGCACTATGCGATTTCTTCAGTATAGGAACAAACGACCTTACTCAGTACACCTTTGCAGTGGATAGAGGAAATGAGCGGGTTTCAGAACTGTTTGACAGTTTTCACCCGGCGATTTGGAAGCTCATCAAAATGACGAAGGAGGCTGCTGACAGGGCGGAAATTCCTCTGACGATCTGCGGTGAGATGGCATCAAGACCGGAGGCGGCAGCCTGCTTTGTCGGGCTGGGAATCACCGATCTGAGCATGAACAGCGCCTCGATCCCAAAAGTGAAGTCCGTACTTTGCCGCCACACCCTGGCAGAAATGCAGAAACTCGCAGCTGATGTGACAGCAACAGGTGAAATTCAGGAAATACACAAACTTTTGACCAAATGGAGATTTTAATATTATTGTATTCGCTGAATTCTTTGCACATACGGTGTTTTGACCAGTATTTTCGTTAATGCACAATTAAGCCTCACTGAAGCAACCAGGCTTCGGTTTCATAGATGCATCAGTCCCTGATTTTCGAAACATTCTGGATCGGCATCTGTTTTTTTTCTTTAACCCGAGAGCTTCTTTTATCTTTTTCCCTTAAACAGAAACCGCTACCAAGCAGTATTTTAATTAGGTAAATAAGATAAATGGCTAATAATTAATAATTAAACAGGTATTAATAAATTATTAATATCTATTAAGGTCTTTAAATTCTTAAATTATTTAAGTATTTTTATTTTTTACAAATTTTAAAACTATTCAAATCCATTATTGCGATGATCAAAAAAGAGTTTACCCCAAAAAGAACAGTTTGTAAGGTCACATTTTCCATTCCTGCTGAATGGGCTGAAAAAAACGTACAGCTTGTTGGAGATTTTAACGACTGGGATGAAGATTCAGATGCGATGGTGAAGAAGGGTGATGTCTGGACAACCACCCTGCGGCTGCAACCTGAGACCCGCTATCGATTTAAGTATCTGATCGACAATGATAACTGGGAAAATGACGACGCTGCTGATGAATATGTGGAAAATATCTTTGGCAGCGATGACAGTGTTGTAAATATCGGAAAATAGACTATGGATACCGGCCCGTTCAACGAAGAGGAGTTTCTGCTGTTTCTTCAGACAGAATGGGTCGGCAAGCATTTTATCAGTCTGCCGGTATCGGATTCCACGAATTCCTATCTGAAGGAACTTCCTCAGTGCGATTCACCCCACGGATCTGTCGTTTTTAGCGATCATCAGAAAAAGGGGAGGGGACAGTATGGAAAACGGTGGGTCTCTGAGCCCTGTGCAAACCTCTCTTTTTCTGTCATTTTCAGACCGGAATGTGCAAATGCATTGCCACTTTTGACTTTGGGCTGCGCTTATGCTTCGCTCACTGTTTTTGAGAGATACAGCAGTGAAAGCCTGGTTTTAAAATGGCCCAATGACCTGCTGGCTTCCGGTTTGAAACTGGGCGGCTTGCTTACCGAATCTGTTTTTATGGGGATGTTTCCGGAGAGGGTTGTGGTCGGTATTGGCCTGAATCTATTTCAGACAACATTTCCGGGGGATCTGAGTGAGACGGCGATTTCACTCTCTCAGCTGAGTGACAAACCGTTTTCAAGGGAAAAAATTCTGGCCGAACTGCTTCAGGAGATCGAGTTTGTTTACAGTTTCTGGAAACAGCAGCCATCTCTTCTCAGAGGACTTGTACAGAAGAAAATGGAGGGGTACGGTTCCTGGGTCAGGATATCGGTTCACAATGAGTTGCAGGAGGAGCCCTATAAATTTATCGGAATCAGTGAGCGGGGAGAACTATTGATGTTGAATGAGCAGCTGGATGTGCATACATTTAGTTATGAGCAAGTTCGAATCATCACCGGTAGTGAAGGAATTCCGCAAACAGGTGACCCGGTATCTTCAGGATTCTGACAGGACGGTATTGGCCGGCATCAGTGGCGGACCCGACTCCATGGCACTTCTCTATCTGCTGAACCGCCACAATGTGAATACAGTGGTTGTTCACTGTAATTACCAGCTAAGAGGCAAGCATTCGGAACAGGATCAGCTGATGGTGGAGCAGTTCTCATCTCTCTGGAAGATGGAATGTATCTCACTCAGACTCGACCCCGGAGATGCTGAGGGTACAAACTTTCAGCAATGGGCGAGGGAGGAGCGTTACCGGATTTTCCGTGAACTGAAAAGCGAAACCGGAGCCTCACTGATTCTGACTGCGCATCATGAGGATGATCAGGCAGAGACCATTTTGCAAAAGATCCTGAGAGGTGGTGGTCTTTCATCGTGGCAGGCGATGAAAGTATGGAGTGGTGATCTGTTCAGGCCGCTGCTGAATTGCAAGAAGGGTGAGATCATGCAGTTTCTGCATGAACAGAGTATTCCCTATAAAATCGACAGCAGCAACGAGGAATCAACGTATGCCCGGAATTTTATCCGTAATACCTGGTTCCCGGAAATGAACAGGCTTTTTCCCGGCTGGAAAGAAAATCTGCTCAAAATCCCACATAGAGCAGCCGAATTTAGTTTGCTGACCGACTCGGTTCTGGATCGGATCCTGGATGACGAATTTCATCTGAACAGAGAAGGATTCATGGAACTGGACAATGGACTGAAACCTGTGATACTCCACCGGTTTGTGGAACGCCTTGCACCTGAGGCGGATCTGAGCCGCGGATTCCTGGACAGAATGGAAAAGCTCGATAAGCTGCAGACCGGAAAATCCTGGACAGTATCGGAGCAATTAAACCTGCTTCGCGATCGCGGCTCTTTTGTTCTGGTGAGTCGCACAGCGGATCCTTACGATTTATACAGAATCACGCCGGAAGAGCTGAAGGATGGGTTTCTTGCCGGCCATATAGAGATGAGAACCGAGCAGTATCAACAGAAAATTGAGGAAGGAATATTACAGCTGGATTTTGACAGGCTTCTCTTCCCGCTCACACTTCGCCGTTGGGAGGATGGGGATGCGATCCGGCCGCTTGGAATGAGGGGAACCCAGAGTGTATCCGATCATCTAACCAACCGGAAAATTCCCGCGGTGAAAAAACGGGACGCTTTTGTACTCCTCTCTTTTGACGGGACTATTTCTGCTGTTATCTTTCCGAAGCTTAAATCCGGGCCGTTTTCCGGCACAATATCTGAAACCGTTCGTTGCACCCGTAAAACCCGTAATATATTAACGATTCGAACCCGATAGCCTATGGATCTTTATCAACCTGAGGTCGTTCACGTAAATGGCGAACAATTCCGTGTATATCTTACACATGAAGAGATACAGCAGCGTATTAAACAGATCGGAACCTCCATCAGCAGGGATTTTTCTGAAAAAAAACCCATTTTTATTGGAGTCTTGAACGGTGCGTACATTTTCCTTGCGGATCTGATGAGGTATGTAACGATTCCATGCGAAGTGGATTTCATGAAACTGAGCAGCTATGGAGACGAGAAAGTATCTTCGGGTCAGGTAGAGGATTTGAAGGAGATCAACGCAAACATCAGAGGCAGGCATGTGATTCTTGTGGAGGATATTATTGATACCGGACTCTCTATGAAGTATCTGATTGATAAAGTGAAACTGATGAATCCCGCTTCACTCACCGTAGTGACTCTGCTCCATAAGCAGGATGCCACGCGGTATGAAGTACAGATCGATTATACAGCCTTCAGGATTCCGAATCTCTTTGTCCTGGGCTATGGTCTCGATTATGCCCAGGAGGGAAGAAATCTGGCTCAGATCTATATTCTGGAGGAGTGAAACCATCAGGATTGAAGATCGGTGATTTTCAATGGACTGATTTGGGAAAGGATAAAATCTCTGTTGCAAAGGCAGTGTAAAGGTTGGTATATTTAATGCCTAATGACTTATTTTCACCACACGGAGAGATGGCTGAGTGGTCGAAAGCGCTCCCCTGCTAAGGGAGTATACTCCAAAAGGGTATCGAGGGTTCGAATCCCTCTCTCTCCGCCGGAAAACCTGATCAGAGTGGTCAGGTTTTTTTTTACCTGTTCACCCGACTCGTGGCAGGAGTAGAATTACGAGAGGATAGAATTGCCGGCAGTCTTGGATTGATGAATCTGTATTTATTCGCATTTTGGAAAAATGCCGCCAGAGAGAATGACGTAAACAGGCATAAAATTCAGTTACCCGGTTCGATGCATAGACTTTAAAACCGGATCAAAAAGAGTCAGGAGGCGTTTTTCTGCTCTTCCCCCTGGTCATGATCATGATGAAGTGCTACAGATCGTGAATTGGAAAAATCACTACACCTTGTTTCGTTAAACTCATACAGGATGCTTCTTTTTATTGACTCTGTTCCCTTTTACTGGGTACCCGTTTTTATCTTTTTTGCCCGAATTCTGGATGTGAGCCTGGGTACACTCCGTATTATGTTTGTCTCCAAGGGACTCCGCTGGAAAGCGACTCTGCTGGGTTTTATCGAAGTGCTGATCTGGATCATCATTGTAGCACAAATTTTCCAGAACCTTGACAACTGGCTCAACTATGTTGCCTATGCAGCCGGTTTCTCAGCCGGTACATTTATTGGAATGTTCATTGAGGAGAGAATGAAGATGGGCATTCAGATTTTCAGGATTATTGTCGGGAAGGAGAGGGACGCTCTCATTGAGAATTTGAAGGAACACAATTTCAGAGTGACATCACTCGATGGCGAGGGCAAATATGGCCCGGTAAAAGTGATTTTTACAGTAGCCAAACGCAAGAGATGGCAGGAGCTGGCTAATCTGGTGAACGAACACGCACCTAACTCATTTTACTCAGTGGAGGATGTGAAACATGTATCGCAGATGGACGAGGAGGTGCAGCCCCAGCAACAGGACTTCATGACACGCATGCTCAAACTGAAGAAAGGAGTGTAGTACGAAGGGCGGGCTTTGTAGCGAAAGAAAACCTAAAGGGGGGGCAGAAATCAGTATCGGATCACTGATCCGAAGAACCGCACATCAGACGTAAGACTGCCCCCGATTGATATCACTAAAGATCACCACCCTTCAGGGAATGCATCTCAATTTCCGGATAATCGATGTCGTAACGGCTCAGTTTATCCGTGATCGCTTTCAGAATGAAATAGTTTCGATACCACTTTTTATCAGACGGAACAATCTGCCACGGTTCTGCATTGCACTCTCTGAATAGCCTTTCATAAACCTCCAGATACTGTTTGCGCTGCTGAGTAGCCCGGACATCTGACGCTTCATATTTCCAGCGCTTATTGGGCTGAAGTTTGCGCCGTCTTATCCGCTCGATCTGCTCTTCTTCAGATATATGCAGATAGAATTTCATCAGAATGGTGCGGTTGTTCACTAAAAGTTTTTCGAAACAATTGATCGATTCGATCCGCTGGTCAATCTGCTCAGGCGTGGCATATCCCTCTACGGTGGGCACCAATACATCTTCATAATGGGAACGGTTAAATACTTTGATCATCCCCCACTCCGGACAAACCTGATGAACTCTCCAGAGAAAGTCGTGTTTCATTTCGAGCGCTGTTGGGACCTTAAATGAGGTAACCCGGCAACCGGCTGGATTTACCCGGGAAAATACATTTCGAACAGCACCATCTTTTCCGGAAGCATCCATACCCTGCAGCACAATCAGCAGGGCGTATTTTTTCTGGGCATGCAGCTTGCGCTGTGTTTCGGCAAGTTGATCCGACAAGGTTGAAATTTCCCGTTTCAGATCACCTTTGGTGAGGTTTTCGGGTGGATTTGCGGAGTATAGAGAGAGACTTTTGAACGGTTCGGACATTGAATTCTTGCTGTATAGATGATTAATAATTACCGGGAAAGATAGAAGTGTGGGCAGTTTAAATCCATTTAAATATCAGTGTAATTCTGTCAACCGAAAAGACCGGCAACAATCCCGCCATCATGACTGATGGTCTGCCCGGTGACATAACTGCTGTGAGGAGACAGGAGCCAGGCTGCAAGCGAGGCAAACTCTTCGGCGGTTCCCATGCGTCCCACAGGAATTTTTGCCTCCAGTTCTTTCTTGGCTTTCTCATAAGAGATGCCCAGTGTCTGGCTGTTATTTTTGATCACCCTCTCAATGGCCGGTGTTTCATGCGATCCCGGTGCCATTAGATTGACAGTTACCCCATCCGGGGCGATCTCCAGTGCCAGGGATTTTGCAAATCCGGCAATCCCTGCCCTGAACGCATTGCTGAGAACAAGTGAAGGGAGGGGTTGTTTAACGGTCTGACTTTCAATAAATAAGAGCCGCCCATATCGTTTCTCTCTGAGCAGAGGTGCCAGGCGCAGAGCAAGATCGATTTTCCAGCGCATCACCAACTGCCAGGCAGCATCCCAGTCCATCATGTTGGTCTGCAGTGGCGTACCTGTTGGCGGGCCACCCGCGTTCAGGACGATTCCATGAAAGGGTCTCTCTCTGGCGGATTTTTCTATCTTGTCCAGAGTTTCACCGTATATCAGACTTCCTTCAATGATCTCAACCCGATCCTTAAAATTACCATAGAGCTCATGTAACTGATCTCCTCTCCTGGCTACAGCCACTACAACAGCTCCTTCGATAAGTAATTGTTTCGCAATCGCAAGGCCAAAACCACTGCTGGCTCCACATACAATAAATCGCTGTTCACTAATTTTTAAATCCATTTTTGTTCACTGTTTCTAAAATCATATTTAACTCATGACGGCATCGAAAACCGGGAAATTATTCAAAAGACCGAACCCCTTAATTAAGGTTTCTGCTGCCAAATCTGATCAGCTGCTTCCAGATATTTTGAAAGAGCTGCAGATCCGTACCACTGATACAAATCCGGAGCCAGCAGGTTTTCCCGAATGGCAGGATCACTTTGAAGCAATTCAACTGCTTCCTCAAGCGTTGCAACATTCAGAATGAAAATTCCCCTAAAGTTATCTTCATTTGGCATCAAAGGACCGGCTACAATCAACTTATTCTCTTCTGCAAGACGGTTGATATTCTCCAAGTGACCGGCAAAACTTTTTTGAACTGTTTCGGGATCAGCGTTTTGATTACTGCCCGTTTTTAAAATCGCCAGGACATAAAATTTCATACCTAATTCGTCCGCACCCAGCTCCTGAGCCAGTTCCATATTATAGTTGGGATTTTGAGCCTGTACCGGAATGGCAGTTAAAAGTGAGAGAGTTAGCGCGAGAAGTAGTGAAGATTTCATTGGCTCTGTTCTAATCGGGTTTTATTCAGTCATTGTATGGGGCTTTGAAAAACCAGGGATTTATCGCAAAATCAAGGTGAATCAAGGTGAAAGCAAAATTAAAACCGCAGTACAGTTGTGACACGTTGGGAATCTTAAATTTACAGCAGCGAAGTTATTGGGTAAAAGGACAGTTATTAAAAGCACACTGTATGAATGTAGCTATCTCACAGAATAGTTGACAGTTAGAAATTATGGTGAATCGCCCCTCTGCTTTCAGATTTAAATAAAATTAACTGTATATTTAAGGCTATCCGATTTTTGAAAAATTTCAACAAACAAGTCTGACCGCACTATCGTTGTTGCGGTTGAAGGTTTAATTATGACACAAGATATCAGAAATATCGCCATTATTGCCCACGTTGATCATGGGAAAACAACGCTGGTTGATCAGATGCTGCGCCAGAGCGGTACATTCAGAGAGAATCAGCAGATGGTTGAAAGGGTGATGGATTCAGGTGACCTTGAAAAGGAGAAGGGAATCACCATCAGCTCAAAAAATACAGCCGTCCTCTGGCAGGGAACAAAGATCAATATCGTGGACACCCCGGGTCACGCCGATTTTGGCGGTGAAGTGGAACGTATTCTGAAGATGGTGAATGGTGTAATACTGCTTGTGGATGCTGCGGAAGGTCCCTTGCCGCAAACCAAATTTGTACTTCGGAAGTCTCTCGAGTTGGGTTACAGACCCATCGTGCTCATCAATAAAATCGACCGCCAGGACGCCCGGCCGGATGCGGTTCTTAACGAGGTATTTGATCTCTTTGTCTCTCTGGACGCAAACGATGAACAGCTCGATTTTCCTGTTCTCTATGCCATCGGAATCGATGGGATTGCAAAGGAAGATCTGGCTGACAGTAACGACAATCTGGACCCTCTGTTCGCGAAAATTATTGAGCATATTCCTCCGCCTGAGCAGAAAACAGATGTCCCTTTCAAAATGCTTGTGAGTAATGTGGACTGGAACGATTATGTAGGAAGGATCGCCATTGGAAGAGTGGAGCAGGGCACCATCCACCTGAATCAGGAAATCGTTCTTGTGGATCGTAAGGGCAATCAGAAGGAGAAGGCCAAGGCAACCAAGCTGTTTACCTTCAATGGATTACAGCGTGAACCTGTTGAAGATGCTGGTGCCGGTGACATTTTCGCACTGGCAGGGTACGACAGAGTGGAAATTGGCGACACACTCACCCATATCTCCGATCCGGAACCGATTCCCTATTACGATATCGACCAGCCAACCATGGCGATGTATTTCCGGGTGAATAACTCACCTTTCGCTGGCAAGGAGGGGGATTTCGTTACATCCAATATGATAAAAGACCGGCTGAACAGGGAAATTCGCACCAATGTTTCAATTCGGGTTGAACAGACCGATAACCCCGATATTTTCAAGGTATCGGGCAGGGGAGAGCTTCAACTGGCTATCCTTATTGAAACGATGCGGCGTGAGGGGTATGAGTTTGCAGTGTCGCGACCCGAGGTGCTTTTCAGAGACGTGAACGGAAATGTTCATGAACCGTTTGAAGAGGTGGTAATCGATGTACATACAGATTACAGTAACAAAGTGATCGACAACCTGCAGCGCCGAAAGGGAATTATGACCTCTATGGCTCAGGAAGGAGAAAATAACCGTATTGAATTTAAGGTTCCTTCCCGCGGATTGATCGGTTTCAGGGGTGAAATGATGACCGAGACCCGCGGAACCGGTATCATGCATCAGCAGTTCTATGCGTATGAACCCTATGCGGGCGATATCTCCGGCCGGACAAGAGGTGCCCTCATCGCATTGGAACAGGGTGATGTGACAGCCTATGCACTCGAAGGACTGCAGGATCGCGGTCAGTTTATCATCGAGCCGGGAGATCCGGTCTATATGGGGCAGGTTGTGGGAATCAACAAGCGAGGGGATGATATGGTGGTGAATGTGGTAAAAAAGAAAAACCTTACCAACCACAGGGCCACACAAACAGCCGATTCTGTGAAGATTTCTCAGGCAAAACGAATGAGTCTGGAGCAGTGCATGGAATTTCTGGATAACGATGAACTGCTGGAAGTGACCCCGCAGAGCCTCAGAATCCGTAAACTCTATCTGGATGAAAATGACAGAAAGAGGGAAAAAAAGAGAAAGGAGATGGCTTAGCTTAAAAATCCACTACCTGAATTTTGGAATGTATCTTCTGAAATCGCGGTTTGTTCTTCTATGAAGAATATTAACAGCCACCGTGTCTTTAAACGCAATCAGAGGGATCCCAATCCGGACGGGGAATTTGTACTCTACTGGATGCAGATCAACCGAAGATTGAACTATAATTACGCCCTGGAATATGCCGTTGGCTGGGCCAATAAACTTGGAAAACCTCTGCTGATTCTGGAGGCTTTCTCTTGCGACTATCCCTGGGCATCCGACCGCTCTCACACTTTCGTGCTGCAGGGTATGAAAGAGCACTTTGATACCGTTGACCACCGCTCTTTCAATTATCTGCCCTTCGCAGAACACGAAACCGGGCAGTATGACCAGCTTATAATGAACCTTGCCGGCCGGGCTTCCATGCTGATTACCGATGAGTATCCGGTCTTTATCATGAAAAAAAGAAATGATACCTATCCTGCCCGGGTAGAAGTTCCCTACTATACGGTTGACAGTAACGGATTGATCCCGCTCGGCCTAACCGATAAGGACCCGTACAGTGCCTATCTCTTTCGAAAGATCATGCAGAAACATTTTGTGGAGGCGTTTACCCATCCTCCTCAAAAGGATCCGCTTGAGATGCTTGAAAACCGTTCCGGTATAGTTCTCCCCGAAGCCATTTTTGACGGCTTACCGGATACAGAGGAGGTTCTCAACGGCATTGAAGGGTTTGTATCAGGTCTGGTGATTGATCACTCTGTAAAACCGGTATCCATGCATGGCGGGCGTAAAGCAGCTCTCGACCGGTTGTCAGGATTTATTTCAGAAGCTCTGCTCAGCTACGGTGATCAGCGGAACCATCCGGATGTGAAAATGACCAGTCAGTTGAGCCCCTGGCTTCATTTTGGGAAAATCTCTGCATATGAGATTGTGCAGGAGGTTCTGAAATATCAGCCAGAGGAGTGGGATCTGGATCGAATTACCTATAACAACGGATCTTCCGGTGGCTTTTTTAACGGGAATTCGAGTATTGAAAGTTTTCTGGATGAACTCATCACCTGGCGTGAAGTGGGTTTTCATTTTGCACATCACCGCGATGACTATGACCAGTTTAACAGTCTGCCCGACTGGGCGGTTCAGACTATGAATGATCACAGATCGGATACCAGGGAATGGAATTACAGTTATGAGGAGCTTGCCGCTTCACAAACTCATGATGAGATCTGGAATGCAGCACAGACTCAGCTCAGAGAGGAGGGACTCATTCATAACTACCTGCGAATGCTGTGGGGTAAAAAAGTGATTGAATGGACGCCTGACCCTGAAACAGCCCTGCAATATCTGATCGATCTAAATAACCTGTATGCGATTGACGGGCGGGACCCCAACAGTTATTCCGGGATTTTCTGGTGCTTCGGCCGGTTCGACCGGGCCTGGCAGGAGAGGCCGGTGTTTGGAAAACTTCGCTATATGGCGAGCGAAAATACCAGAAAAAAGGTGAAGATGAAGCAGTACCTGAGCCGTTATGGTAATCAGCGCAGTTTAATTTAATTGGACTGATGCTGCTTTTCCTGTAGTTATCAGAGTATATCTGGCACCGTTTGATCGATTTCATCCGATGTCTCTCTCTTGTCAATCAACTCTTCCCGGAGTTGATACAGTTTCCGAAAACCGGAAAAAATAGCCCCACAAGACCGCAATGACGAGATGAAACCGTATTTACAGCTTCAGAATTAATTCAGTCACCAGCCGTGTAAAATCACTTTTCCGTGATTCGGCAGCCTCTTTCACTTCGGAGTGATCAAGTTTCCCTTTCTGAACACCCGCAGCCATGTTGGTGACCAGTGAAATGGCCGCAGCCGGCAACCCGATTCGTGCGGCCTCCATAAGTTCTGCCGCCGTACTCATGCCAACCACATCAGCACCCAGTACCCGGAAGGCACGGATTTCAGCTTTGGATTCATAATTGGGCCCCTTGACATAGATATAGGTACCCCGCTGAATCTCCAGTCCGATCCCGGTGGCGATCGAACGTACTCTGTCGGCTACCGGGTAGAGGTTGTAGCGATAGGGCTGAGCGGGCATCACGGAGAGTGTGTGAAAGGGTCGGATCAGATCTTCAATCACCATCAGGTCTCCCACATTGAAACGGGTATTAATGGCTCCTGCAGCGTTGGAGATGATGATCTTTTTTGAAAGAAATGAAGCTGCAAGATGAACGGGAAGGACAGTTCGTGAGAAGGCGTGCCCTTCATAGTGATGGAACCGGCCCGAAAAAGCTATGATCTGTTTCCCTTTTACCGTGCCGGATATCAGTTCTCCGGAGTGCCCCTGTACTGTGGTTTCCGGGAATCCGGGAATCTGAGCATAGGGCACTGCCACTTGATTGCCAATGGCTTCTGTAAAACCTCCCAGACCGGATCCGAGAATGACAACGGCTTCTGCCTGATCAGGAAAACCCTCTCTGATCAGATACTTTTTTATCGGATGGATGGTATCGGGCAGAAGTTTCATAGATGTTCGACTGAGTAACCCTTTTTTTGCTCATAACCGCTCAACTGAAAGACGGGGTGGTCGGTTTCGTGATAGGCAAGGATCTTGTACTTTTCATCGTATGCAAGTTCTTTTAATTCCGTCCGAACATCCATGCTTCGATTGGGGTCAAAGTCAAATTTGGCTTTGAAACTTCGGTTTACAGCAATTCTTCGGCCGATCACATCTCCGGCCATAAGAAACCGATCCTCTCCGTTCTCGTAAAAGAGCACCTGGTGGTGTTCACTGTGACCACCTGATTTCCATACACGTACGGGTGGAATGGGACGTGAATCGTCGGGCAGAAAATGGAGATCAGCACGGCTGTCCAGAAAGTAGAAGAAATCAGCATACTCTTCCCTCTGCTGATCGATATACCGCTTTCTCTTGGCCCAACCCTCTTCCGAGACCCAGATGCGTGCATCGGGAAACGTAAGCTCCCAGAAACCGCTTTTGCGATGGGCAAGGCCACCAAAATGGTCAAAATGGAGATGACTTATAAAGATATCGGTAACATCATACTCTGAAATTCCCTGCTCCTCCAGATTTCCGAGAAGTACATCGATATCAGAATCGGGACTCACCAGGTCGCCGAGTCCGGCATCGAAGAGAATAGTGTACGCTTCGTCCCGGATGAGAAAAGGATGGATGGAGAGCTTTAATGTCGCCTTTGGTGGTGCATCATGCCGATTCATCCGGTTGAATACCTTATCCATTCCAACTGCGAATGTCCCTTCGTAAAGTGGTGTAACGGTAACCTGACTCATGCTCGGGTGAGAATTCTGTTAGCTATCTCTTTTTGTTTTCAAATTTTTCATAGGCATCGATGATATCCCGAACCAGCTTGTGCCGAACCACATCTTTCTGATCTAAATAGACAAAGGAGATCCCGTCAATCTGTTTCAGAATATTCTGAATGGATATGAGTCCTGATTCCTGTTTCTTGGGGAGATCGGTCTGTGTGATGTCTCCTGTAATAATTGCACGACTGTTAAAACCCATACGGGTCAGAAACATCTTCATTTGTGTGTTTGTGGCATTTTGTGCCTCGTCCAGTATCACAAATGCGTTATTCAGCGTTCGGCCCCGCATGTAGGCCAGGGGGGCAATTTCGATCACATTTTTTTGCAGGAGAAATTCCAGTTTGTCAAATTCGATCATCTCTTCAAGCGCATCATAAAGGGGCCGGAGATAGGGGTCAATTTTTTCTCTCAGATCGCCCGGCAGAAACCCAAGGTTTTCCCCGGCTTCCACTGCCGGTCTGGCAAGAATGATTTTTTTTACTTTCTGCTCTTTCAGTGCCTTAACAGCCAGCGCTACGGAAGTGTAGGTTTTCCCGGTACCGGCCGGACCAATCGTGAATAAAATATCGTTGGTTTCCGATGCTATGACAATGTCGCGCTGTCCCGGTGTTTTTGCGGTGATTGCTTCACCCGTGTAGGTGTGAAGGATCACATCACCGGTGTCCATCTGGTATTTCGGGGACTTTTCTTTTCTGAGGCCTTTCTTTCCGGCCTGTCCCGAATCCTCAAAACTTCGGTTTGAGAGTGCAAGGAGTGTGATAATATCACTGCTCTCGACCTGGGTGTTCATTTTTGCTATCCGGGTCATTTCCTTTAGTATATTGAGGATCATTTCAACCTCAGTCTCGGGACCCAGTATTTTAATCCGGTGACCCCGGGCAGTGATCTTGGTTGAAGGAAATGCACGATCCAGCTGGATCAGGTGCTTGTCACCAAACCCCAGTATCACCACAGGATCAACGGATTTGATGAGAAAAGTATCTTCGGTAAGTTGAAGTGAGGTTTCGATAGTGGTAAATGAATGAATTTAGGTTGACGCTTGTGTATTTACTTATTTTGTTGGCTTTAAATAACGTAACATTCTACGCGCGGGCAGCGTGCCCGTCTCTGGCTGATTCCCTGATTTTACGGATCTGTACGGCCATGCTTTCTGATTTAAATATACTGCTTCCTGCAACAAGGATATCGGCTCCTGTTTGGGTGAGTTGAGAACTGTTTTCAAGTCCTACACCACCGTCCACTTCGATGAGGTATCCAAAACCGTGTTGTTCACGGTATCTGTAAAGTGTATCAATTTTCTGATAACTCGATTCAATAAATTTCTGCCCGCCAAATCCCGGATTCACACTCATCACCAGAACGAGATCCACTTCTGGCAGAACGGGGAGAAGCAGATCAACAGACGTAGCCGGATTGACCACGACACCGGTCATGCACCCATTGGCACGGATGTTCTGCAGTGTTCGGTGAAGATGTGGACAGGCTTCATAATGAACGGAAATCAGATCGGCTCCTGCATCTGCAAAATCCTCAATGTACTGATCCGGGTTTTCAATCATCAGATGTACATCCAGAAAAGCCTCAGGGGCGATCTCCCTGACAGTGGAGACCACTCCCGGTCCATAACTGATATTGGGGACAAAATGGCCATCCATGATGTCGCAGTGGATCCATTTGATGCCGGTGTCCAGACACTCCCGGATCTGTTCTCCCAGCCTTGAAAAATCGGCGGCAAGAATGGATGGTGCAATTACCGGATATTCAGTATCCATAATGATTAATTATTTTCCAGATTATTATTGCTGTTCACTGCAGTGGTATCATCAATAATGGCTCCGGATTCAATCTCTTCACGGGCATCAAACCTCTCGGCCACAATCAATAAGAGTGCTTCACCCTCTGTGAGCTGAGGCTCTGAAGGGGTGAATGAGATAACCGTATTGGGGGATACCGTCATACTGGGCTCAAATCGTATTTCACCGACCCTGAGTCCGGCACGGATGATCTCTTGCTGCGCTTCGGTGAGACGCAATCCCTTCACATCCGGCACATCTACAAGTCTCGAACCCAGTCCGTCACTTACCACAAGGTTCACTACTGTACCCCTCGCTACCGTGTCTCCGGCTGCAACCGACTGCCGTAAAATAGTATTACGAAACCTGGAAGATTCATAACTGCGTGTTCCGACTGTCAAACCGTGATTTTCGAGCTGGATTTCGGCGTTACGAAGAGAGAGATTCACCACCTCCGGAACTACAGTTTGAGGCGTGACTGCCGTGTTGACTGTAAGGTATATTTTTCTGTTTGGTTTTACGATTTGACGTGCTGTGGGCGCCTGATCGATAATATAGTTCGCCGGATAGGCACTATTTGCTCGCCTGTCCAGAATCTCGAATCTCAGTCCCGCGTTTACAAGCTTTTCTTCTGCCTCTTCAAGAGATATTTTTGTTACATCCGGAACAGTGATTCCCTGATTGTAATTGGTGTAATAGGGCATGATAAGCAGATCTGCAATCAGTGCCAGAGCGATGCCGGCAGTGAACAGTCCACCCAGCATCAGCATGATTTTTTTTGTGAAAATTTTTGATATATACGGTTTCATTCGACTCGGATTGCTCTTTCCCGGATTGATTATAACGCAACACAGGTTTTTCACGGAATCATTAAATGTACGGTTTTTGTTCCCGATTCAGTGACTGATTTTCTGTTATTTGTGCTTTTTAAACCGGATTAAAACGTTAGTAAAACTTTAACCTGTTCACCCGGATAGAATGTTGGAGTGACATTTAGCCGGTTTTGTTTCATTGAGAGTGTAAAATAAGCATCAAAAGCTGAAATAAAATGGTTTGCAATCAGAAGGGATTTAAACCGGTTACTTTTCCTGAAGTTGTCGTTGAAGAGAAATGATCTCTCAACTCCTTCATAGAAAAGCGGACTCGCATAGTTTCCGTTTCTGTCAATCCGGAATCGCTGGCCAAACTGGTCACCCAGATGCCCAAGACTGTTGTGGAATGAGCCATAATCTCTCCAGCCAGCCTGATACTGATAATACTTTGAAATCAATTCATAATACTGCTGTGAGCCAAAATCGGGAAGGGTGTGGGAAAACAAACTGGCAAAAAGTTCATCCGTGGTGTGGTAGGGGGTATTGCGTTCCACGCTTCTGAGCAGTGAGAGGGAGATCTGATTCCACTCCACAGAGGTGTTAAAGGTAGGCGAGATACCGTTGAGCATCTCCCTGAGCTGTTTCAGGTAAGGGTTCTCAATTTTGTGATAATCGTGATATTCAATCAGCCAGTTGGCATACTGAATCACACTCCAGTTTTGATCTGCAAACCGTTCATAAGAGCGCTCACCCTGTTTACCCCGGTTTTGATACTCCAGCACATAGTAGATGGAGAGTGCTTCCGCAATAAGATAAATCCCGCCCCTCACCCAGTTACCATTAGCAAACTGTCCACTTCCGGGCAGAATCAATGAACTAATAAACCGGGATCCGGGCCGCTCGAAAAAAGAGGGTTTTACATCGTGAAATGCCTGAGAAGGGTAAGGAACGCGAAGAAGCACAGGTGTTACAATGTATAGCTCCTGAGTGGTTACAGCAGTGTCACTTATTTGTTTGACATTGGAGTCAATATCCCCTGCAAGCACCTTTCCGCTCAGGAGTGTTATGAAGGCAAAAAGAAGAATAGAAGAGGAGAGTCCCTTCATAATGGATCAAAATCAAAAGTTAAACCAAAATAGAAAATCAGCTGCCTCCCATACGTAACTGTTCCTGAATCACCCGGTGTGATAAACTGAGGAGGCAGTGAGAGATCAAAGCGGCTGAGTCCGTATGCTGATGTGACAAAGAGCTTTAATGGGAAAAGATAATCAGAGTTGAGTGAAAGTCGAAGCTCGGCTCCAAATCCGTATTTCAGCCGGTTCCCGGTTTCGAGCGGTCCTCCCCACCCATTTGCTGTTTCAACAAACAGATGGGCAAACAGTTTGTCCGGAGAATATCCGCTAATTTGACGATCCAGTCGTGTGAACACCGGTTGTAGCAGTGAGAATCTTGAGAAAAATGTTCTGTTGCCTCCTAATGCATACGTCGGGTAGGAACGCATTCCACCCAGTCCACCTGTATAATCGAGATAGAAAGAATCATCCGGATTGTTGAGATAACTGAAAAAACGGCTCCTTACCATCATCCCGCCGGCTTCCCCTGTTTTAAATCCGATTCCCAGTCTTGCCTGCACAGAATGATTGATGTCGCGCGAGTAATTGGGTGTCAGCAATCCATCTTCCACATCAAAGGATTGCAGAAGCCGCCCGTTCTGTATTTGGTAACCGATCGTCCCGTTTAATCCTGCCGGAAACATATCAGAGTGCTTGTGAGGTTGCTGCAGATCTGTAATCCATGCAAGAGAGAAGGTAGTGCCGCGAAAATATTCGGTGGTGCTGCCCGGTATGGTCTGACGGTACTCCTCTGAAAAGAACCGCTCAGTCGTTACCGAGTAGGGTGACCTGATAAAACCTGCTTCCAGCAGACTCCAGCGGCTGAGTTTGCTGCGGAACCAGAGACTTGCTTCCCACATGGAGTATCGCAGGTCAATCGGTTTCTCCACCGGCAGGCAGGAGGTACAGGGAAACTCATCGATTGTAAACCCGTTTTTAACACTTCGTGTGAGGTTATAAACTTCAAAAGAGACTGTTGGTGACCAGCTTCTTTGTATAAAGGGCAATCCTCGGTGTTCCACGATGAAGAAAAGATCCCGATCCAGTTTATTGAGGCGGGTTGGGGAGAAAAAGCCTGCAAAACTGTCTGCAGGCTGAGAGCCCGGACCAAAAAGTGCCCCGCCAAAAAATGAGATCTGTTCCGTAACATCACGGACAGATAAATAGGCGCCCAGTTTCAAATCACGCCAGAGGTTTTTCCCAAGAAGAGCGGCATTACGATTTCGTATCAGCTGAAAATTACTTCCGTAAGTGCGGCTGTAGGCATCGATTCGAAGAACAGGAAAAATCGACAGACCGGTAGTCCGTTCGCTGTAGGGACGAATCTCAAATACGTTATTCTCTTCCTCTGAAATCGAAGAGACTGCCGAGTAGTACAGCTGACCTGAGAGCTTAGTTTGCACAGATGCTTCGGGAATGAAATCGTCCATTCTTAAAAGAAGCGAAGAATCCATTTCACCCTGAATTGTCATTTCAGAAATCTGATATCCGTTGCCTCTGAATTCAGAAAAAAGAAGAGTCTTTCCATCGCTCCAGGGCATGAATCCGCCCCCTCTTAACTGTGTAACCTGTTGTATCATCTGATCTTCGAGGCGAAGTCTGTAGATATTGAATATGCCGGTTGCATCCGATGAGAAGTAAAGCCACTTTCCATCGACTCCGGGCCATGGATCCCGAAAGTCGATCCCGCTGTGATAGAGCAGAGGTTTCATTTCTCCTGATTCGATATCGAGAATCCAGATATCGCGATTGGATCTGTTCCCTCTGGAGAACCAGAGGCTTTTTCCGTCGGGCGCCCAAACCGGAGTGTAAAGGGTTTCCCATTCTGAGAATCGGGTAAGCACTGCGATATCGCCGGTCGCAACATCTGCCGTAACCAGGTTTTGAGTCCCGTTTTGATGCTGAATAGCCGCCAGAATGGGTAAACTGGGGTGCCAGGCCGGATCCTGTAGTCTGCCGTTCTTTGTCAGCCTGACACTCTCACTGCTATCTATTGAGTAGAGCCAGAGATCAAGATAGTTCTCACCCAGTCGGTTTACGCTGTGCCTGCTGTATGCCACAGTGCTGCCATCCGGAGAAAAACTGAAACGGTTCGCTGCTCGCGGGGAGAATCGTCCGGAAAACCGGGTCTCATCATAGTTGTATGGAGAGTCGTTTGGTGGATGAATAAAACCGGCCGGAGCCTTCTCCGTTCCGGGGTTCTCTTCCCTGAATATGAGTGAGAGTCGATTGTCGTCCCTGCCCTGATTCGACAGATATGCAGTCATGTTACTGTCTGGCGGGCGCTGAGGGTGAAAATGAAGAAACCCGTTATCCGAGACGGTTTCCGGTATGTCCTGAACGGTTTCCGGCAATTCTTCTCTGACCCGATTCAACTCATATTGTATCCAGCTTTCGAATAAATCATCTGCTTCTGATCCCGTCACAGACTTAAGTATATGGTTAAAATTCCGCTTCGACATCTCGGCAGATGCAGCGGTCAGTTTAGCGATTACCGATTCTCCGAAATTCTCTGTCAGCCAGCTTACAAACGCAAATCCCTGATTATAGACCAGTTCTCTTTCAAGGCTGTTTTTTGAGCTGAAATGAGACATTTCCGTGAGAGAAAGTATGTTTTCAGTGAGCAGATGCTCGCGAAGAATCATCTCCCGGTGAGAATCCCTTTCATCAAACCGAAAGCCCTCAATCTGATATTGTGCCGCTCCTTCAGCAAACCATGCAGGTATGCCAAGAGCCGGAAACGGGTGCGTAATGATGCCGTTGGGATAACCGTATAGAACATCAGGCCTTCTTACATTTTCATAATTGAGCCACTGAAGATAGAGAGCGGGTATTGCAGGATTTCGTCTCATGGAAGCTCCCAGTTGAATCATGTGAATAAATTCATGTGTAATCACATTATGGAACCAGTCGTGTGAGCCTCTGAACGGGGTATCGATCGAGGGGAGCCAGATTTCAATCTTGTTGTCAAAGAAAAATGCGGCTCCGTTCGAGTAATCTTCCCGGTCACGTAAAACAATACTCACCTTGCGATCCGGCTCATGATCATAAAAAGTGGTCACAGGCTCATAAATCATCTCTGCGATGGATGCCGAGTAACGGGCCGCTTCTTCACTGCCAGGCTGGAAGTGGATCAGAAAGTGATCACTTTCGAGAGTAAACCATTTCAGATGATTATTCGGATAAGAGAGGTCACCCGGCCGGATTTGAGCACTGGATAGTACTGGAGAAACAAGCAGAAGCAGCAGCCAGGATGTAATAATCAGATTTTTTTTACGAACGGGTCTTGCAGAATCCCTGAAGTACTGAAGAAAAAATCTCACCGGGTTCGTATTCTGCCAGGCAGACAGATAAGAAGCACTGTTACGGATCGCTTGAATGGTCATCTGACAACAGCAATTTTAAACATAAGTGACTCTCGGCTTTTACCGTCATTGGCTTCAATGAGTGCGATATAAGCTCCGCTGGCCCATTGTGAGGTCTCTATCCGGATCTCTTCGGGAAAACTGCCGCGGGATGTTGTTTCTGAATCGTGGATCAGACGGCCGCTGAGCGTCAGAATCCGTATCCGTATTTCAGCAGGTTGACGGGTATGGAAACGAATATGTGTGTGATCTCTTGCAGGATTGGGCCAGTTGTAGGTTTCATCTTGATCTAAGAGAGTCTGCAGAGGTTCGGCAGGATTGGGGCTGGTGGCAGAACTGATATAGGATCCCTTATTATTGACGCCATCGCCCAGAACAGATCCCCACTCTACTGCGGAAATCTGAGGAAACTTCCAAAGAATCAGCTCGTTGCTGCTGTTCACGGCAGCGAGATAATTCCCTGCTACAGTCATGATTACCGGTTGCTCATCGGGCTGCCCTGCATCTCCTGCAAGAAGGGGAAACCCCGGCAATTTGGATCCGGAACTGCTGTAGCCAAAAATAAGCAGGGAGTAGGAATCGCGTCCCATAATCAGAAGCTCCTGATTTCCATTTCCGTTCAGATCAGCAATGAGTGGAGCACCGAAAAACTTTGTACTTTTCGGTGCCCTGACCGGAAAACCATCCAGCGTTGCACCATTCAGATTACGGACAGTCATCCTGTCGCCATGTTCACTTATCCACGCGATATCGGGATATCCGTCACCCGAAAGATCTCCGAATGCCGGCCGTTGAAGGGATTCATTTTCAACGATGGTGAGCGGATCTCTGTACTGGTTGACACCCCGGTAAATCTGCAGTTTGCGACCCAGATTTAGCCAGACATCTATTGACTGATCTGACTGCGCCAACAGACCGAGTGAGAGGTGATCGCTTTCCCGAATATCGCTGTTTAGCTGTAACGTTTCGGTGCCTGACCGGATGGAAAGTCTGTTATCAATGATGGACGCCTGCAGTGATTGAATAACTGCTGAATTACGGGTAATACCACTCAGGGAGACGAGAAGATCTTCTTCAATATTGAATCGCAGGTCTGTTCCTTCAAGATCCACATAATCCGGATCTGACCAGCTCAGGTAGCCGTTGTTGGCCGGTATTTCTGCACTATTCACAAGTTCTGTTTTATTTTCACCGATTTCATAAAAATCGAGTTTCAGCCCATCTGACCGGGAGAAGTCAGGCCGTGATGCGGCGGCAATCCGGTTCATGCCGGGCAAGATGAGGGGCTGCTGCATACGCTTTATCATGACCGGCGGGGTGATCCACTCCATTGTTTCAAGATGAAGAATGCGGAAACCATTGTCTGCTGAAATGAGCAGATGAGGTTCTTGCCTGCTGTTAATAAATCCCCGGAGCGATAGCGGGTAGTGCCTGAGGTATGGATCTTCCGACTGAAAGGTTGTTCGCAGGGGTGCAAGACCGAGCCTTTGAGGTGGCTCATACAGGATATCAACCGGTTGAACCGGCCTGATTCTGAATGAAGCGGTTGGCAGGTTATCAGAAAAATCGTACAGTTCGAAGAAGGAGGGGGTGCCTGCATGACTGTAATTATTTGGAAATGTATCGAGCCCAAATCGGTTTTGATAGAGGCTCAGTGTATCACCTGACTGGGTAATTACGGCAGAATCGTTTCCATTCCACCAGAAGTCAAATGGTGAACCATTGACTTCGTTTTGGAAAAAGAGTCCTTCAATGGGTCTGCCTATATCCTGAGCCCCGTCTGCTTCCTTTACCTCAACACCGCGGCGATCAGGATTGCTGTTGATCCCGGTGCTGTTTATCTGACGCCGGATCACAGACTCGTCTATGTGCCAGATTAGAATTCCGCCGTTGAGAGCCTTTCCGTTTGAATACCCCGAACCGGGGTTTCGGAGTCCGCCGGGCAGTGAGAAGTCAAAATGAGAAACATCTGTCACCACACCGGGTTCGAGCAGGAGGTCGAACCCTCTGCTTTGGTTCACGAAATCGTCATCCTCATTTGAAAATGTTTGCTGTACGAACGAACCATCGGGTTTTCGGATAGTCAGAATTACACCAGTTCCATGCGGATCCCGGTGCCTGTTTTCAATCAGGTAATATTCATCCGAAGAGATGGATACTCTCCCAATCTCTCCGGGCTGTGTTTCTGAAGTTGCTTCGAGGGCAATATGCATCTCTGAATCATACTGAATACCGAACGGCTCTGCCCATCCTAAATAGACACGTTCCCAGGCTGAAAGATTCGGTGGAAAGAGACCATTGTAGGAGAAGATTCCCGCTCCATCCATTAATCCGAAGCGACCAATACCGGACCTGCCGTTTGTGGTGTTGAAAAGATCGGGAAGGCCAAGATGGCTGCCGATGCGTGAGGTAAGCAGTCCGTTCACAGAGAGTGGAACAACGAATCGATCGCCATTTACTTCAGTTCCGGCTCTGCTCAATGTTCTTGGGATTATGAGCGTGTTGGATACCAGTACCGATCCATTGTTAATTGAAATTCCGCTAAATGACGGGTCATCCAGAAGATCGCGCAGTGAGTTCAGGCTCAGATAAGCTGAGGGAATATCCTGCGGGGTACGGTCGAGGGAGGTTCCCGTTAATTCAATATCTCTCCCAATGCCGGCATGGAAGAGAATAAAAGCAATGTTGCTGCAATGAGTTGCAGGTAAATCCAGTGAACCGGATTCGGCGATCATCGACCAGCTGTCCACCATCAGATCGGCGAGAGGCTCAAGGCCCGGATTTTCACCTACAGGTGAATATTCCTCCATTTTTCTCTGCAGCCTGTACACAGCCGGAAGTACGGAGTAGCTGATTTCGATTCCATTCCCGGAGTTTCGTTCGAAATAGTTCTTTGCAAATTCGAGATGGGCTTCAAAATACCCCTGATCATGGGGGAGGGCATCCACAGAAGTTCCCGGAGATTCAAGATAGGGCACGCTGCCCGTATCGAAAGTGCCATTTCCTGAAGTAAAAGGATTTTGATCGGGCTGAAATTCGATTCTGGCTGCGAGGAGATGCAGACATTTATTTTGCGTGACAGCTGAATTTGAATGGGGGAGGAAGGCTGATGAGTAAGAGACTTCTTCAGCAAAAGGCAGAGTTACAGAGAGGGGAGATACTCCAAACCCAAAAAGAAAGAGCAGCACCGGAAGGAGGCCGGAACTGCTCTGGAAAAGAGTATAGATCATCCCGATTGGGATTAGCGGAAGTTGATCAGCAGGCTGAGGCGAATGGTATTTGCCAGCGGGTGATCTTCTTCGAGCGTGTAGAGATAGCTGAAATCCACTCCGAAAATGTTGTACCTGAGACCGGCTCCAAGAGTAATGAATTCTCTGTTTCCATTTTCAGGATTTTCAAAATAGTAGCCTCCTCTGAGAGCGAAGAGGTTGTCGTACCAGTATTCAAGACCAAATCCGAACATGAGCTGCTGAGCAAGTGACACGGTTACATTTTCGGTACCGTTAAAGCGCTCGAAAGAGCCCCAGGAGTTGAAAAGTGCTTCAAACACACCCATATTCTGGAACTCCGGGTTATCCTGGTCGGTGCTGATTCTCTCATTCCTGGCCATAATTTTTGATACATCATTCGAAAAGGTAAGAGAGTTCAGACCGTTCGAATCGAGATCCATTTTGTACGCCCATCCCGCGCGGAGTGTTGTTGGCAGGGGATCTTTTTGTGCGTTGTCTGTGTATTGAATACCCGGACCTATGTTTGCAAGATTGAAACCGGCACTGAAGGTTGCTTCCCGGCTGCCAAGGGCAAAAGGTCTGGACTTGTAAAGACCGGCAAAATCCACACCAACACTGGAGCCCGGGGTGATATCCTGCCCGCTCACGCTTCCGTCAGCAAGTGAACTGTAGATGTATCTCAAACCGGTACCCAGTGCAAAAGTCTCGGAAATCCTGAAACCGTATGAGAGTCCGGCGGAAATTTCAAAACTGTTAAAACGCCCCAGCTCCAGACCTGTTTCATCCGTTCTTGTCTGTTCACCGAGGTTGAGGAAGGTGATATGACCACCGATCGTTCCAATCCCATCGATATGGTAAGTGCCTACAAGATAGTCATAGAACAGATCTGCATTAAACGCGGGCAGCCAGTTGGCATGAGTGATACTAACCTGACTCTGATTCTGAAATGCCAGACCGGCCGGATTCCAGAAAATTGCAGATGCATTGTCTGCAATCGCAACACCGGTGTTACCCATTCCTGTAGCGCGGGAATCGGGTTCAATCTGCAGAAAAGGAACTGCAGTAATACCGACCTGAGCCATAAGGGTTGACAGGGGAATAAAAACAGTGAAAATGGTTGTGATAAAAATTTTTTTCATACGTCTGTGTAATAGATATTCCGAAGGAATTAATAATGCTTGCTCATAACTCATTTTAATGAATTATGTTGTGCTGCAGTGTTGCAGTTATTTCTCATATAAGCCGAAATAATGGAGTAGATGAAAAATGGTATCGAATCCCTATAAGCCTGTCTTTTTAAATTGGAGGTATTGAAACAAGATACGAAAAGATTGATAAATACGGTTTATTTGAGATGATACTATCGGAAATCAAAAAAGTCAAGCATTTGTAAAGGCTTTTGAATGGATGTTTACAGGAGTTCAACAACCATGGCGGATGCGCCGCCGCCGCCATTGCAAATTCCTGCACAACCAGTTTTTTTACCATATGCCTGCAATGCGTGAATCAGTGTAACAAGAATTCTTGCACCTGAGCACCCTATCGGATGGCCGATGCTGACTGCTCCCCCATGAACATTAACCTGATCCGGATTTAGCTTTAAAAGCCTGTTGTTGATTAATGAGACGACAGAAAAAGCCTCATTGATCTCAAAAAGATCGATATCCTTAAGTGATAATCCCGCTCTTTTTACGGCCAGTGGAATCGCATCAGCCGGGGCCGTGGTAAACCACTCCGGTGCTTTTGCAGCACTTGCATGACTCAATATTCGTGCTATTGGTTTAATGCCGAGCTCCAGGGCTTTATTTCCGCTCATTATCAGAACTCCGGCGGCTCCGTCGTTAATACTGCTCGCGTTGGCTGCCGTTATGGTTCCCTCTCTGTCAAAAACCGGTCTCAGCGATGAAATTTTATCAAAATCAACCCGATCCGGTTCTTCATCTTTTTCTACCATTGTGACATTTCCCTTCCGATCGCGAATTTTCATCGCAATGATTTCGGCGGCAAAGAAGCCCTCATTTTGAGCTTTGATGGCGCGGCGATAAGATTCTGTGGCGTAGGCATCCTGTTCTTCGCGGGTTATATTGCACTCCCTGGCACAAAGTTCGCCGGCACTCCCCATATGATAATCGTTATAGACATCCCAAAGCCCGTCCTGAATAATTCCATCAAGAGCCTGCACATGCCCCAGTTTAGACCCGAACCGCTGTTTAGGGAGATAGTAGGGAACATTACTCATACTTTCCATACCGCCGGCAAGCATGATCCGGTTTTGTCCCAGCATGATCTGATCGGATGCGATCATGATCGCTTTCATTCCGGAAGCACACACTTTGTTTACGGTAGTTGCAGGGGTAAGAGTGGAGATACCGGCTTTTATTAAGGCCTGTCTGGCCGGTGCCTGACCCATTCCGGCTGACAATACATTTCCCATCACCACTTCTTCCACCTGATCCATGGTAATCCCTGAACCTTTAAGCAGTTCAATAAAGACTGCAGCGCCCAGTTCAGGTGCTGTAAAACCGGACAGATTCCCTCCAAACGATCCAATGGGAGTTCTTTTGGCCGAAACGATTACAACATTGTCCATGCTTGGTCAGTTTACTTTCTGTGGACTCAAAGGCTCAGAGTACGCTCAATTTGATCTGCTTCATCCGTCATATTCAATCTAAGGTAGATTTCATGCAGACGGTACCTGTATTCAAGCCTGTCCGGATTTAGTTCAGCGGCTTTTTCGATCAGTTCGAGAGCCTGCTTGCGTGAGAGGTCGCTTTTCTCTGAAATCTGACTCCCTGATTCACCTCTGCTGTTCTCATGTTCAGCCAATGTGTCGAGCAGGTCTGCCAGATAATTGAAGTAGAGGCCAGTCTTGAAGTGCAGCTCTTCACTCATGGGAACTCTTTCCTTTAAGGAAGTGAAAATTTCTTCAAATTTCCCTGCAGTCAGAAGTATATCTGCGATTGCAGTCTCCGGATTGTTCTGTGTCATCTCCGGCTGAAGATAACTGGTTGCCATCGATTCAATCAGGAAATAGTACTGTTCAAAAAGAGTTTCAAGATAATAGGTGCGAGCCGGGAATTCCTGAGTCATTAAAGATAATCTCTCCACAGCTCTTGCATTCATCCGGCTGATGACATAGGCATTCACCAGACCATGCAGAAAATGGCTGTTCGAGGGGTTCTCTCTGACAAGCTGCTCATAATATGAAACAGATTGTTCAGTGTCGCCGGTTTCCAATAGAAGCCATGCTAATTTTTCAATGATTTCAGGTTTAACGGACTCATTTTCTTCCATCGCCAGATGAAGTGTGTTGATCGCCTGCTGTACTTCTCCGCGTTCGTAATATGTGGTTGCGAGGAGCGAATAGGTAACAAGGCTATCGGGGAGAATTGCGATAGCATTCTGGAAGTGATCCGCGATCTGCTGATGCTGTCTGTTGGTTCCTTCACTCTTATCCTGCTGGTGCAGGCGAATTCCGCTGCTCTGCTCTCTGTTCCATATCAGTTTCCGTTTTTCATTCAGAATAGTGAGATCCGGATCCCTCTGAAAAACAGTTGAAGAAGATAGAGTGGTAATTTCACGGTAAATATCTGTGCGCTGATGCGGTTCGGCGAGCTGATCGGCAAGTTGAAAAAGGAGCTCACCCTTTCTCAGGAGAAGGGTCTCGTTCTCAGGTTCAGCTTGCAGCTGCTGATTCAGTTCTCTGAGTTCGTTCTCAATTCCTCTGTGAAAACCCGTTCCGGAATCACTGCTGCGTTCAAATGCAGTGCAGGAGAGCATAAAAAAAAGCCCGAAGGTGAGCAGGATGCTCACCATACGGGTTGAAATCAGGTAATGTGGAATTTGCTGCAGAAACAGAATTGGTTTACTCATCAAAACCTGCTCTTCTCATTGCTGCATCGGCTTCCTGCTCCATTCCAAGTGTGGTATAGACCTGAAACAGGGACCGCCAGTTTTCCGGATTATCGGGGTTGAGTTCGGCTGCTCTTTCGTAATAGACAAGTGCGTC
The DNA here is from genome assembly GCA_007693745.1 of Balneolaceae bacterium. GTDB lineage: Bacteria > Bacteroidota > Rhodothermia > Balneolales > Balneolaceae > Rhodohalobacter. Next base: position 38,625 of record REDA01000047.1, read on the forward strand.
TCTGAGAGTGTCTCTTGCCCTGTCATCATACTCCATCACAAGATCGTTGGTAGGTGCGTTGTTCCGTCGGTCAAAGAGGCTTGCAGCCCGGTTTTGATAAATAATTCCGAGGATAAAATTAGCTGATTCACTTTCCGGTTCCAGCTCCACTACTCTCTCCATTTCGCGGATCGAAATCAGTGTGAGGGCATCTATATCTGCTTCTTTTTCATTGATTTCGGCCCTGATGGTTGCAATATTTGCTTCAGCTTCATCACGTGCAGCGCCACTCAGGCTTCTGGAATTTCTTTCGAGGTCAAAAATCTCCTCATAAAGTGCAGAGACATCCTGGGTAATCTGATCCACCTGCTGATAGATCTGGGTTCCGAGTACGCGTCGGTACTGTGGATTTTCCGGATCACCGGCAATAAGCGATTCAATCAGTTCAATCGCAGTTTCCCGCTGACCTGATTGTATGTAGGCATCCGCCTTGAACTGTACAAACGAGGTGTTGTCGGGGTAGAGAGCCAGGGCTTCGTCTGATTTTTGGATAGCTTCATTAAATCTTCCCTCAATCAGGTAGAGACTGATCAGATACTCAAAATCATCCGGCATCGGTGGACTCAGCAGGCTCATGGCCGTTTCGTAGGTACTGATTGCGTTATCGGCATCCTGAAGCTGATAGTGAGTGGATGACATAACCTGATAGGTCATTGCGCTGTCCGGATTAATGGTAGCTGCATTCCGGAAATGAGCAAGCGATCTCTGAAGATCATCGAAAGCACCGGTAAACAGAGAATCTGTCTGAATATTTACTCCGAGATTATACTCATCCGCCCAGAAAGCGATGATTGTCTCATTTGTTTCTTCATACTCGTCCGGGAGTTCCTCGAGGCCGGTCATGATTTCCTTTGCACGCTCAAAGTTCTCTCGCGCTTCGGCATAGAACGGACCTCTCTCAAACGGATCAGCGATCTCTTCTGCCTGTGTGGCCAGTATCAGACCTTTATAGTAGAGAGCCACATAATTACCGGGATCTGCCTCAAGTGCGTCATTGGTAACCTGCAGGGCTGCATCAAAATTTCCGGTCACGAGATTTACCATCACGTCATTCACAAACGGATCGGTACTTTCACATGCCCACATAAATCCTGCAAAAGCAAAAATCATTAAAAATAGTTTATAACTTTTCATCTGTTTCGGGTGTCTTTTTTTCTTGGTTGGTTGATGTATTAAAAGTAACCATTCATATGCGCTTGTGCAATAGATTCCCGAATTCATAGAGATGAGCGCTTGCGATAATTACAGTTTGTCAATAGATTGGTTCATGAGTCACTGGCATGGAAAAATATGAGTCTCCGCCTGGATGCGGGGTCATTAGGGTAGTGCAGTAACCTCTTGAGACGAATATATATTCGGATAATATGAATTCATTCGGATGTAGTTCGTACTGAACCTTTTTGATTATTTTGGTCTTGAGTGTGACCGAAATGTAATGGAATTTCAAAATCCCCGGAAAATAAAACATTGAGTTGCATTTATTATGAATGGTTGTTTCAAAACTGTTTGTCCAATTAAAAAAAAGTTATGATGAAGAAAAGTATAGTTAAAACACCCGATGCCCCTGCGGCGATCGGTCCGTATAGCCAGGCTGTTCTGTTTGATGGAATTCTCTACTGTTCCGGACAGATACCCTTGAATCCCGGAACGATGGAGATTGTGACGGGAGGCGTGAAGGATCAGACTCAGCAGGTGATGGATAACCTTGAGCAGGTGTTACTGGCAGCGGGAAGTGATTTTTCAAAAGTCCTGAAAACGACAATCTATCTGGCTGATATGAATGATTTTTCTGTTGTGAATGAAGTATACGGATCCAAATTTCCGCAAAACCCGCCGGCCAGGGAGACCGTTGCAGTAAAGACACTTCCCAAAGAAGTTCTGGTTGAGATCAGCTGTATCGCTCATCTGTAGGCCTGATCGGCTCCTCTGCCGACTGGATAGGATAATGCCTGATGAGAGCAGGGTAATGCATGAAGAGAGGCCGTAACGCGTCCTGTGAATGTGGCAAAAACTGCGTCCAACCCTCATGCAACCTAAACCTTAGGCGAGCCCGGCCGGTTAACCCGGGGAACCCTAAGCTTATCCCAACCTTAATCGCAATCTTCAGCGCCTCCGGCCCCTCACCCGGGGAACCTCAACTTTAAGCGCCTCCATTCCATCACCCTGGAAACCCCAACCTCAACCCCAACCTCAGCCTCAGCCTCAACCTCAGCCTCAGTAAGACACCGTGACCTCTCTGCGGTTCAGATTACCCACTCCGTCAAAAATTTCCATACTGACCCGATTCGATGATTTGGGTTTAAATTCGGGATGATAGAAGATCAGAAAGTTTTTTTCGGGATCGTATTCAATAATTCCTCTCTGACCGTTAACTGTGATGACGGATCTTCTGTAATCAATTCCGGTTTGCTGATCACGTGCCGGTACAACAACGATGTACTTTTCGTTAAGGTTCTTCTCGATTCTTGGAGTTCCAGCCCAGGGGGCAACGCCATCCTGCATAATTTTCAGGCTGCTGATCTCACTGAGTCTGCCGCGTATCAGCCCGTCCTGGTTTACAGCTCCCAGAAAAAAAGTCCTGTTTCTGTATTTGTCGTGCGAAAAGAGAGCCAGTTTTTGATTGTATTTCATATGATCAGGCAGAATATAGTTGAAATCTATCGGCTGCTGAATGGGAAGTCTGTCCGGATCGAAGTGAATATAGATTTCATCATCATTAATCTCGATTTCCAGATGCAGTTCAAGGGAATCAAAAAGTGCGTTTTCAGGTACTGTGAGCCATAACTTACGGTCAGCAGAGTGTATCGAGTACTTTTTGCCCGGTTCAAGGATCTTTTCGACTCTGTATGTAGTTGGCTGGTAAAATGGTCTGTAAATTTTTACGAAGGGTATCGTGTGATTTTCTGCAGAAACAAGGTAATGGTGGTTGTGATCGCTGCGGTAATCGCTCCATCTGAATGGGTTTAATGGGATTGTTGATGATTGATGATGTTCCGGCAGGGGATAAGCAGGTACATAAGTGATTTCAGAACCGTGTCTTTTGTTATTTTCCACATGCACAGTAATAAATGCAGTTTTACTGTTGCCGTAGATATCAGTGGCAACGATTTCAAGGTTATAGGTTCCGGGTTCAAAATTGATAACCCCCTCATTTTTGACGGATCTGTAGAAAGGCAGATGATTTCCTTCAACTCTGTATAGTCTTTGATAGGCTCTGCGTGTTTGAGCCAAAAGCTGGTAGGATCGATCCAGAAACATGTGTCTCGCCTCCCTGTAAGAGAAATGATCTTTCACTGCGTGAAACAGAGTATCTGTTTCGTGTACAAGTGCAAGAGAGTAAACAGAATAGCGGTTGGGGGATCCGTCTGCCTGATCATACAGACTTACAGCCAGACCGGCCGGTCCCTGTAATGTTATTTCACCGAATTGATGGTTTCTGCCGGATCGTGTGCCGGTAATGATATCGTGTCCGGTTCGGCGCAGGGTTTTGTTGTCGAGGTGTTCAATGGCAAGATGTGTAAAGACAGGGGGTATTCGATCACGGATACCAAGATTTGTCAAAAGCGGATTAAACGGATTGTAATCCGGATCTCTGAGTTCAAAATGCAAATGGGGAGGACCCACGCCGGTTGATCCGGTAAAAGCGATTACATCTCCTTGTGAATAAGTAAATTGTGAGGAATCAGGATGAATATCAAGATCGGCTGTGAAGTCAATAAGTCGTATGGAGTCCGCAAAAGCCTGAAGTCTGGGTTCAAAACGATTCAGATGCGCATAGACAGAAAACGATCCGTCAGGATGCCGCATATACACCACATTTCCGTAACCCCTGGGGCTCATTCCTATTCGGTAGACATAGCCGCTTCGGGTGGCAAACACTTTATACCCCTCGCGTCCCCATGTTCGGATGTCGATACCTGCATGGAGATGAGCCGATCTGGTTTCAGCAAACGTGGAAGAAAGTTGCCGGCTGGCATCAGTTGGCCATAAATAGCTGACTGAATCAGCCAGAAAAGAGACAGGGTTCTGACCCGTAACAGAAGAAGGAATCAGAAACAGCAGAGAGAAAAGAGCTGAAAGAAATCGCTTACGCCCGCACATATGTCTCCAGCAGTGATAAGTTATGTCCGGCAGAAGCTGTAATCCTTTCATTTACAGCGATGGGGCCGACACCCTCCGGAGTTCCGGTAAAAATCAGGTCTCCGGGTGTAAGTGTAAAATGTTGATTGAGATAGCAGAGTATTTGTGTTACAGAAAATATCATTTCCTCTGTGTTACCTGATTGTCGAATCTCCCCATCTGTTGTGAGCCGGAGATCCAGATTTTGCAGATCTGTTTTTTCGGGATCAAACTCCACAAAGTTTCCGATTGGTGCGAATGTTTTCAACCCTTTGGCCATTGCCCATGGGAGACCGTTTTTCTTCGCATCAGCCTGCAGGTCTCTTGCAGTCAGGTCGATCCCCACGGCAAATGCCTTAATGGCAGTCAGTGCGTTTTCAGGAGTCAGTTTTTCGGGAATATTCCCAAGAAGCAGAACCAGTTCCACTTCATGATGAACCTCAACTGATGCGGAGGGATAAAGGATCGGGTCTCCGCTGCGTATGACAGATGAGCGTGGCTTAAGAAAAACAACGGGTACAGCAGTCTCCACTGACTTCATTTCGCGGATGTGATCCGAATAGTTTCTGCCGATACAGTATAGAGTTCCGAATTGAAGATCCGGAAATTCCCTGATTGAGTAGTCCATGGAGTCAAAATAAAAAAAGCCCCGTTCATTCTGTGAACGGAGCTTATAAAAAGTTGCAAAAAAAAATTATTATACGGACTCGATATTGACAAATTTTCTGCCCTTTGCCTTTGTTCTGAAAGCGACTACGCCATCAGCAAGAGCAAACAGTGTATCATCACCGCCTCGTCCAACATTATCACCCGGGTGAAACTTTGTTCCACGCTGGCGTACGATAATGTTACCGGCTTTGACGACCTGTCCGCCGAATTTTTTTACGCCGAGACGTTTGGATTCCGAATCGCGGCCGTTTCTGGTAGAGCCTTGTCCTTTCTTATGTGCCATGATTTACCTCCGCTTAGGAAATTTTTCCGATTTGCAGTTGTGTGACGGGTTGTCTGTGACCTCTTTTTACCCGATATCCTTTTCTGCGTTTCTTTTTAAAGATAATTACTTTGTCAGCTTTGAGCTGATCCAGAATTTTCGCCTCCACCTTTGCACCTTTAACCACAGGCGATCCGATGCTGACTTTACCATTCTCATCTTTAACCAGAAGAACTTCTTCCAGTGTAATGTTTTCGGACTCTGACGACAGCTTATTCACAAAGATCTGCTGATTTTCAGTGACTTTGTATTGATGCCCGCCGATTTTTACGATAGCGTACATAGTGCTTTAATTCATTATTGTAAATTTTATGCAGAATGGAAAGATAGCTCTTTTAGATTTGATTTAAAATAAAAAAATGTAGTTTTCCTTTTCCTTTCCACATTTTGTGAGATCTCTTATATTTCATCAAAAAAGATGGTTATGCGCATACTTCCCGATTTACACAAACAGGCATTTAAATTCAAGAATACAAAAAGGCTTCAGCGAGACGGCGGCAGGGCGTGGATAAAGGATTCCCAGCTTTTTGAGTCACGAAAAGATGCCAACGGCAGGCTTTTGACAAAAAAGGATGCAGTTCAAAGTCAGGTTTGAAGAAAAAGGTACCGTTCGCAACAGGGTGACTTTCAACTGGCCATTCTCGTTGCTTTGTGAATTCCGCTCCGGTTCACATGACCAATATATTTTCCTATCACCCTTACCTCCTCAAATATATCGGGTTCAATGATAATGTCGCTGTACTCATCATTGGCAGGCTCGAGGCGTAAGCCGTTTTTATCCTTATAAATGCGTTTCAGGCTTGTTTCACCATTGTAAAGTACGGCTCCAATGTCTCCGTCGCGGATGTCACCATCCATCAACAAAACAAAATCACCGTCATAGATTCCGGCATCTTTCATGCTCATGCCGGACACGCGCAGGGCAAACATGCTGTCGAGATGCGGAAAAAGAGTTTCCAGCGTGATTTTTCCAAGATCGGCCTCCACGGCTTCCTGAAGGTAGCCTGCTGCGATCAGCCCCCTTACCGGAATTCCGGTACTCTTTCGGATCCCAAAATTTTTGTCGTAGTCAGGGTGGATATCATATTCATCTTCCTGAGTTCTGATCAGTACATCTTTCTTTAACAGAGCCTGTATATTTTGCGTGACACTGTTCGGAGACTTGTAATTAAATGCCTCCGCAATTTCACGATAGGTAGGCCAGATATCATTTTCCTCCTTGTATTCCAAAATGTAGTCCAGAAACTCTTTCTGTTTTCTTGTCAATTGTGCATTATCCATGATGTTAGGTTGATTATCCTGGCAGCTATATCGTTCGGGTTCTTTTTTAAAAGCCCCCTAATTTTGTGTTCAGTCAGGCCCGGCTCAGGCAAGCAGTACGGAGACTGTATTGAACTATGTATAATATATGTGCAATAAACAAAGATCTTTTATAAAATACAATCAAATGTTTCTAAAAAATTTTCAGAATTCATTTCTCCGGGTTTTACTCATGACAGTTGCTGTTACATCCTGTCAAAAGCATCAGCTCTATGTTGATTCAGAAATCAGTGGAACGACTGAAGACGCATCCCTGATGAGAGCGATTGCAGAACGAGACAGTGCTGCGTTATTTGCTTTTACCGGTCACCCGGATCCGCATATTTCAGACCTTGCGTGGAAAGGGCTGGCGCATGCTGAACTTGATGCATCTGATGTAAGGTATCTGTTTGATAGTGCAGTTGAAGATTCCTCAGCCAAGGCCTGGTTTGTACTGGCACATCAGGATTTGACTGATGAACCAAGCAGGGAAATTGAATCTTTGTTCCTCTCAGGTGAACTTCAGCCAGGCCCGGTATGTCACTATTTGAAACGAAAAGGCAGTGCTGAAGTGCTTGAAAAGATGGTCCGGTACCCTGAAATCTTTGCCTATCCTGAATGCTCTGCCGCAGCCGGGTTTATGATTCAACGCATCCCGCTTCAGCATCAGGAGGTCGACTCTCTGTTTTCTCTGATTAAAGGGTCAGATGATCAGGAATTGAGACTCCATCTGCTGTACGGTTTCTGGCGAACTCCTCTGAACCGGCCCAAAACCGGCAGTGATTCACATCAGATAGTGATGGAGATGCTCTATCAACGAAGAGATAACCAGCCGGAAACAGAGGATGAATTTCTGCTGCGAATTGCAGGAATAGAGGCCTTTGCGGATGCAGCTGAAAGAGTAAAACTGACTGATTCGGAGCGAAACAGTCAGTTTGCAGTTACAGCGGCGGCTCTTTTATCACAAATGGCACCTGATTCGATTGATATTTCGTCAGTATTGATCTTGCTTGAACATCCCAACCCTAATGTTGCTCTTGAGGCACTTGAAGCCCTGAAACAGGTTAAACCGCTTGACCATTCTGTTCTTGAATTGATATGGGAGACGGTACTTTTATATCATCCGTTTCCCGAAGCGGAGATAAGTCTGCTCGAACTGATGGTAGAACAGGGGCAGGAGAAGCATGGTAATCTGCCGCTGTTGCGGAATTTACAAGAGGAGCAGCCATATCTCACCTCACGTGTACTGGATCTCATCAAACTCTGGGTGGTTGAGACAGATTATCTGACCCGCATCTCAGAGCTTCTGCCGGGTGAGGGTATTTCCTCCATGCATTCAGCGATGGCACTCTCGGATTATGTTTCCACTCACCCGGCTCCGCGCATGGTGGCATCAAAGATCAGCGAGCAGTTTCAAAATGAAGTGAAAGCGTTTAACCGCAGTCTTTTATCTGTGTCAGAGCTGCTGCTTTTCAATCCATATTTCTTTCCCGACAGTTTCTTACCTGTTCTCGAAACTCTTCTGGAAGAGGCATATCAGAAAAATGAGTATTCTCTTGCCGCTATGATTTCTTCCGTTTTAAAAGAGCGGGGTGCAGCGGGTGGAGCGGAGGATGCCGGTCCTCCCCGAAAACCCTTCCGCTATCCGGAATCAGACTGGGAAACAGACACGGATCGGCACTATGACTGGGTTCTGGAAACGTCTCAGGGTGAAATCAGAATTCGGCTGGATCCGGATTCGGCACCTTTTACGGTCTCATCTATTCTTCATCTAAGTGAAACGGGACAGTATGACGGAGTGGTTTTCCACAGAGTGGTGAGGAATTTTGTAATTCAGGGGGGGGATTTTGACCGGAGGGACGGTTTTGGAGGTCCGCCGTACAGAATTCCAACGGAACCTTCATTCAGCAGTTTTAACAGAGGCAGTGTGGGAATGGCCAGTTCCGGACAGGATACCGAGGGTAGCCAGTTTTTCATCACGCATACCCGGACTCCTCATCTCGACGGACTCTACACGCTTTTCGGGGAAGTGGTTGAGGGGATGGAGGTGGTGGATCGCATCCGGCTTGGGGATGTTGTGATCAGTGCGAGGGTGGAGGTGAGGGAAGGGAGGGGAAAGTGAAAAGGGATTCGGAGCGCAGCGTAGAACCGCGAAGTGCACCGAGCGAAGCGATTCCCACGAAGCGAAAACGCCCGAGGAGTCGGGATTGCGAACTGCACGCAGCAAAACGCCCCGAGGGATCGGGACTGCGAAAAGCACGCAGCAAAAGGCCCCGAGGAGTCGGGACTGCGAACTGCACGCAGCAAAACGCAAAACGCAAAACGCAAAACGCAA